>JBDSEL010000023.1:0-20222 GCA_039920065.1 Sphingomicrobium sp. | reverse complement strand
GGTTTCGGTGGTTTCATGTGGATGGCGATCGGGGGCTTTATCATGTCCAAGATGGTCAGCTTCGAGATCTGACGGGGGCTTAGGAACTCAACATGCAACAAGCACCCGTTTCCGGCCCCAGCTTCCTTGGGATGGATATCGTCTGGATCGCGACCATGATGACTGGCGCGGCGACCCTGGCGGTGTTCTTCGCGATCTACACTGCGCTGACGGTCCGCGACCCGATGGTGCGCCGAGTGAAAGCGCTCAACGAGCGCCGCGAGCAATTGAAGGCTGGCATCGTCGCCTCGACCAACAAGCGCAAGAAGTTGACCAACCGCAACCAGGCGGCGGATCGTGTCCGCGGCATCCTGACTCGGTTCAAGATGCTTCAGGACGACCAACTCAAGAAGACCCAGACGAAGCTGATGCAAGCCGGCATCCGCTCCAAGGACCTGGCCTTCTTCGTCATTTTCGCGCGTTTCGTCGTGCCGGTCGTGTTCGGCGGGATTGCGGTGACCCTGATCTACGGCTTCGATTACTGGCCAGATTGGTCGTTCCTGCGCCGTTATGGCACCGTCGCCGGCACTCTTGTGCTGTCGTACAAGGCGCCCGACATCTGGCTCAAGAACAAGATCACCAAGCGTTCGAAGTTGATCCAGAAGGGCCTGCCCGACGCGCTCGACCTGCTCGTCATTTGTGCCGAGGCCGGCCTCACCGTCGATGCCGCCTTCGGCCGGGTCGCGCGCGAGCTTGGCAAGGCCTATCCCGAACTGGGCGACGAATTCGGCCTCACCGCGATCGAACTGGGCTTTCTCAACGAGCGCCGGATGGCGTTCGAGAACTTCGCCAACCGGGTTGATCTGGAAGCCGTTCGCGGGGTCGTGACGACCATGATCCAGACCGAGAAATATGGCACCCCGCTGGCCAGCGCATTGCGCGTCCTGTCGGCCGAATTCCGCAACGAACGGATGATGCGCGCCGAAGAAAAGGCCGCACGCCTGCCGGCGATCATGACTATCCCGCTGATTCTGTTCATTCTGCCGGTGCTGTTCATCGTCATTCTCGGCCCGGCGGCCTGCGCCATCTCGGACAATTTCCTCAACCGTTAAGGCGCCCTCGCCGACGACCTAAGGAACGCATCGCACCCCCCGCGCGTAATTGTGCTACGGCACAACCAAACGCGGGGCACATGCAATGCAAATTTCTCAGGATCCCAATGTCTGGATCATCTACGCACTGGTCTTCCTGCTCGGCCTGATGGTCGGCCTGTTCATGACCGCTGGCGGGCGCAAGAAGTGGAAGACCCGCTATTATGACGAGATCACCCGGCGCGAGACGCTCGAGCGCACCCACGGCGAAACCGAGCGCGAATGGCGCGAACGCGACAGCCTGCGCGACGCGGCGGTCAAGGACCGCAGCCGCACCGCCACCACCATCGATCGCGATGGCGACGGCATTGCTGACCGCGATCAAGGATTGGTCAATGCCGATCCCAAGAAGATCGACATCGACGGCGACGGCATCGACGACCGCCGCGAAGTCTAAGGCCTAACCCTCGACTTTCGAGAAGTCCGCGACGCGATTGACGGCGTCGCGGAAGCGGGCGAGCAGCGCGAGGCGGCGAGCGCGGACCCCCGCATCGTCAGCATTGACCTTCACATTTTCGAAGAACGCATCGATCGGTGCCCGCAGCGACGCCAGCGCGGTCATTGCGGCGGTAAAGTCTTCGGCGTCGATGGCGGCTGTAGCTTTGGGCTCGGCAGCGTCCAAGGCGTCGGTCAGCGCCTGCTCCGCGGGTTCAATGCCGTCATGCTGACCGTGTTCAGGGTGACGGTCCGCGCCCCACCCCTCCTTCTTGAGGATATTCGCCGCCCGCTTGAACCCAGCGAGGAGATTTGCCCCCTCCTCCGTTTCCACAAACCCCTGAAGCGCCTTCACCCGCGCCAGCAAGCGGACAAGGTCATCCTCACCGCCAAGCGCGAACACTGAATCGATCAGATCGTGGCGAACCCCCGCCTCGCGCTGCTGAACCTTGAGGCGGTCGGCCAGGAAGTCCTCGAAATGATTCACGCTGATGCCGAAGGAGACACTTTCTTCCTCATTCGCGGCAAACGCGTCTTGGGCATCGCTAAAAGCTTCGACCACTCTAAGGTGAAGGCCATTCTCGGCAATCAAGCTGATGAGCCCAAGCGCGGCCCGCCGAAGAGCAAAAGGATCTTTCGATCCCGTCGGCGGCATTTCGAAAGCGAAGAAGCCCGCCAACGTATCCAGCTTGTCCGCCAAACTCACCGCCACGGTCACCGGCGCGGTTGGCACGTCGTCGCCCTGCCCGACCGGCTTGTAGTGATCGCGGATGGCGTCTGCGACTGCGCTTGGCTCGCCCTGGGCTGCGGCTAGATAACCGCCGATTACGCCCTGCAATTCGGGGAATTCGCCGACCATTCCGGTGACGAGGTCGGCCTTGGCCAAGCGCGCCGCGCGTTCGGCCTGGTCGGCCAAATTCCCCTCCCGCTTGCGGGAGGGGTTAGCGGTGGGAGGGGCATTGTCCGGTGTGGCAGGTCCACCCCCGGCCCCTCCCGCAAGCGGTAGGGGGGAGGTGACAATCCCTTCCTCGACCAGCCAGCGGGCGAGTTTCGCCACGCGCTCGACCTTGTCGGCGACGGTGCCGAGTTTTTCGTGGAAGACGATGCCGTCGAGTTTCTTTGCCTGCTCGTCGAGTGGCACCTTGAGGTCCTGCTCCCAGAAGAAGCGCGCGTCGGCGAGGCGCGCGGCGAGGACCTTGCGGTTGCCGTCGATAATCGCCGCGCCGCCGTCATTGGCATCGATATTCGCGGTGCACACAAACGCCGGGGCAAGCCCGCCATCGTCGCCCGCGCAGGCGAAATACTTCTGGTTGGTGCGCATCGTCAGCACGATCACTTCGCGCGGCACGTCGAGGAAGTCGGGGTCGAACTGGCCGAGCAACGGCACGGGCCATTCGGTCAGACCCGCATTTTCGACCACAAGGCCTTCGTCCTCGATCAGGGTCAGGCCCATGTCGAGCGCAGCGCGCGCGGCGCCCGAGCGAATGATCGCCTCGCGTTCGTTGTGGTCGATGATGACGTGGCAGGCGCGCAGCTTCTCGGCATAATCATGTGCACCGCCGATGGTGATCGGCCCCGGGTGGTGGAAGCGGTGGCCAAAAGTCGCCGCGCCGGCCGACACACCCGCGACGTCGACCGCAACAATCTCCGCGCCCAGCAAAGCGACGATCGAGTGCAGCGGGCGGACCCAGCGCAAGTCGGCCCCATTTGCCGATTCCGGGCCCCAGCGCATCGACTTGGGCCAGGGGAAGTCGGCGATAATCTTGGCGACGGCGTCGGCGATGACCGCCGCCGCGCCTTGCCCGGGCTTGTCGATGGCCGCGAAATAAACGCCATCGCGGTCCTCGAGCTGGTCCTGACTAAGCCCGGTCTTGCGCAGGAAGCCCTCGAGCGCTTGCGGCGGCGCACTGGTCCGCGGCCCCTTCACTTCCTCGCTGACTGCAGCGGTTTCAGGCGCGACGTCGCGAACGATCAGCGCCAGCCGCCGCGGTGTCGAAAACGCAGTCACGACGCCGTGACTTAGTCCCGCGCCGTCCAACGCCTCCGCGAACAAACGCGCCAAATCGTTGCGCGCCTTGGCCTGCATCCGCGCCGGAATTTCCTCCGACAAAAGCTCAAGCAGGAAGTCAGCCATCAAAAATCCTCCCTGGCCCGGGGAGGGGGACCATCCGCAGGATGGTGGAGGGGGTTGGTCAGCTCTGCAGCGATGATCGCGAGTACCCTCTCCAGGTCCGACAATAGATCGGCTGCTGCAAAACGAACGATTCGGCAGCCATGCCGCTCAAGATAGGTGTCGCGCACGGCATCTCGATGGGGCCGATTATCACGATTGTGGGCCTCGCCATCGATTTCGATCACTAACGCGGCATCGGCAACATAGAAATCCACCACGTAAGGACCGATCGGATGCTGGCTCCGGACCTTGAACCCGTGCTTCTTTCCGCGCAGCTCGCGCCACAGCAACCCTTCGGGAAGGGACAATTCGCGCCGCAGTTTGCGCGCGATATAGACCGCGGGCTGGCGCAGCGAGCCGCCCCCTCCACCACGCCCTGCGGGCGCGGTCCCCCTCCCCGGTTCGGGGAGGATCACTTCACCTTCTCCAGCCAGGCGGCGCAGGCGGCTTTGGCGAGATCGCGGACGCGGCCGATGAAGGCGGCGCGCTCGGCGACGCTGATCACGCCGCGCGCTTGCAGGGTGTTGAAGCTGTGGCTGGCCTTGATCGCTTGTTCATAGGCCGGGATCGGCAGTTTGGCATCGAGGCAGCGTTGGCATTCGGCGACCGATTTCTTGAACAGATCGAACAGCGCCTCGGTGTCCGCGATCTCGAAATGATATTCGGACATTTCGCGCTCATTTTCCAGAAACACGTCGCCATAGGTCACCCCGGCATCGTTGAACTTGAGGTCGAAGACATTGTCGACGCCCTGGATGTACATCGCCAGCCGCTCGAGCCCATACGTCAGCTCGCCTGTCACTGGCTTGCATTCGAACCAGCCGACCTGCTGGAAATAGGTGAATTGCGTGACTTCCATGCCGTCGCACCACACTTCCCAGCCAAGGCCCCAGGCGCCCAAAGTCGGGCTTTCCCAATCGTCCTCGACAAAGCGGATGTCGTGTTTGAGCGGGTCGATGCCGATCGCTGCGAGGCTGCCGAGATAAAGCGCCTGCAAATCGGGCGGGCTCGGCTTGAGCACCACCTGATATTGGTAATAGGCCCCCAACCGGTTGGGGTTTTCGCCATAGCGGCCATCGGTCGGCCGACGGCACGGCTGGACATAGGCCGCGCGCCACGACTGCGGCCCCAACGCCCGCAACACGGTTGCGGGGTGGAAGGTGCCCGCCCCCATCTCCAT
Source organism: Sphingomicrobium sp. (assembly GCA_039920065.1). Lineage (GTDB taxonomy): Bacteria > Pseudomonadota > Alphaproteobacteria > Sphingomonadales > Sphingomonadaceae > Sphingomicrobium. The sequence continues at coordinate 15,304 of JBDSEL010000023.1, read as the reverse complement.
GTCATAGGGCTGAAGGATGACACAGCTCTGCTCGGCCCAATAATGGTGCAGGGTCAAAATAAGGTCTTGGAAGCTCAGCATTTCGGGCGCGGCTTTGGCCGATGGGGGCGAAAGGGGCAAGTCGCCGTTAAGGGTGGCGCGGCTAGCAAGGCTCGAAAGCGGCGGCGCAGAATGAGGATTTTATGGGTTTGAAGCAGTGGATGCGGCGACTTGGGGCGGGCCTTGCGGCAATGGCGATGGCTGCTGCGCCGACCGCAGCAAAAGTCCCAACCGCGGCCCGGCCGGCGCTGTGGGCGGTTAGCGACCGCGACACGACAGTTTATTTGTTCGGAACGATTCATTTGCTCCCACCGGCGATGACCTGGCGATCGCCCGTGTTCGACGGCGCCGTCGCCAGCGCCGACCAATTGGTGGTCGAGACGATTGTCGATGAAAAAGACCCATCGCGGGTCATGGCAGCGATCTCCAGCCTGGCGTTCACCGCCGGCTTGCCGCCGCTGACCGAGCGGGTTCCGCCGGCCAAGCGCGCTGCGCTCGACGCCGCGGTCAAGCGCAGCGGCTTTCCCGCCAAATCGCTTGACGGGATGGAGACATGGGCGGCGGCGATCCTGCTGCTGGGCGGCCAGTTCAAGGATTTGGGGGTCGAAATCAGCGCCGGGGTCGAAACCGTCCTGCGCGGCGAATTCGGCGCCAAGGGCAAAGCGATCGGCGAGCTTGAAACCAATGTCGAGCAGTTCGGATATTTCGATCGCTTGCCCGAATCCGCTCAACGCGCGCTGCTCGAAGGCGCGACCGAGCAGGGTAAGAGCGTCCAGGACGTGTTCGACAACATGCTCAGCGCCTGGGCGGCGGGCGACGTCAAGACCATCGCCAAGGCCTTCAACCAGGATCTCGCCGATTCGCCGGAACTGGGCAAACACATCATCGTCGAACGCAACACGCATTGGGCCAATTGGGTCGGCGAGCGGCTGGGCAAGCCGGGCACGGTGCTGGTGGCGGTCGGCGCGGGCCATTTGGCTGGCCGCGGCTCGGTCATCGAGCAACTGCAAAAGCGCGGCCTCAAGGTCCGTCGCATCCAGTAATTGCCCACCGTTCAACGCGGGCCAACTTGCGTTTGCGCGCCCGGTGGACTAGGGGCGCACACCTTCCGTCATGGTCATCCCTGGAGGCGTGACGGAGGTTTTGATCAATCGGAGTTAGATACAATGAGCGAACAGCTGACGCTGCCCGCCGAAACACGCGACCGGGCTGGCAAGGGAGCCTCCCGTGCATTGCGTCGTGATGGACGGGTCCCCGCCGTGATTTATGGCGAAAAGAAAGAGCCGCTTTCGATTCACGTCGAAGAAAAGTTGCTGGCCAAGATGCTGAGCACTGGCCACTTCATGAATACCGTCGTGATGATCGACGTCGCCGGCAAGCCGCACCGCACGCTGCCCAAGGCGATCGACTTCCACCCGGTGTCGAGCCGGCCCATTCACCTCGATTTCCTGCGCATCGGCGAACACACCAAGGTGACGGTCGCGATTCCGGTGCGCTTCGACAACGAAGAAGACTCGCCGGGCCTCAAGCGCGGCGGCGTTCTCAACGTCGTCCAGCACGAAATCGAGCTGGTCTGCGATGCTGCGCACATCCCGGAAGAGCTGCACATCGACGTCACCGGCCTCGAAATCGGCGATTCGATCCACATCAGCTCGATCCCGCTGCCCAAGGGCGCGACCCCGGCCATCACCGACCGCGACTTCACCGTCGCAACGCTCGTCGCCCCGTCGGCGATGAAGTCGGAAGAGTCGGAAGACGAAGCCCCTGAAGCTGGCGATGTCCCAACCGTTGGCGACGAAGCCGAAGGCGACGGCGCTGGCGACGGCGACAGCGACAGCGGCAAGGAGGGCTAAGCGCCCTTCCCTGCTCGCGTTCGACCGGACAAAAGAGCCGCTCACCCACCGGGTGGGCGGTTTCTTTTTGTCCGCCGTTCGCTAGGAGGGGCCGCGATGCAGATCTGGGCCGGGCTCGGCAATCCGGGCGATACCTACAAACTTCACCGCCACAACGTCGGCTTCATGGCCGTCGAAGTGATCGCCGCGACTCATGATTTTGGGCCGTGGACCAAGAAATTCCGAAGCCTCGTCAGCGAAGGCCGGATCGGCGGCGAGAAGATCGTCCTGACAAAGCCGCAGACCTATATGAACGATAGCGGCGACGCGGTTCAGCAGGCGCTCAAATTTTACAAGCTTGAGGTCTCCAACCTCGCCGTCTTCCACGACGAGCTCGATCTCACGCCGATGAAGGTCAAGGCGCGCACGGGCGGCGGGCTTGCGGGACATAATGGCCTGCGCTCGATCAATGCCGCGCTCGGCCCCGACTTTCGCCGCGTCCGCTTGGGCATCGGTCACCCCGGGCACAAGGACAAGGTCAGTGGCTATGTCCTTGGCAATTACCACAAGGCCGAATTCGAAGCGCTCAGCGACATGCTCGTCGCGATCGCCTCGGAAGCCGAATGGCTCGCCAAAGGCGACGACGCGCGCTTTATGAGCGACGTCGCGCGTCGCCAGCAGGATGCCGCCGACTAGATCGGCATTCCCGGCGGGACCTGAGGCAGCCGCGCCGGATCGGCGATGGCCTTGTCCAATGCCTCGCGGTCCTTGAGCAGCGCCGCCAGGCCGTGCTCCCAATCGCCCCATTCGCTGCCGCCCTTGGCCCGCTCCAGCTGATCGGCCAGCCGGATTAGCCGCGCATCGAGCTGAAGCGCTACCGCCGGCGACAGCGACGACGACCGAGCAGCGCGGGCAATCGCCAGCACTGCGGTGGTCGCGATCCGCCGCTGGACCGCGCTATTGCCGCCCATCACCCGGCCAAGGATCGAATCCGCGACCCCAAGCGGCGACGGCACCCCGGGATCGGCGGCATTTTGCGCCGCCAGGCGGTTGAGCCGCGCGGGGTCGAGCATGGCGTTCAAGGTCTGCACCGCGCCGATCTCGCTCGCTTTCAAGGGATCGAACATATCGCGCCCGGCGGTCGGCAATTGATCGACCATGCTTTGGTAATCGTCGTCGCCCGAGCCGCTGGTCAACATCGGCAGCAAATGCGCCGGCACAGTCAGCGCCGCTTCATCGAGCGTCGCCAGCAAGGCGCCAAGCGCGGCCCGCTGCTGCGCCGCCGGCACGACCCGTGCGACCGGGGCTTCCCCGGCCAGTGCGAACGCATAATCGACCCCGCCAAGCGACTTGGCCGCCGCCTCGACCTGATAGCGGTCGAGCAACCAGACCGGCACAAAGGCGCGGCGAAGCTCGCTTGCCGGAGCCCCCGCAGGGACCGAATTATAGCCAAAGCGATTGAGTGCCGCGCGGCGGATCGCGCTGACTCGCGACAATTCGGCGATGGGGTTTGCGCCATCGTCCCAAATGCCACCCTCGGGATGGCCGCTGCCATTGGGGCGGGCATTGCTGTCGGCAACGAAGCGCAGGCCACGGCGGCGCGCATCGGCGACAATTGGCGCGGCCTCGCGGTCGGTCATCGCGCCATAGACATAAGCGACTAGGAACTTGTCCCAAATGCCGATGCCCTTGCCATAGGCGTCGGCGATGCCGATCGCGCCGCCATCGAAGGATATGCGCGGCGGCGGATAGTCCATCACCGAATAGCGGTCCTGCGTGCTCGACGCGAAATTGTGCTGGAAACCGAGCGCGTGGCCGACCTCGTGCGCGCCAAGCTGGCGAATCCGCGCAAGCGCCGCCGTGATCGGGTCATTGGGGTCGCCGGTGCCGGTCAGATTAGCGCCGACCAGCGCCTGGAAGATGAGGATGTCCTGGCGCACGCGGAGCGAACCCAACACGACCCCGCCCTTGATGCTCTCGCCGGTGCGCGGGTCCGCCACCATCCCGCCATAGGACCAACCGCGAGTCGCTCGATTGACCCAATTGACGACATTGTAACGGACGTCGAGCGGATCGGCCCCGACGGGGAGTTCGCGTACCTGAAAAGCGTTGACCAACCCGGCCGCATCGAACGCCTCGCTCCACCAGCCGACGCCGTCGACCAGCGCCTGGCGAACCGGCTGCGGCGCCGCCGGATCGATGTAGAAAACGATCGGGTCGACGACTTCAGATCTCGCCGCGGAAGGGTCTTTCTTCGCCAGTCGAAAGCGCAGCACGACATCCTTGAACATCGGCTGGCCGAGTGGCGCCGAGGCATCGAGAACCTGCTGGGCGATGGCATAGCCATAAAGGTCGGTGCGCGGCACATAGCCGGCCTTGGGCAGCTCGATCAGCGAATGGCGAACGCGGACCGACAGATTGGCGGCTGGCAGGATATTGCGCAGCTCGGCGCCCGGCTCACTCGCGCGAAAGGTCAGCGTGGCGCTCATCTCGACATTGCGCGGAAAGGCCCTGACCGATGCCGGGTCGGCGACGCTGAGGTCGGCAGCCAAGGCATAATCACCGGCCTTGCTGTCCTTGAGCCCCTGTCCGATGCCAAGATCGTCGCGGGCGGCGAACGAAGCGAGGTCGACGGTGAAGCTGCCGTCGGCATTGGTTTTGACGACATCGCCGGTCCAGATCACCGAGCGGGCGAAATCGCGCGCGATCCCCGCCTGGCCCGCGGTGTCGGCGGAGCTGGCGATGAACCTGGGGTTCTCGACTTCGGCGACGACCTTCTTGCCGACGCGGCGGAAGACCAGCAGCCGGCCCCCCGAATTCTGGCTGAAGTCCATCGCCAAGGGCGCCGATCCGATCCCGCTTTCGAGTTGCGAGACGTAGATGTAGCGGCCGGCGATGCCGTCGGCGGCGGGCTTGGGGAAAGTCGCGATGATCTTGCCGCTATCGCGATCGGCGGCGATCGCGAATAATGACTTCTCGGCCGCCGCGACCGGTGCCTTCGGGCGCGGCGTGGCCGCGGTTGCGGGGGCCAGCGCAATGGCCGTCAGCAATGAACTTGAAAGCAACAGCCAATGACGCATCGTTGGAACCCCTGAACACCGACAAACGAAGCGAACGCTAGTGTCGCTTCCCGGCGCTGTCCACGCCGCTTGCAGCGCGCCCTGTTCCTTTGTCGAAAGATGCGCCACCACTGGCCGACGATGGACCCCGCCGCCCGCCTCCACCGCAGCACGATGGCCCCGTGGCTGATCCTCGGCCTGTGTGCGCTGATCGCACTTGTCGGCCAAGCCTTGTTCATTCCGGTCGATGCCGACGTCAGCTGGCTGATTACGGTCAGCGAACGGGTCTTGGCCGGGCAACGGCTTTACGTCGATGTGTTCGAGGTCAATCCGCCGGCGTCGGTCTGGCTCTACCTGCCGCAAGTTGCACTGGCTCATTCGCTGGGACTTCGGCCCGAAGCGATGATCGTCGGCATCGCCATAATGCTCGCGCTGCTGTCGTCGGCGCTGACGCTGCGTTTGGCGCGGCGCCTGGCCGAGCCGCCGCCATCGGTCATCTTCGCCGCCGCTTTGGGGTTCGTGACCCTCATCCTCCCTGCCGGCCTGTTCGCCCAACGCGAGCATGTCGCGTTGCTGCTGGCGCTACCGCTTAGCGTGTTACTCGCTCTGGTTGCCGAACGACGGGCGATAACCCTGCGGGCGGCGGTCGCAGCAGGGGTAGCGAGCGGCCTGATCATGGTCATCAAACCGCATTTCGTGCTGGCCGTTGCAACGCCCGCATTGCTCGCCTTGTGGCGCTCGCGGGCGTGGCGGCAGTTCGCCATCGCGGTCGCCGCAGCAGCCGCGGTCGTGGCGCTTTACGCGCTCGCGATCTGGTGGTTTGCGCCCGCATATCTCGAACGCCTCGACATGCTCGCCGAACTTTACATTCCGATGCGCGAACGTTGGGCTCGCTTGCTCGCCGGGCCGGTGGTGCTGTTCCCGGCCGCGCTGGCCATGCTCCTGCTGTGGCTTCGGCGAAGCCGACCGCGAACGCTGGCGACGATGCTGGCGCTTGCTGCGCTCGGTTTCACCATCGCCGCGCTCATCCAGGGCAAGGGCTATTGGAACCACGCTCTGCCCGCGGTCGCGTTGCTGATCGTCGCCGTCGCGATCGAGGCGCTAGCGGCGCCCGCCGACCGCCGCCGCCTGACCTACATCGCGCTTGCGTCGATCGCGCTCGGCAGTGTCGCAAGCACCGCCCGCATTGGTCCGCCGCCGGGACTGGTCGCGACGCTGCGCAGCGTCGCCCCAGCCAATCCGACGATGATCACCCTCGGCACCGAACTGGCCACCGGCCATCCCGCCGTGCGGCTGGTCGACGGACGCTGGGTCGGATCGCGCGCGGCGCTCTTCACCGCCGCCGGCGTTCGCTATCGCGCTGCGGGCGGGCGCAGGCGGCCGAGCGCGAGCCTCGAGCGCTGGTATCGCGAAGACCTCAACGTCCTTGCCAGCGAGATTGCGGCAAACCGACCGGACGTGATCCTGGTCGAGATCGAGGACCTGCCGTGGCTCGGCCGCGAACCCGAAGTCCGCCCGTTGCTGGTCGATTATCGCCGCGCAGCGCGCGCCGGCACGATCGAGATCTGGATCCGGCGGGGGCAATGAATCGACCGCCCCTTGCGGATTGCTCTCCCGCGCGCCACGCACGGCGACCATGAGCGTCCGCCACCTTTTCGTCACCTCGCTGTTCGAGGCGCAATTGGGCGCGACCATCGCACTTGATGAACTCGCCCACAGCATCCGCACGCTCGCCCGGGATGACGGGGCCGGTCGCCGCTGGTGCCGCGAGCATCATTATGCCGGCTACACCAGCTACGCCTCACTCGACGATCTGCCCCAGCGAGACCCGGCCTTCGCCGACCTTGCCAAGGTCCTGCGCAAGCAAGCCGCAGCCTTTGCGGTGGAGCTTGGCTGGAGCGTCAAACCGCGCCTCGACAGCCTGTGGGTAAATCTGTTGAAAGGCGGTGGGCTTCACGGTGGACATCTTCATCCCCATGCGATCCTGTCGGGTACGCTCTATGTTGAAATTCCTTCGGGGTCGGGGGCGATCCGCTTCGAGGATCCGCGCCTACCGATGATGATGGCCGCGCCGACCCGCCGGGGCGATGCGCCCGAGCCGCTGCAGTCCTTCATCTCGGTTGCCCCTCAAGCTGGAACGCTGCTGCTGTGGGAGAGTTGGCTGCGGCACGAAGTTCGCCCCGGCAGCGGCAAAAGCGAACGATTGAGCATCAGCTTCAACTTCGCCTGACGTCCGCCCGGGTCAGCGCGATCAGGCGGCGAGCGCCAGGCAATCGCGGCCATTGGCCTTAGCATCGTAGAGCGCCTTGTCGGCCCGGCGCAGCGCCGCATCGAGGCCGTCCGCGCCCAATGTCGCGACACCGCCGCTGATGGTGATGGCGACATGCCCGCCCGCGGTGCAGAAAGGGGTGCGTCCGACCACGCCGCGGATCCGGTTGCAAACCTTGGCGGCAGCCGCCTGGTCGAGCCCAGGGAAAAGGATCGCAAATTCTTCGCCGCCAACCCGCGCCAGGACGTCGCGTCGGCGAAGCAACCGCTGGGCGATTCCGGCAAATGCGATCAGCACTTCGTCGCCGGCGGCATGGCCGAGGGAATCGTTGACTCGCTTGAAGAAATCGATGTCGAGCAGTGCGATTGCGGTTTGCTCATCGCGCTCGTCGCCCTTCAGGTGCAGTGCCGCATCGCGGAAGGCGCGGCGGTTGCGAAGGCCGGTCAGGCAGTCGATCGTCGCCGCCACCGCCAAATCATCCTCGCGCTGTTTGCGGTTGGAAATGTCGCGCACGATGCTGACCAGTCCCTCGACCCGGCCGTCATCGCCGACGACCCCGCGACACAGGCTTTCGAACCACACCCACTCGCCGCTGCTGACGCGGGCGCGATATTCCATCCGCACTGCCTCGCCGCCACTGACGATCGCCCGGCCATAGGCCTCAGCCACCCCGGCCTGGTCGGCGACGTCGATAAACTCCATGATATTGCGTCCGATCACGACGCGCGGCTCGTAGCCGGCGATGCGAGTCATTGAGTTCGACACGAACAGCGCGCGCCCCGTCAAATCGGTGTGGGTGATAATGTCCGAACTATGGTCGGCGAGCATCCGGTAGCGCGCCTCGCTGTCGCGCACTTGTTGCGCCAGCAAGCGGCGGCTGCGCAATTGCGCGGCAATCGGAACGATCGTTAGCGTGGTCGCCAGCAGAAAGAATTGCATAAACTGCATTTCGAGGCCGTGGCTCATCACCGCGAGCGAGATTGGACCCAGCCCCAGCAAAGTGCAGGCCCCGCCGATCAGCGCCAATAGGCAAAGCGCCACCGCGCTGCGGCGGCTGCCGCCATTGAAGACGATGACCGTCAACGGGAGGATCGGAAGGAACAGCAATGGCAGGGAGCGCTGCATGAAGACCAACGAGGTCACGCCGATCAGCAGCGCGAACATGGGCAAGTCGCGTTCCGCACTGAACCGCTCGCCGCGATCGCGCCAATTGCCGTGACCGCCGGTGACGAACAGCTTGACGATGGGAATGAAGGTGAGGTTCGAAAGGCCGTGGCCTGTCAAGGCACGAAACAGGGTTTCAACGGGTAGGATGCCGCTAAAAAACCACATCGGCAATATCGCCACCGCGGCCATCGCCAGCGGTCCTGCTATGCCTGCAGCCCAGAACAGGTTCTTCGTCCAGCGGATCGAGCCGAGCTGCATCAGCGACGATCGGGCGCGCCGCATCAGCCACGCGGCGACCAGCACTTCGGCGATGTTGGCCAAAGCCAGGAACGGGGAAAGCGCCCAGCTGGCGCCGACCAAGCCGGTCGCAAGCATGCTGCCTAGCCCCCCGCACAGAACTGGCGCCAGCCAGTCGCGGCGTTTGAGGCGGAGGAGCAATCCGATCAGATAGGCATTGGCGAACCAGACGAACGCCAGACCGCCATCGAAGCGGGTCGTCGAAATGGCCAAAGACGCAAGGCTGAAATAGGCCAGCGCTACCCCAGCGCATTGGATCGTAGTGCGTGCCGACGTCATAGCCATGAATAGCAGCGCCAACCGTTAACCCGGGCATGCATCTAACTCCGATCCGGATGCAATTGCGCCGAACAGGCTCAGACGATGGTCGTCCCGATGGCTCGCTATGCTTGCTCGCCCATCGAAGTTGGAGGTTCTCGAATCCGAATCGGACAAAATTCATTATTGCCCTTTGTCCAGGCTGGAGGGGTATCTTTGGTTAGGGTTCCCTCGCGGAAACTGTCGCCGGATTGCAACAGAGGCGGAAAAAGCAAATAATTTCCACCGCTGAGCTTTGCAAAAAAAGTCGGGTTGACGACAATGAGGTCGCACTAAAAGACCATAGGGGGAAACAGGTCCAATGCGCACTATCACTATCCTATTGCTCGGCTCGTCCGTGCTCGCTCTCGCCGCTCCTGTCGCCGCTCAATCGGCGCCCGAGGCAACTCCGCCGATCAAGACGTCGACCGATCCGCTGCCCGAAGGCGCTGCGGCGCCGCCGCCGGAAACCGAGACCACCGAAATCGTCGTCACCGGAACGCGCCGGCTCGACCGTTCGGTGACCGATTCGGCATCGCCGGTCGATGTAATCGGCGCCGCCGAAATCGGCGCGCAGCCGACCGCCAACATGCTCGACACGGTATCCAACTTGGTGCCGTCCTTCTTCGTCGGTCAGAACTCGATCTCCGATGCCTCGACCTTTGTTCGCGCGCCATCGCTGCGCGGCCTGCCGTCGGATCAGGTGCTGGTCATGCTCAATGGCAAGCGCTTCAATCGCTCGGCCCTGGTGCAAGTCTATAACGGCGGCGACACCGGCTTGTCGTTCGGCTCGCAGGGTGCCGACATCTCGTCGATCCCGGCCATAGCCGTCCGCAACCTCCAGGTTCTGCGCGACGGCGCGACCGCTCAATATGGCTCGGATGCCATTGCCGGGGTGCTGAACTATACCCTGCGCAGCGACACCAGCTGGGAAGCAATCGCCCGCTACGGCCAATATTATCGCCACGGCGACGGCAAGAGCTACTTGATCGCGGGCTACGGCGGAATTGCGCTCGGTCGCTCGGGGTTCGTGACTCTAGCCGGTGAATATAATGACGACGGACAGACCAGCCGCGGTAAGACCCGCCCAACTGCGGTCGCCTTCGCGGCAGAAAATCCCACGCTCGCCGACCAGCTGCCGCACTATCCGCTGCCGGCGCAAATTTGGGGCAATTCGCCGACCAACGGCTACAAGTTTATCCTCAACTCGAGCGTCGACTTCTCGGACAATGTCGAAGTCTATCTGTTCGGCAATCTGGCTCACAAGAAAGCCGATCAGAGCTTCAACTTCCGATCATCGCTGCTCGGCTCGCGGCCGTTCTTGACAACCGACGGTCGGACCATCAATCTCGGCGGACGTTCGTTCTTCCAGCATCCCTATTACCAAACCCAGTGTCCGGCGGGTAATCCGACCTGCCCGACGGGCGGCTATGTCGTTGACGGCAACGTCTTCAATCTGAGCTCGATCTATCCGGCCGGCTTCACGCCGCGCTTCGTCGGCGTCACCGACCAAGCCTATGGCACCGTCGGTTTCAAGGGCAAGGTCAGTGAAATCGGTTACGACGTGTCGGGTTCGCTCAGCCGCAACCAGCTCGACCTGTCGATGTATAATTCGATTGCGCCGTCCTACGGCGGACTGTCGCAGACCGAATTCGAATTCGGCAAGCTCATTCAGGACGAATTGGACCTCAACCTCGACCTCACCTATAATTTGAACACCGGCCTGGCGAGCCCGGTCCTGCTTTCGGGCGGAGCTGAATTTCGCAAGGAAACCTACGAAAGCACCGAAGGCGATCCGCAGTCCTACGGCTCTGGTCCTTACGCGCTTCCGCATCCGCTTTTTGTGGAAACCGCACCGGGCGTGTTTGCCCCGACCGGCACCAATACGGCGGTCGAAGATCCGTCGGCGAGTGGCTATGGCGGCACCAGCCCGACCTACGCCGGCCGTCATAGCCAATCCAGCTACGGGTTCTACGCCGGCGCCGAGGCCGACCTGAGCGATCGGCTGAGCATGGGCGCTGCCGCACGCTATGAGCACTACGACAGCTTCGGCGGCGCAGTCGTCGGCAAGCTCAACGGTATCTATCATGTCAATGACATACTGGCCGTGCGCGGCACCGTCGGTTCGGGCTTCCACGCGCCGACCCCGGGGCAGAATAACACCCAGGTGCTGACGACCAACTTCCGGGCTGGCCAGTCGGTCCAGACCGGCACCTATCCGGTGACCAGCGCGATCGCGCAATTCTACGGCGCGCAATCGCTCAAGCCAGAGAAATCGGTCAATTTTGGCGCGGGCTTCGTCTTTGAACCGGCGCCGAACACGTCGGTCACTGTCGATGCTTATCAAATCAAGGTCAAAGATCGGATCTTCATCTCGCAGACGTTTCTCGTCTCCGCTGCCGATATCCTGGTCTTGCCTGAACTGGCCGCCGTCGGGCTCAATGGCGAGGTCCAATACTTCACCAATGCGTTCGACACCCGCACCCGCGGTATCGACGTTGTCGGATCTCACCGCACCGGCCTCGCCGATGGAAAGCTCGATCTGACTCTGGCCTATAATTACAACAAGAATAAAGTCACCAAGTTCGACCCGGCGGTGATCGGCGCGTCGCAGATCGTCGATGCCGAAAACCTTGCTCCGCACCATCGTTTGAACCTTCAGGCCGGCTGGACCCGCGGACCTTTTTCGATCAATGCTGCTGAACATTTTTACAGCAGCTGGCGATCCGAGAATGACTATCCGGGCCAGAAGTTCGGATCCAAGTTCACCACCGATTTGAGCGCCAGCTATACGTTCCTGGAGCATTACACACTGACGGTCGGGGCGAACAATCTGTTCAACACTTTCCCCGACAAGATCAAGTCGTCGACGTCGAACCCAATCTTCGTCATCACGGACAGCTTGTCCGACGGTCAAGTCTATCCGCGCAACGGCGGACCGTTCGGGATGAACGGGGGCTTCTGGTACACCCGCTTGCGCGTCAAATTCTGATCCGCGCGGAATTTTTAGCCTAAGGAAGGGGGGAGATTCGTCTCCCCCTTTTTATGTCTGCCAAAGGCTGACCGGCCGGGCTAGATCATGGCCTCGTTCGTCACCGGCTTGAGGAGCGCCATGCCAAGCATTGCCATAATCGGGGCCGGGGTGTTTGGCGCCTGGACTGCCCATCATTTGCAGCAGCGCGGGGCGCAGGTGACCCTGGTCGACGCGCTCGGCCCGGCTCACAGCCTCGCCTCCTCCGGCGGTGAAACGCGGATCATCCGCGCTGCTTACGGCAAGGACGAACTCTATTCGCGAATGGCGATCAGTTCGCTGCCGCAGTGGCAAAAGCTGAGCGAGGTCAGCGGACTGCCGATCTTTCTGCCTACGGGCGTATTGTTCTTCTTCCCCGGCGAGCAGGAGTATCTCGCCGACAGCGTCGCTGCGCACCGCCGCCTCGGATTGCCCAGCGAATTGCTGGATATTGCGGAAATGCAGCGCCGATTCCCGATGTTCGATTTTACCGGATCGGCGCTGGGACTGTTCGAGCCGGACTTCGGCGCGCTATTGGCGCGGCGCTCGGTGCAGACCTTGGTCGACCGGTTCGTGCGCGCCGGCGGGGAGTACCGGCGAGGGCTTGTGCAGGCGCCGTCTCCGAGCGGGGCAAGGCTCGACACGGTTCGCCTGGCCGAGGGCACAATGCTCGCCGCCGATCAATTCGTCTTCGCTGCGGGCCCGTGGCTGCCCAAAGTGTTTCCCGACATCATTGGACCGCGCATCCGCGTCACCCGGCAGGAAATTTTCTTCTTCGCAGCCCCCGCCGGCGATCCCGACTTCGGCGTCGGGCCAATGCCGGTATGGGCTGATTTCAACGCCGGCGAGATGTTCTACGGCTTCCCCGATATCGAGGCGCGCGGAGTCAAGTTCGCCCATGATGTCCACGGCCCCGAGGTCGATCCGGATACCCAGGATCGGCACCCGAGCGAGGCCGTGCTGGCGCGGGTCATCGCCTATCGCGATCAGCGCTTCCCGCGCCTGAGGGGAGCGCCGCTGACCGAGAGCCGCGTCTGCCAATATGAGAATAGCTCGAACGGCGACTTCCTGGCCGATTTCCACCCCGCGTTCGACAATGCTCTGCTGCTTGGCGGCGGTTCGGGACACGGCTTCAAACATGGTCCGGCGCTCGGGAGCTACGCCGCCGATCGACTGCTTGGCGGGGGCGCGGTAGAGCCGCGATTCAGCCTGATGAGCAAATCCACCGAGCATTGCCGCGACGTTCACTAGCCGGCGCGCGATACCCCGACGAGCGCCGGACGCAGCAGCCGGTCCTTCAGGACATAGCCGGCCTGCATTTCCTCGACGACAGTGCCGGGCTCGACCTCGTCGGTCGGGATTTCGACCATCGCCTGGTGACGGTTGGGATCGAGCGGCAGGCCCTTGGCCGGCACCTTTTCAACCCCATTGCGCTGAAACACCGAGTCGATTTCGCGTAGCGTCGCCTCGATGCCGTCGACGAAATTGGCCATGTCGCCCTCGCGCGCGCCTTCGGGCACATGATCGATCGCCCGCTGCAGATGGTCGCGCACACTGAGCATGTCGCGCGCAAAGCCGGCCGCGGCATAGCTGCGCGTATCGGCCATTTCCTTGTCCATCCGCCGCCGCGCATTTTGCAGCTCGGCGGTGGCATAGAGCGCCTTGGAGCGGGTTTCCTCGAGCTCCTTCTCAAGCGCCGCAACCCGGTCGAGCTCGCCCCCTTCGGGCGCGTCGGCAGCGATTTCCTCACGAAGCTGTTCGGCTTCGTCGTGCAGATTATCTTCGTCGTTCATCCCATCAATCTCGTTAGTGCTTTCGCTGTGAAATCCACCATGGGGACCACACGGGCATAGTTCAACCGCGTCGGCCCGATTACGCCGACCACGCCGACCACCTGGCCCTGACTGCCGTGATAGGGCGCGGCAATGACCGATGATCCCGACAAAGCGAACATGCGGTTTTCGGAGCCGATGAAGATCCGGCATCCCGGCGCATCTCGCGCGCCCTCGAGCAAGCGGGCAATTTCCTGCCGATCCTCAAGTTCGCCGAGCAGCTGGCGAACCCGGTCGAGGTCCTGCGCCGCGAACTCGTCGATGAGGTTAGCCTGGCCGCGCACGATCAGCACCGGTCGGCTTTCATGGTCGTGGCTCCAATCGGCCAGGCCAGAGGCAACCAATTCGGCCGAGGCCATGTCGATCGCTTCCTTGGCGCTGAGGATTTCGGCCCGCAGCCGCGCCTCGGCTTCGGCCAACGTCAGGCCGGTGAGCCGCGCGTTGACGTAATTGCTGACCTCGGTCAGGCCCGATGCGCTGGCCCCCGGCGGCAGGCTGACGACGCGGTTCTCAACGCTTCCGTCCATCCCGACCAGGATCGCCAGCGCGCGGCCCTCGCCAAGCGCAGTGAATTGCAGCTGCTTGAGGCGAATCTCGCTTTTCGGAGCGAGCACCACCCCCGCGCACGACGACAGCCCGCTCAACGCCGCAGAGGCCGCTGCCAACGCGTCCTCGATCGGCTGGTCGCGAACGATCATGCGCTCGATCTCGCGCACTTCCTTGGGATCGGGGGCGGCGGTCTGCATGATCCCGTCGACGAACAGGCGCAGTCCGATTTCGGTCGGGATCCGTCCCGCGCTGGTGTGCGGGTGGGTCAATAGCCCGCGCTCTTCGAGTTCGCTCATCACGCCGCGGATAGAGGCCGGGGACAGGCTGACCGACCCGGCCAGCGCTTTCGAACCGATCGGCAGCCCGCGCTCGAGATACGCCTCGACCACCAGCCCGAAGATATCGCGCATGCGATCGCTCATCGCGTGAATGCTGTTGGGGATCGGCGGAGCCATTGCGCGCTATCTAGGATTGCCCGGCGTCAGGGTCTAGGGACCGCCGACACCATTATCAGGAGAATCGATCCATGCGCCCAAGCGGCCGCGCCCCCGACCAAATTCGCGAATTGTCCTTCGAGCCTGGCTTTACCCGCCATGCCGAGGGTTCCTGCCTGGTCAGCTTCGGCGACACCCGCGTGCTGTGCACCGCAAGCGTCGAGGAGCGCGTGCCGCCGTTCCTGCGCGGCAAGGGCCAGGGCTGGGTTACCGCCGAATATGGAATGCTGCCCCGCGCCACCCACACCCGCGGCAATCGCGAGGCCGCCAAGGGCAAGCAATCGGGCCGCACTCAGGAAATTCAGCGGCTGATCGGCCGCTCGCTGCGCGCCGTGGTCGACATGAAATTGCTCGGCGAGCGCCAGATCACGGTCGATTGCGACGTCATCCAGGCCGATGGCGGGACGCGCACCGCCTCGATCAGCGGCGGTTGGGTCGCGCTGCGCATCGCGATCGACA
>JBDSEL010000022.1:0-8340 GCA_039920065.1 Sphingomicrobium sp. | reverse complement strand
TCTATGCGCGCGAAAAGAGCGGCGAGGGCGCGCACATCGACATGGCGCTGTTCGATACCCAGCTGGCGATGCTTGCCAATCAGGCGTCGAACGCTCTTGTCAGCGGCGTCGATCCGCAGCGCCAAGGGGCCTCGCACCCCAATATCGTGCCCTATCAGCCATTCGCGGCGGCCGATCAGCCGATCATCATCGCGGTCGGCAATAATCGTCAATTCGCTCGGCTGGCGACGATCCTCGGTCATCCGGAATGGCTCGAGGACGCGCGCTTTGCGACCAATGAGGCGCGGGTTGCCAATCATCAGGCGATGGCCGCGCTGGTGGCCGCTGAAATTGCCACCCGGTCAGCAGCGGATTGGCTCGGCGCGATGGAGGAAGCAGGCATTCCGGCCGGGCCGATCAATCGTGTCAGCCAGGCGCTTGAGGACGTCCAGGCGCAGCACCGCCAGATGGTTAGGCACATCGGCGGGATGGCGCTGGTCGGGTCACCGGTGCGGCTCGACGGAGTGCGCGCCGACAACGACCTGCCGCCGCCCGGTCTTGGCGAGCATACGGCCGAGATATTGAAAGGCCTCGGTCTCAACGAAACCGAGGCCCAACAGCTCAGCGCAGCCGGGATTACCGGCTAGCGCGCAATCAATTGCCCATTTTGGATGCGCCATCGACCAGCACGTCAAGCTGGTTCTGGCATTCATTCTCGATCAGCACTTGCGCCGCGGCCGGAAGATCGGCTGGCGACTTCATGACCTGGACGACGGTGATATTGCTCTTCTCGCCGGTGTCCTGCCACTCGATCTGATATTCGGAGCCCGAAGTCAGCGGAAGCGCCGCCGGCCAGGCCGCTGCGGCATTGCCGGCGACCCACGTTACCGGCTCAGTGCTGCCATCGCCCGAGCGAATGTTGACCGTCGCTTCGCTTTCGCTGTCGGGCCGCCACAACAGGGCGTGGGCGGCGTCGGTGACGCAGACCTTGCCGCTCTGCGAGGCATCAATGTCCCACACGCTCGGGTTGCGCGCGACTTCGCCGGCGCGCAGCGCGCCGAAGCGGCCGCGCTTGCTCGAGGCATCGGCCAGGCTGACGTTGCTGGCGTTGAAATTGCCAGGGCCGCGCAGGGTTTGCGCCTTCGATGGCCCGAGCAGGGTGACGACATCGCCCGCACCAAGCGTGATCTTGGCGCTTTCCGGCAAAGTCTTGCCCGGCGGGAACGCCTTGGCCGAAGGCCCGAGCGAACGCACGACAACCACGCTTGCCATTGCGGCGGACGACATCGCCACCGCGGCCGCGGCCGCGGCCCCAATCAGCCAAAGCTTAGCTTTCATCATCGTCACTCCCTCATTGCGCATTTGCGACATTATATTTTGCAGTCTCGGCATCGGTCAGGCAGCGACGAGTCGATTTATCCCCGTCCGATGCTACCGCCTTTTGCCGGTACATAACCTCGGTTAGCAACTTTCGCGAAATTCCCATACGAATAAGAAAGTCATTATCCTCGGTCGCGAGCATCGCGCTGTCCTGTTCGACCTCGCCGATCAGGCTGATCGCGGAATCGCCGCCCTTCGCCAATTCGGACCGCACCGCTTCCTTGTCGCCAAGGTGGGTGAACATGTGAACGACGAACAAGCCGCCATCGTCGACGAAACGGATAGGCCCGCCCATGAACACGAAGTTGCAGGCGGAAAAGCATGCCCAGCCGCCTGGAATGCGGGTCGGGATGCCATGGTCGCGGATGATTTTGCCGGCGGCATTTCCGGCCCGCGCATCGCCACCGGGCGAACGAATCCAGATTTCGTCGATCGGCGCATTGGCTTCGATCGCCTGCTTGAGCCGAAGCGGCATATCCTCGTCGATCTTGCCTTCGGCCCTGAGGACTTTGACGTCGCCGATCGTCTCGGGCGTGAATTTCATCCGCGCATAGGTCGACCAGTTAAGGGCTCGCGGGCACGACGGATTGAGCGGGTCGGCGGGCGCGGTGGCAGCAAGGTTGAGCAGCGCCAACAGGGCCAGGCCCGACGTTCGGAAGGCCTCCCGCGTCACGCTCAGACCCGTGCGAAGCCTTGGGCTCCCTTGGCGCGGCACATCCGCTTGGGCACCGATGTCTCCACGCCATCGACAATGACGATGTCGGTCACGGTCATGCACTGCCCGCCATCGGCGAGCTTTTGCTCCGCCGTGACGGTCGATTTGCCAGCGACATTGGGGCGCGACTCGCTGGTCCAGGTGACTTCGGTGCCGACTCCACCACGAATCGCCTGATCGGTCGCCTTGGCCGCCTGCTGCTGCTCCTTGCAGTCGAGCATGTTGATAATCGCATCGGACAGCATCGACCCGGCGGAGAAGGAGCTGGCGATGCTGCCCGCGGCTCCACCGAACCGACCGAGAGCGGAATCGGCGATTCCCCCCAAGATATTGCCGAACATGGATTTCCTGGCCTTCTTGGCCGGGGTCTCAGTACAATGCTGGGGCTGCGCTGCTTGAGCGGATGCGCTCGACGCGCCGGCAATCGCCAGCGGGGCGCAGATGATCAGCCCGAATACGACCAAGGCACGCGACACGATTTTCCCCCTGTGAACAGTCCCGTCAATTATCCACCTCATTGACGAGGGTCAATGAATATAGGGTTAAAATCTTAATCCAGATTACATATTCATCGCCAGCTCGATCCGCGCGATTCGTTGCCGGTGCGACTCCATCAGATCGAGCAATTCCTGCTTCTCGCGCTCGCGGTTGACGACGATTCGAAGCGAGCGGGCGAACGGCACGACGACATCCTCGATGGCCTCGCGCTCGTCCTTGCTGGCGATTGAGCCGTCAGGGCGGGGACCGACCAGCAGCCAGCCGATATCGTGACCTCGCCCATCCTCGACCCGCACTCTGAGCGGGAACAGGCGATCGTCAAGATTGACCTCGATCTTCTCGTCCTCTGCCCCTTCGACTGGCTGGAACGAGGCCAGCCAGCGCAGCACCTCGGCGCGGGTGACACCAATTTGCTGTTTGACCTCCCTGCCCATGATGAAGGCGGCGCGGTGGGCGTGGACTCCCTCGGTCACCCGCCCCAGCACCTCGTCGATGAAGTCCTGCAGACTGGCGACATCGCGCAGGTCGCGCATTGCCTCGGGCAAACCGTGCTTGAGTTGGAGCAGGTTCTTGTGGAAATGCTTTTCGGCCCATTTCTGGACCCGGCTGTGGACTGGCTGGATGAGCGCGGTGGCGAGGATCGCGCCGGCTACGGCGGCCGGGGTCTGACTGCCCGAATAGATATTCTGCATCTGAGTGATGATGCCCTCCATCACCCCAGCGAACCCCGCGCCGAGCACGATCGTGACGATCGCGATACTGGCGGTCTTTGAAATGATCGACTCGGCATCATAAAGGCGGAACCGGAGCAGGGCGATGAGCAGGCCGAGCTGCAGGATGAAGAAGCCCAGAGCGATGCTGATTCCGGCCGCAATCTCGATCAACAGCTGGTTGCCGAAACTCGACGCCGACCATTTGAGCAGGTCGCAAACGACCGAGACCCCGCGCAACAGGGCATAGCCGGTGAAGCCGAACAGGGCCCAGCGGATCTGCTGGCGAAGGTCGCTGGACGGCGTGTTGCGCATGCACCGCAGCAACATCCACACGGCCATGATCATGAAGGCCAAAAACACCAATTGGTATGTTTCGCCGGTCAGCAGCATCAGCACCGGCAGCGCCGCGAGCAATGCAACCAGTCGCCACGACAGGCGGCCGTGCGGGAACAGCAGGATACCGGTCAGCAGCATGACGTTGCCAAGGTCGAACAAGGCGACGTTGGCCGACCGCGGCACCCCGATATTGGCGAGGAAGATCGATGACGGCTGTTCGGCGCCTACGGTGAACAGCACCGCCAGGCTGAGGATCGAACTGACTGCGTCGCGGGCGTTGCGGCGGTGGAGAATCCACGCCGCCCACCACAGGAACGGGTAGAACAGGACATGCAGCAGATCGATGAACTTGAGCAGCTTGGGACCGATGCCCATCGCCCGCGCCGAATCGTCGACATGCTGTTCTCCCGTCGTCAATACGATTTCGCGGATCACGCCGTCGCTTGATCGGACCGTTAGCGGTACTTCGCCAGCCTCGGTGCCGTAGAGCAGATTGCCCATGACGATATAGGCCGGATCGTCGGCATGTTTGGCGAGCGCATCCTCGGTCACCGGCATGCGCCGCGGCAAGGGCATGCCATAAACCGCGACGATGCGGTCGCCGGGACGAATTCCCTGCGCCTGCGCTTCCGGCCCGACGGTATAGCGCACCAGTGTTGCATCCTCGGGCGAAACGGCCAGGCCGGCGCGGCTGCCGAGCAGCAGCTGGCTATTATTGTCGGGCGAGGAATAGCGGAAATAGATGCCCGCAATCGGCCCGATCAGGGCGAGCATGAAGGCAATCCACCAAATGACCGAAAAGGCTCGATAGAAAGGCGAGCTGAACGGCGGCACCGCCGGTGGCAGCCGCTCGCGCCACGGCCGCCGATCTGACGCGACCGCAGCTGCTGCGGGCGCAACCACGGTCAGGCCGGGGACGTGATCGGTCGAACTCGCCATGCGTCCATCATGACCGTGGGTTCAAGCCGGTGCAATCCATTGGCTGTGCTCATGGCTTGTGCGCTTTGGTACGCGCGGCCTTGCGTTCGGCGGCGAGCGCCTCTGCTGCCTGCCGCTCGCGGTCGAGCAACTCGGTGAACGAGGCGGCGAACAGACCGGTCGGAAGCGCGATCAGCATCACCCCCATGACCGCGATGAACCCCGCCAGCAGCTTTCCTAGCGGAGTGATCGGAAAGGTGTCGCCATAGCCAATCGTGGTGAGGGTGATGATCGCCCACCACATCGCGCGCGGGATGCTTCCGAACTTGTCGGGCTGGACGCCGCCCTCGACCCAGTACATCAGCGATCCCGCGAACAGGATCGTGACCAGCAACATGCCGAGGATAAGCCCGAATTCCTGGCCCTTCTGAACGAAGGCTTCGCGCAGCAACAACCACGCTTTCGACGTCCGGCCGAGCTTTGCTAGGCGAAGCATGCGCATGACTCGGAAAAATCGCAGCACCAGGCTCGATGTCCCACCGAATGCGAACAGCGCCGGGATCACCGCCAACAAGTCGATGATCGCCATCGGCGTAATAAGGTAGCGAAGCCGGGGAAAGCGCGCCGTGGCGAAGCGCGGGTTATCGACCGCGATCCACGCCCGCGCGATATATTCGATCAGGAACACGATCCCGATCGAAAATTCGATTTGGCTGAGTAGATTTTCACGATTCGCCGCAAGTGTCGGTTCGGTGCCGACCACGGCTTCGACGACTGCCACGATCACCAGGAACACCAGCGCTTTGTTAATGGGCGACAGGCCCTCTCCGCGCCGGGCGGTCGGCTCAAGCTGGCGGTAGGCCGCTTTGCGCAGTTCGGTCAGCCCCATTCAAGTCCCCGCTTCGCCGCACCGTTTTCGACTGTGCCGCGCACCTCGCGCGGGAGCAACATCATTCAGCGGTCGAGCGGTTCCTCGCCATAACGCGATTCGATGAAGCGGCCCTGGGTTTCGAACGCGGCGACGTCGCCCTTGGCGAGCTGCTTGCCGGCGTCGTCGAGCGCCTGGCGGCCGGCGCGCAGGGCTTCGACCAGCCGCTCGTCGACGCTGACATCGTCGTCACCGGCATCGCCGCGGTAAGCTGCCGGGACGTTGAGATAGCGGTCGATGAGGTTAGGCAGATGCGTGCCCATCAGTCGCCGCGCGTCTTGTACCGCCGGGTCCATCGCGCCGACCCGCTCGAGCGTCGGTTTGAGCGACGGCAGCGCCGACAGCATCTGGTCGATCTCCGCCTGGGCCGGCGCAGGCAATGCGGGGCGCGCGCGATAAAGGTAGGAATCGAGCCGATCGACGAGCAGCGCGCTTGGCAAATCGGGCGCGGGCAGGGCCGGGGCCACGCGTCCGCGAGACCCCATCAGAGTCCCGCCAACTAATATTGCGCCAATCACGATCGCGGCGATCAGTCCGAACAGCCCGATCGGATTGACGAAGCCGATGACGACGGTCGCTAGCCACACTACGGCAATGATCATTGCAACGCGTTTGGCCGTTCGTCCGAAGCCGGCGTTGAGCCGCTGGCGTTCGCGCCGGGCGGCGGCGCGGGCGGCGCCGTCGCGGCTGCCGATCCGGGTCATGACATCATCGGCGCGGGTCAGCGTCGCATTGGTCCGCGCGCTGGTCGCGATCGCCCGCTCGAAACTATGGTCAGCGGCGGCGAAGACCTTGCCGATGTCCTGCGGAGTCACTTGAGTTCGATCGCCTCGAATGGCGATTTTGATGCCTCGAGCCGGGACTGGGCGACGCCTTCGGCGCGGGCGATATAGCCCTTCGACTTCTCGACCTCGCTGCCGAGCGTGGTCACGGTCTGTTTCATGTTCTCGAGCGCGGCGAGCTTGAAGGCGTCGATCTGGTCCATCGTGTCGTAGATGTTCTGGAACGCGCGCTGCAGCGTCTCGAGCGGAATGGTGCTCGACGCGGCCTGCTCGTGGATCGTCGCCGATTGCGTCTTGAGCAGCTCGCCCGTGGTGTCGATCATGCTCGCGGTGGTGGTGTTGAGCGCGGTCACCTGTTCCAGCACCAGCCGCTGGTTGGACATGGCGGAGGCGACGGTGACCGCGGTGCGCAACGCCGACACGGTCGTGGTCGACGCCCGATCGACACCCTTGACCAGCTCGACATTGTTCTTCTTGACCAGGTCGAGCGCGAGATAGCCCTGGACTGTTACCGCCGTCTGAGTGAGCAGATCGGTGGTCCGCTGGCGGGTGTAGAAGAGCGCGCTTTCGCGGATCGCCTTGGCCTTGGCTGGTTCGCTCGAATCGAGCTCATTGGCCTTGCCTTCGAGTTGCGTGTCGAGGCTCTTTGAGATGTGGACCATCTGTTCGAGCTTGTGCATCGTCTTCCACAGGGTCGCGCGCTCGGTGTCGATTGCGGCATTGTCCATCAGCAGTTCGTCTTTGCCGTTGCCGAGGCGCTGGAGAATCGCGCTGATGTGCGTCTGGCTCGACCGGTATTTGTCGAAATAATTGTTCACCTTGTTGCCGAACGGGATGATGCCGAGGAATTTGCGGCTGGTCATGCCCTTGCCGGCTTCCTTGGGATCGAGCTTTTCGACCGTCCGGCGAAGCTCGGTCAGATCGGCGCCGATGCCGGTGTCGCTGTCGATTGCCTTGACCGGGCGGTCGAGGAAGCGATTGGAGGCGCCCGCCGCCTCGGCGATTTCCTTGCGGCCCATTGCGGTCAGCTGATCGACCTTCTTGCCGAATTCGGGACTGTTGCTGTCGAGAGCGGCAAGCTCGTTGACGAACTCGGCGACCTTGGCGTCAAGCGCGCTCACTTCCTCGGACTTGAGGGGCACCAGCCCGGCGGCCTCGGCCGGCTCGATCCGCTGCAGCGCCTCGGGCGGCTCTAGCTTGATCTTGGTTGCAATGGTTTCCTGAACGTCGGGGCTCTTGGCCATCATCACTTCCTCATTTGCCTTCGACCACAACGGTGGACAGCCACCGGGCGGGGCGCAAGGTCTTTATCCGTGTATTATAATAGCAATACAGATCGGTTCAAGGTGCCCGAGGCGCGACATCCTTCCTGGTCGTTAACCAAGGCCTTCAACGCTTCGCTCACCGTGTCGCCGCTAGAGCATGGTCGAAATCCGCGTCACTCGAGTGAGGACCCTCATGCTCAACTTCCTGCGCAAGCTGTTCAAGGACCGTCGTGGCAACGCTTTGGTGATCGCTGCGGCGGCACTGCCGCTGCTGGTTGGGTCGGCGGGCCTGGCGACCGACACCATCCAGTGGGCGCTGTGGAAACGGCAATTGCAGCGCGCAGCGGATTCGGCGGCCATCGCCGGCGTCTACGACCGCGTCAACAACGCCGGCCTGACGAGTTCGACGTCGACCGCGGTGTCTCACGATCTTACCCTTAATCAGCATACCGGGATCTCGCTCAAGTCGGGCTATCCGCAGGTTACGTTCCCGACCAGTAGCGCGGACGAAGACAATCAGGTCAAGGTCACGCTGGCGGTCGAGAAGGACCTCGCGTTCAGCAGCATCTTCCTGTCCGAAACGCCGACCATCTTGACGGCCGCGACTGCGGCTTCCGTCCCGGGCATCAGCGAATTCTGTGTCGTCAGCCTCGAATCGAGTGCGGCCAACACCGGCATCGCTATCACTGGTAACTCCGGTATCGAAATGGACTGCAGCTTCATGTCCAACTCGCCGGCCAAAAATTCGGCCTATGCCAAGGGCAGCTCGACGGTGAAGGCGAAATCGATTGCCGCGGTCGGCGGCATTCAGCAATCGGCCAATTGG
>JBDSEL010000021.1:0-13544 GCA_039920065.1 Sphingomicrobium sp. | reverse complement strand
AAAGGTGCGCGGCCTATAGCAAGCATGAGCGTTTTGCCAAGTCGGGCGATCCGCAACCGACGCGCCTTGCAGGCGTTCACCCCTTATGACCCACAGCAACATCACTCAATTGCCGCCCTTCCCCGCCAACGATGGCGACCCCGCAGAGCCCGAAGCCCCGGTTCCGCCAACGACTCCGGAGCCGTCGCAACCCGGCCAGCCGAGCGAGGCACCCGCCGAAACGCCGGCCCCGGCGCCGCTGATCGACGTGCCTTCGCCGACCTCCCCGGGAACCGAGGCGCCGACTACGCCGATTTCGCCGATCGGTTAGGAGCGGATCTGCGCCGAAGCGACGATCGCCTCGAAATCGGGCAGGACATCGGGATAATAATGCGACTTCGCCGCGTCCATCAGGACGAGGTAGAGTCGACCGTTGGCAACCACACCGACGGCGCGGCCCTGGCGCCACAACTCATCGCCGTCGAGATGCTCGAAGTCGAACTGGAATCCGCCCGGCACGCCGGCAAAGCTGCGCGGCTGGAGCGACAGGGTTTTGAACTCCAGTGCGCCGCCGCGAACCCGGTACAGCGTTTCCAGCATGGCGGCGATCTCGGGTGCCGTCATGTCGGCGCGGAACTTGGGCACCTGCTGGCTGTCGCTCTTGCGCTGGCGAATGAGATAGCGCCCGCCTTGGAGCCCGGTGACGTAGCTGATGCCGTCGAGCAGCGGCCCATTTAGGGTCCAGTCCTCGGTTTCCATGATGTCGTCGAACAGCTTTTGGCGCAGGCGGTTGTAAGCGCGCGGCGCGGCCACCGACATGCCGCCATTGCCGACCGATACGCGGTGCACCCGCACCAGGGTGTAATTGCTCACCCCAAAGCCATCGCCGCCAACCGACGAGCAGGCGGTCAGTGGCAGCGCCGCCGCAAGCATGGCGAGTTTCACAAAGCTGGTCATCCTCGTCGCTCCCTTAGCTCATCATCTGCCGGACCCACGCCGCGTCGGGCGCTTCCGGCTTCATCGCGAGATAGCGGGCGAAGGCGATATTCGCCTCGCCCTTGCGGCCCGCCTTCATCAGCGAGATGCCGTGCCAGCGCCAGGCATCGGCCGGCGCGTCGGGGTAAACCACCGCGGCGGCATAGCTTTGCGCAGCGCGAACATCGTCGTCCTTGCGATTGCGCAGCCGCCACACTTCGCCCTCGTAAAAGCGCAGCAGTCCGTTCCAGCCGTCCTTGGCCAGCGTTTCGACCAGATATTGGCTCGCACCCGGATCGTTGAGCTTGACCTGGTCGTCGAGCATCATCGGCCGGATCGACCCGATCTTGTCGAGATAGCGGGCGCGGCGGTCATCATAAGCCTTGCCCGGCTTGGTCACTTCAAGCGCGTCGGCGCGAAGGTCGGCCATGCGGCTTTCGGGCGCCGGGTGGGTCGCGAACAGATCGTAGCCGCGGTCGCGGTGCTTGCGGCGATAGCGTGCGCTCGCCTCCTGCTCACCGATCAGCTGCTGCCAGATATTGGCCATTTCGACTGGCGGATAGCCCGCTTGCTCCATCAAGGTCGCGCCGATGGCGTCGGCTTCGGCCTCGATCTCGCGGCTGTAGTGGAACAGGCTGAGGATGGTGCCGAGCTGCGCCAGGCGCATATAATCGCCCACATAGACCCCGCCCGCCGCGCCGCCGATCCCGGCCAGCATCGATCCGATCGCGAACAAATCGGTCTTTCGACGCTGGTCGCGCCACGAGCGGATCATGTGCCGCCGCAGGAAGTGGCCGGCCTCATGCGCGATGACCCCGGCGAGCTGCGCCTCGTTGCGCATCCTCAGCAACAGGCCCGAGAAGATCACCGCGAAGCCGGTCGGGAACATCATCGCGTTGAATTCGGGGACGTGCGCCAAATAGATGCGGAAGTCCTTGGCCGCCGGCCCGCCGACGCTGCCGATGATGTCGCGCAGATAGCCGGTCAGCACCGGATCGGTGATCAGCAGGTTCGACCCCGCAATCTCCTCCTCGGCCCGCTCCATCAGCTGCCAAAGGCCCTGCTCGTCCTTTTCGGTCGGGCGGTAGCCGGGTCCGATCAGCGGCTGCATGTCGGCCGGTCGGATGCGTGCCTGCGCAGCGCCGGTCGCGAGCGAGGCCGCCGCAATCCCGCCACCGGCGAGGAGGCCGCGGCGGCTGATCTGGTTACAGCGCCAGCACATCAGCGCTTGACCTGCTGCTCGCGGCGGATGGCCGCGCCGGGCTGCATTCGATTGAGCAGCCGATCGACCATCTGCGTCGCGCCCTGGGGCGTGCGCAGGTCACCGAATTTGATGCCCGGCACTTGGCTCGACGCCTTGACCACGTTGAACCACACCACTTCGCCGGTCTTGAGGTCGACCAGCGAAGCATAATCGAGCTGGGTCGCGCCGCCGATATTGGGCGCACAAAAACCGACGAAGCAGCCGGCGACACCAAGCACGCCAAGCGCGATCCGCCCGCCCGAGGCGACTTGATCCTCGGCGTGAAGGAACAAGGCATAATCATAGCCGGTCTTCTGTCCGACATTGATCGCCGCCTGTCCGACCGTCCAGTCGAGCCCCTTGCCCTGCTTGGTCGGCAGATATTCGCCGAGATATTTGTGGAGCACGATCGACTGGCTGACGACTGCGCTAAGTCGCTCCATCTCGGCCAATTCCTGATCGCCGATCCCGGCCAGCGAATTGCGCCGCTCGACAATCTGGACCTGACCACCGCGGCTGGCCTGCTGCGAACGCAGCGCGGCGATAATCGCCGAGCGCGCCTGCTCGGTCCAGTCGGCGCGCGGCTCGGCCATTCCGCCGGTGGACAGCGAGCTGACCGTCACGTCGGGCCGAAGCACCAGTAATTTGTAATTGCCCGACGGCGGGGAAAATTGGACATCGGCATATTGCCGCGTCTGCACACAGCCGCTCAGCAGAACGGACGCGGCGGCGACGAGCCCAAGCCCGGTGGTGCGCATCGACATCAAAAGCCCTCCATCAGCGCATCAAGGATACGCCAGCCCAACGTGCGAATTGAACCTGAGTGCCTGAACTCAACCTGAAAGAAAAGCCAGTTTTTTGAGTGGCTTATTCTGTCGGGCAGCGGACATTGGCGAAGACGGGCAGGCATTTGCCGTCGACCGAGCCGGGAGCCAGAGGCAGTCCCAGCACCGCCGCCATGGTCGGCATGATGTCGACCGTCTCAACCTCCTCGCTGCGCAGCGCAGGGAATTGCGGCCGGCGCCAGAACACCACCGGCACGCGCCGATCATAGTCCCACGGCGTCCCGTGGGTTGAAACATAGCCCTTGGCCGGAGTGACGATCGGCATGACGTTCTTCTTCAGCACGACATAAAGGTCGCCCGACCGCACCGGGTCGAAGGAAGCGCGCGCGCGCTCGATCAGCGACCAGCTGCTCGGCTTGCCCGAGGGCACTGCCGTTGCCGCAATCGCCGCCTTGGTGAACACTGTCTCGACCTGCGGATTGGCAGCGAAGGTTGCGCTCGCCGCGCTCAGCACGCGGGCGCGATCACCTGCGCCGAGCGAAGCCTTGACCCACACGTCGCCGCCATTGCCGCCAAGCAAGACGTCTTCGCCCAACCCGAGCTGCGCACCGACGACCTTGCCAATTGCATCGGTCGTTGCCGATTCCGCGAGCCACGCCGCGTCGGCCACACCGCGCAGTCGCAGCCGCTCCGGCACGTCGAGGCTGCCATGATCGCCGGTCAGCACCAACGCATAATCGATGCCGGTCGAGTCGAGCATGGTCATGAAGTCGCCGAGGTCGCGATCGAGGCTGAGCATTTGCAGGCACATTTCCTGACCGCCAGGGCCATAACTGTGGCCGACATAATCGGTCGCGCTGACTTCGACCGCGAGAATGTCGGGGCTGCTGCCTTGCCCCAGCTTCATTTCGCGCAGCAGCGCCGCCGACAGCGCCAGCACCGCACCGTCGAGCGCCGGTGAAGCGCGATAGCCGCCGGCGTCCCCGGCCGAGCGCGTAAAATTGCCACTGCCGACGACCATCCCGCCCTTGAGAGTCACCGGGGCCGAACGGGCTTGGCACAATGCCGGTGCGTCGAGCCCTGGCTGCGCTTCGGCGATCTTGGCGGCGACCAGGCGATTGATGACCGGCACGACCGCCGGCACGAGGACGTCGCTGCGGTCGGTGATGAAGCGCTGACCATCGAAGAACCAGCGTTGGTCGGGCCGCTTGCCGCCCATCATCAGCGCCGCGCGGTCCTTGCCCGAAATGGCGACGCTGCGGCTGCCCGGCCAGGCGCGTTTCATCAGGTCGCCAAGCACTGCCACTTCGACATGCGCGGGCGACGGCAGAAATTTGCCATTGGGGCCGAGCGGCGCGCGTTCGTCCTCGGCGCACAACACGGTCTTGTCGGCGCGGGCGAGCGACTGGTCGATCCAGCTATTGGCGATGATCCGCGTGCGCGTTGGCCGAAGCCCCGACAACATCGTCGAATGGCCGGGGCAAGTCTCGGTCGCGGCATGGCCCTGATAGCCGTTGCTGTAGACAATTCCCTGGGCCAGCCGGCCAAGGCCGCCGGTCAGCAAGGGCGCATAGGCATCGAACAGATCGGCCGACAATTGATCGACCGCGATGGCGACGATCAGCTTGGGCGGCGGCGGGGGCGGAGGTGCCGCCACGCCAGCCACATTGCTCGAGCTCAGCAACAGGAGCGCGCACGCCAACCGCTTGATCATCCCAGTTTCGCTTTCAGCCGTTGATTGACCATTTGCGGATTGGCCTTGCCCTGCATCGCCTTCATCGTCTGGCCGACGAAAAAGCCGAACAGCGCTTCCTTGCCGGCCTTATATTCGGCAACCTTGTCGGCATTGGCAGCGAGGATTTCGTCGATCCGCGAGTCGATTTCGCCGCTGTCGCTGGTTTGCTTGAGGCCGTCCCGCTCGACGATCGCAGCGGCGCCGTCGCCGCTGTCGATCATCTTCTCGAACACCGGTTTGGCGATGGTCCCGCTGATCGTCCCGTCGGCGACCAGGCCGAGCAGTTCGGCGGCGTTCGCGGGCGTTACCGGGCTGTCCTCGATACTCTTGCCGAGGCGGTTGAGCGCTCCAAACAACTCACCGACCACCCAATTGGCCGCCTGCTTGGGCTCGGCCCCGGCATCGAGCAGTTGGTCGAACCAGCGCGCATTCTCGACTTCAGCGGTCAGGACGCCGGCATTGTAGGGGCTCATACCCAGCCCCTCGAACCGTTTGCGCTTGGCGTCGGGCAGTTCGGGCAGGCTCGCCCGGCATTCCTCGAGGAAGGCATCGTCCAGCTCGAGCGGGAGCAGATCGGGGTCGGGGAAATAGCGATAGTCGTGCGCGTCTTCCTTGCTCCGCAGCGACCGCGTGACGTTCTTGTCGGGGTCGTAGAGCCGGGTTTCCTGAGCGACCTCGCCGCCGCTTTCGATCAGCTCGACCTGACGCTTGGCCTCGCCTTCGATCACCGCCATCACGAAACGCACTGAATTGACGTTCTTGGTCTCGGTCCGCGTGCCCAATTCGTCGCCCGGCTTGCGCACCGAAACGTTGACGTCGGCGCGCATCGAGCCTTCTTCCATATTGCCGTCGCAGCTGCCGACGTAGCGCAGGATCGCGCGCAGCTTGCGCAAATAGGCCCCGGCTTCGGCCGGCGAGCGCATGTCGGGCTTCGACACGATCTCCATCAACGCCACGCCCGAGCGGTTCAAATCGACGTAAGACATCGTCGGATGCTGGTCGTGCATCAATTTGCCCGCGTCCTGCTCGACGTGGATCCGCTCAACCCCGATGGTGACCGCGCTGGCTTCGTCCTTGTCGTCGGTGAGGACGGTAATTTCGCCCTCCCCCACCAACGGATGATAGAGCTGCGAAATCTGATAGCCCTGCGGCAGGTCGGCGTAGAAATAATTCTTGCGGTCGAAGCGCGACCAGGGATTGATCTTGGCCCCGATCGCCATCCCCGTGCGCACCGCCTGGCGGATGCACTCGACGTTCGGCACCGGCAGCATCCCCGGCATCGCCGCATCGACCAGCGACACCTGGCTATTCGGCTCGGCCCCGAACGCCGTGGCGGCGCCCGAAAAGAGCTTCGCGTTTGAGGTCACCTGGGCATGGACCTCGAGTCCAACCACCACTTCCCACTCGCCGCTATCGCCCTTGATTCGAAAATCGGCACCCATCATTCGAAATCCTTGCACACGATGACATGGGCGGTGACGACCACCGCGAAGGCAGTGATCCAACCAATGGAAATCGGGATTAGCACGCCCATGTCGAGAAATTGATCGCCACGAATATAGGCGAAGAAGCCCATTCCGAGCAGCATCACCAGCAATGGCAGCTTCCATGTCCCCGACTTGGTCCCCCGCAGCACGTGGAGAATGTTGCGGATCGCGACCAGCAGACAAGTCACGATGATCAGCGCCAGCGCGAGCACGATTTCATGCTTGTCGGTCATGTCGTGGCGGGTCATCACAACCCCGATATAGCCGCCCAATGCTGCCCCGAAGACGACATTGACGAGGTCGATGCGCCGGTCGAGCTCCGCGCCTTCCTCGTCGAGCTTGAGCATCACCACCACTTGTCCGGACGCGCCGTGAAGCCCGCCCGCTGCTCGATCGCGAGGCCGGCGTTGAGTACGCCTTGCTCGTCCAGTTCGTTGCCGATGAGGTGGAGGCCGAGGGGCAGGCCCTGGCCGTCGAGCCCACCTGGAACCGACATCGCGGGCAGGCCGGCGAGGCTTGCGGGCACAGCGAATACGTCATTCAAATACATCGCCAGCGGATCGGTCGTCTCGCCGAGCCCGAAGGCGGCGCTCGGCGCGGTCGGGGTCAGGATCAGGTCGCACTTGGCGAATGCTTCGGCAAAGTCGCGCTTGATCAGCGCGCGCACTTTCTGCGCCTTGGTGAAATAGGCATCATAGAATCCCGCCGACAGGACGTAGGTGCCAATCATGATCCGTCGCTTGACCTCGGCCCCAAAGCCATCGGCTCGGGTCTGCGAATACATGGCGTCGAGATTGCCGCCCTCTGGCGTATCGCGAAGCCCGTAACGGACCCCGTCATAGCGGGCGAGATTGGACGAAGCTTCGGCCGGGGCGATGATGTAATAGGTCGGCAGCGCATGCTTGGTGTGCGGCAGGCTGATCTCGACGATCTGCGCCCCCGCGTCCTTGAGCCAGGCGATGCCCCTATCCCACAAATCATTGATTTCGGCCGGCACCCCGTCGAGCCGATATTCCTTGGGGATGCCGACACGCTTGCCCGCAAGGTCACCCGACAGATTGGCCTCCCAGCGCGGCACCGGCAAATCGAGCGAGGTCGAATCGCGGCGATCGAAGCCAGCCATCGCCTCCAGCATGATGGCGCAATCGCGCACGTCGCGGGCCATCGGCCCGGCCTGGTCGAGCGAACTTGCAAAGGCGACGACGCCCCAACGACTGCAGCGGCCATAGGTCGGCTTGATACCGCTGATACCGGTAAAGGCCGCGGGCTGGCGGATCGAGCCGCCGGTGTCGGTCCCGGTGACGCCCGGCGCAATCCCCGCCGCGACCGCCGCCGCCGACCCGCCCGAGCTTCCTCCCGGGGTCAGCGCGACATTGCTTCCGGCCCGCCGCCACGGCGACACCACCGGCCCATAATGGCTGGTCTCATTGGACGAGCCCATGGCGAATTCGTCCATGTTGAGCTTGCCCAGCATACCCGCGCCGGCGCGGCGCAGATTGGCGGTGACATGGCTTTCATATTCGGGCTTGAAGCCCTTGAGGATGCGGCTTCCCGCAGTGCTATCGACACCGCGCGTGGCAAACAGATCCTTGATGCCGAGTGGAATGCCGGCGAGCGAACCGAGGTCGCCGCCCTTGCGCGAAGCGTCGGCGCCATCGGCGCAGGCCAGCGCATCGTCGGGCGTGGTCACGGTGAATGCGTTGAGCGCCTTCGCCCCGGCGACCGCCGCATTGAACGCCTCGGCGATTTCACGCGCGGAAAACTCTCCGGCGCGGAAGCCGTCGCGCAACTGGGCGATGGTGCGGGTGGTGAGCTCAGACATTAATTCCTCCCCGGAATGGGGAGGTGGCAGCGCGCAGCGCTGACGGAGGGAGCCTGGTGCGTGGCACGACCCCCCCCCACCACTTCGTGGTCCCCCTCCCCAGTCCGGGGAGGATCAGCGGTCCGGACATCATTCGATCACCTTGGGCACCGCGAAAAACCCATGCTGCGCGTCGGGCGCATTGGCCAGGACCGCGTCGCGGCAATCGCCATCGTCGATGACATCCCCGCGCAGCCGCAGCGGCTGGTCGATGACCGCGGTCAGCGGCTCGACCCCGTCGGTGTCGACTTCACCCAGCTGTTCGACCCAGCCGAGGATGTTGTTGAGTTCGGGCACCATCCGCTCAAGCTCTTTATCGCTCATCGCGATTCGGGCGAGCTTGGCGATGTGCCGCACTTGATCTTTGTTCACGCTCATTGCCGCGGCGCGATAGCGGTGGGCCGGAAAGGCGGCAAGTCGCCACGTTGGCGGGCCACGCTGCGGAACTGCCATGACCGCGTCCCGTTCATTGGTCTCCACCCATGCGTAAAAGGAATTTGTCCATGTTCGACACTGTCACCACCGACAAGGCCACCGGCCTCGACGCCATCCGCAAGATTGCCGAGCGCGTCGGCCTGAGCACCGAAGACGTCCAGACCGCCCTCGACAAGCTGACCGGCCGGGTTGTGCCCAAGGTCGAGGAGCAGGCGCAGCAGGGTACGCTCCCCGCCGACATCACCAGCAACCCCCAGGCGCTGCCCGAGCCTGGCACCGACGAAGCCGAAACCAGCGGCAATTCAATCCTCGGGTCGATTTTCGGATCGAAGGACAAAAGCCGCGAAGTCGCGCAGCAGACCGCCGACGATACCGGCATCAGCGTCGACAAGATCAAGAAGGTCCTGCCGCAGCTGGCGACGATTGCCGCCGGCGCCCTGTTGGTGCGCATGGTTGCCAACAAGGGCAGCGGCGGCGGTCTGTTCAACAACTAAGCTCGCATTGCCGGCATGAAATGAAAAAGGCGCCTGCGGGAAACCGCGGGCGCCTTTCTCTTGGCCAGCGATGCCGCGACGGCTTAGTCGCGCATTGATGCGGGAACGATCCCCCCATTTTCGGCCAGCTTCTGCATCACCGCCTTGTGCAGGGCGATATTCTGCTCGGCGCTGCCATTGTCGCCAGCGTGAACGCCGAGCTCCTCGGCCAATTCCTTGCGTGCATCCATGCTCGAATCGAGGTCGAGGAGCTTGAGCAGGTCGACGATCGACGATTTGTAATTGCCGCCGCCGCCATGCGAATCGGCGAGGTTGTCGAGTACCGCCCCGACATCGACCGTGCCGGGTGTGGGGTTAAAGGTCGGCGTGGGCTGGGCCGAAGCACCGGTAGTTTCGGGCATCGGCTGGGCCTGTGCCTTATGGCCGAAAATGGCGTCCTTGATCTTGCTGAAAATACTCATGCCCGTGCTCCTTCATGTGGGGGTCTGGTGCAATAACGCGCGGCGGTGCGCTTCTATCCGGAGCGCATCGAAAGATGTCGCAAGCAGCGGTACGCTGGGCAGCGCGAGCTTGCCCCCCCGTTCCCCCTCCCCTAACCGCTCGCCAGCCATGTGCGCCCGCAGATTCCTGATCATCGTCTTCCTGTTCATTCTGCTCGGCGTGGCGGGAGCGTTCGCGATTTTCCAGTTTGGCGGCAATGTGCTGCTTAAGTCCGCGACCCCGCGCGGCCACTTCGAGGCCAAGGCCGCGGGCGATGGACCCGATTATACCCAGAGCGCCGCCTGGCTCGCCCGCCCGGGGCTCGACTCGGCTGCCTCTTGGCTGCCCGACGGCTTCGAGCGCGCCGCGCCCGGCAAAGCCGCTGCGTTCTACGTCCACCCGACGACCTATCTCAATCGTGATCGTTGGAATGCGCCGCTCGATCCCGGCGGCCAAACCAGCGCCCGCACGACGCTGTTCCTGCGCAGCCAAGCGAGCGCGTTGAGCAGTGCCGGCGATATCTGGGCGCCGCGCTATCGTCAGGCGGCCTATGGCGCGTTCCTGCTCGATTCGCCCGATGCAACCCGCGCGCTCGACCTTGCCTACTCCGATGTGCTGGCCGCGTTCGACACCTTCATTGCCGATGTCCCGGCCGATCGGCCGCTGATCCTCGCCGGTCACAGTCAGGGCTCGCTCCACCTGTTGCGCCTGCTCGCCGACCGCAAGACCAAGCTCAGCTCGCGTTTGGTCGCTGCTTATGTCGTGGGCTGGCCGATTAGCACTACCGCTGACTTGCCGGCCACCGGCCTCGCCGCCTGCGCCACTCCCGCAGCCACTGGCTGCGTGATGAGCTGGCAAAGCTTCGGCCAGCCGGCCAACCCGAACCTGGTGCTCGACGCCTGGGAAAAGGCCCCCGGACGCTCGGCGGCGCATCGCCGCGCCGACATCATCTGCACCAATCCGGTCACCGGAACCGTCGGCGGAGCGTCGCTGCCCGTCGACAATCCCGGCACCCTCGTTCCCGACGGCAATTTCACCAGCGCAAGCCTGGCCGCCGGCCAAGTAGGCGCGCGTTGCGACCATGGCCTACTTGAGATTGGCGGGGCGATCCCCGCGCTCGGCCCCTACGTTCTGCCCGGCAATAATTACCACGTCTACGATTACGCCTTGTTCTGGGCCGCGATCCGCCGCGATGCCGAGCGCCGGCTGGCGGCGTGGCGCCGATGATCGCGAGCACCGCCGCCGATTTCGCGGCCGCGCTCGGCGCAGACGTCGGCAAGCTTGCCGGGCTCGACGTCGGCACCAAGACCATCGGCCTTGCCTTGTGCGACGCGATGTGGAGCTTCGCCGGACCGGCCGACACGATCGCGCGGACCAAATTCACCCGCGACCTCGAGCAATTGCGCGCCTTCATCGCCGCCAACGCGATCATCGGCCTGGTCGTCGGCCTGCCGCTCAACATGGATGGCAGCGATAGCCCCCGCACCCAGTCGGTGCGCGCCTTCGCCCGCAACCTTGGCCCGCTAGACCTGCCGGTCTTGCTGTGGGATGAGCGCTGGTCGACTCAGGCGGTCGAGCGGGCGATGATCGACGCCGACGTCAGCCGCGCCAAACGCGCGGGCAAGGTCGATGCCCTGGCCGCCGCACACATCCTTCAAGGCGCGATCGATGCGCTGGCCAATTTGCCGCCGCCGCAATAGGACCAAGCCTCGTGGACCTGCTGACCATCGATTCGCTCGGCGACGACGCCATCGGCGACCTGCTCGAGGCCGCGCAATTTTGGTTCGCTCAGAACCGCTCGGGCACAATTTCCCCGCAATCCCAACCGACCAAGATCTTGTTCAACTTGTTCTGCGAAAACTCGACCCGCACGCTGATGAGTTTCGCTACCGCGGCGACCCGGTTGGGCATGACCGCGCTAACCCTTCCGATCGAGGTCAGTTCGGTCCGTAAGGGCGAGACTTTGGAAGACACCGCGCGCACCTTAAACGCGATGCGCCCCGACGTTTTGGTCATCCGCCATGGCGAAAATGGTGCGCCGGCGCGGGTCGCCGAGTTGATGGACGCGCCGGTTATCAATGCTGGCGATGGCACCAACGAACATCCGACCCAGGCCCTGCTCGACGCGGCCACGCTGCAGCACCGCTTCGGCTCGCTCGCGGGCCTCAAGGTCGCGATCTGCGGCGATATCAAGCACAGCCGGGTCGCCCGCTCCAACGCCAAATTATTGCCCCGCCTGGGCGCCGAGGTTCGGCTTGCTGGCCCGCCCGAGCTGATGCCCGACGACGCGCCCGTCCTGACCGTCGACGAGGCGATCGTAGGGGCTGATGTGGTGATGATGCTGCGCGTCCAGCGCGAGCGGCTCGATACCGAGCTGGGCGATGCG
This sequence comes from Sphingomicrobium sp., assembly GCA_039920065.1. GTDB lineage: Bacteria > Pseudomonadota > Alphaproteobacteria > Sphingomonadales > Sphingomonadaceae > Sphingomicrobium. The sequence continues at coordinate 1,684 of JBDSEL010000021.1, read as the reverse complement.
CCGGGCGAATATCTGGCCGCTTATGGTCTCAATGCCGAACGGCTGGCGAGCGCCGCCAAGGATGCGGTCGTGATGCACCCCGGCCCGATGAATCGCGGGGTCGAGATCCTCGGTGCGATTGCCGACGATCCGCAAAGGTCGTTGATTGCGACTCAGGTCGAAATGGGGGTCGCGATGCGTATGGCGTGCCTCGATCGGCTCGCCCGTTCAACCTAGCGCGAGGCGATTTGCACCGGGCGGTCGCCCGACATGCCGCGCACGAAGCACGCACCGCCCGACCTCTTGATCGCGCTGCACAGCTTGGTCGCTTCTGCCGGATTGCCGAAGCCGCGCACCGACAGGCGATAGAAATTGCCCTTGGGACCCGCAACCTTCGCGCTGACCGGAACATAGCCGCCCAGAGTGGCGTACCGACGCGAGGCCGCGTTCCACGCCTTCATCACCCGATCCGACGAAGCGTAGGCGCCGAGCTGGAGCACCACCGGTGACTTCCCGGTCTTGAGCGCGGCCTTTTGCAGCGGCGAACGAAGATTGGGCGCGGCGGCTTTCAGGACTGGCGCGCCCTTGACGGCTGGCGGGGTCGCAACGGCTTTGGCCCGGGCTGGGCGCTTGCGCACTTCGACGTAGGGGAATTGAGCGGGCGACAAGGTCGGCGCAGCGGCGACGAACGCGGGCGCGGCTGCGGGTGCCGGCCGGGCTTCGGGCAGCTGGACCGTTAGCAGTCCTTGCTGCGGTGCGACCTCTGCCGACGCGGCAACCAGTACCGGCGCCGGCTCGGGAGCAGGGTAATATGGCGGCGGTGGCGGCGGCGCATAGGCGACGACATCGGTTGCCACTGGCGCCAATTCGGGAACGACCACCGGCTCGGCGGTGGCGACTGCTGTGCCCTTCTCAACCGGCGCGGCCAGCGCCAGGCGAATTGGTTGGCCGGGGTCGGTCAAGGCCGGGGTCACGCCGGTCAGCGCGGCGATCCGCGACGCTGGCTTCGAACCGTAGGCTGCAAGCTCCATCCACTGTTGGATGCGGGCGTCGATTTCGTGCGGCGCGACGTCCTGCGCGGCGACGACGCGGGCATTCACCCAATCACCGCCAAGGGCATAGGCCAGCGCCAGATTCTGGCGAACGCGGGCGTCCGAGGTCGCGCTTCCGGCGGCGCGGCGCAGAACGTCGATCGCGTCATTGGGCCGGCCGGCGAGGGCGAGGGCGAGTCCATAATCGGCGGCATCGAGCGAATCGCGGGCATAATCGATCAACTCGCGCGCTTCGGCGGTGTGGCCAAGGCTGATCTCGACCAACGCCAGCTTGAGCATGACCTTGGGCTGCGCGGCATAGAGCGACAGCGAATCGCGATAGGCCTGTTCGGCCGAGGCAAAGCGCCCGGCACCGAAATAGGCATTGCCGAGGAGCGAGCGGAAACCCGCGTCCTGAGGTGATTGAGTGACCGCGCGCTCGCCCAGGCTGATCGCCGACGCGAAGTCGTTCGCATTAAGCGCGGCCAGGGCCCTGGTGGCAAGACCGACATCGACCGACTTGGAGCGATAGTCGGAAACCTTGGCGGTCCGGTCGGATCCCGACGATGCGCAAGCCGTGAGCATGCTTGCCAGCGCCAGGGCGGAAGCGGCTTTGTTGAGGCTCGAGCGGGTCGACATCATGCTATCCTTTACGATTGGCTTTTTCGACCATG
>JBDSEL010000020.1:0-11110 GCA_039920065.1 Sphingomicrobium sp. | reverse complement strand
GAAGCCCTTCACCTTTCGTTGCCGGCACAATCCCCATGGTGAGGACGTCCAGCGGTTACTTTGCGCAAAAAACGCAGATTTCCGGTCGGCCACTTGGCCACCGGGCCTTCGCGTCTCGGAGCAATGTCCAGCTCTGCCCGGGCGGCGACATGAGAATCGCTACGGTCCGGACGGCTGGCCCCATAGCGAGCGCCCGCTTTGCGGTCAACCGCGCGGGCGGTGCTGGCCTTCCCCCGATCAGTCGCGCTAGAGCCTCCTTTCGATGCAGGAGAAGGCAATGTTCGTTCGCGTCACCGCACTGGGTCTGGCCGGCCTCATACTCACGTCCTGCTCGGGCGGATCGCGCGAGTCCGAGCCTGCAACGAGCGACTTCACCGTCATGAGCCAGGCCTTTTCCGACGGCTCGGTCATGCCCGCGGAATTCACCTGCGACGGCGCCGATCTGTCGCCGCCGCTGCGCTGGGTCAACGCCCCCAAGGGCACCAAGAGTTTCGCGCTGGTGATGTCCGATCCCGACGCGCCGATGGGCGTTTTCCGCCACTGGGGCGCCTTCAACATTCCCGCCGAGCGACGCTATGTGAAGGCCGGTGACGGCTTGCCCAATCCGGCCTATTTCAGCCAGGTCCGCAATAGCAAAGACGCGCAGCAATACACCGGTCCCTGTCCCGCCCCCGGCTCGGGCCCGCACAGCTACATCTTCAAGGTCATCGCGCTCGACAAGGCGACGATCGAGCTGAGCGACGACACCAGTGTCGGCGGCCTCGAGGAAGCCATTGCGGGCCGCAAGCTTGGCGAAGCGACGCTGACACTGACCTACGAGCGCAAATAAGCCCCGCTCAGTTGGCGATGATTTCGCCGCGCGCCATGACGAACTCGACCGACTTCAGGACCTTAACGTCGGACAGCGGGTCGCCGCTGACCGCGATAATGTCCGCGCTCTTGCCCGGCGCGATGGTTCCGATCTCGCTCGCCAGGCCAAGCAGGTCGGCGGCATTTACCGTCGCCGCCTTGAGCGCCTCGACCGGCGGCATGCCGTATTTGACCAGCAATTCGAATTCGTCGGCGTTGCGGCCGTGCTTGCTCACCCCGGCATCGGTGCCAAAGGCAATTTTCACTCCCGCTGGAAAGGCCTTGAGCAGCGACTGGCCGGTAATCCCGATGCGCCAGTCGATTTGCTTGCGCACGTCGGGCCGATAGGCGTTGGGATTGGCTGCGATTCTCTCCAGATAGCCGTTCACGGTCGACAAGGTCGGCACGTAATAGGTGCCGCGCGCCTTCATCATCTTGATGGTTTCGTCATCCATCACCGTGCCATGCTCGATCGAATCCGCTCCGGCGCGCAGTGCCAGCTTGATGCCGTCGGCGCCATGCGCATGAACCGCAACCTTGCGGCCATAGGCATGGGCGGTTTCGACCAGGGCGCGTGCCTCGGCCTCCACCATCCGGGTGGCAAGGCCGGTGCCGCTGCTCACACCGCCGGTGGTGGCGAACTTGATGACATCGGCGCCGCGCCCGATCTGATTGCGGACGACCTTGCGACATTCCTCGGGACCGTCGCACAAATTGTCCGGAACCGGCAGGAGTTCGGCCATCTTGTCGCTCATCCCGTTGCGGATATCCATGTGCCCGCCAGTCGTTGAAATCGACCGGCCGGCGTCGATGATGCGTGGCCCCTGCACCCACCCGCGGCCGATAGCGTCGCGCAACGCCATGACCGCGCCGCTGTCGCCCAAATTGCGGACGGTGGTGAAGCCGGCGCGGAGCGTCTTCATGCCGTTATATTGCGTTTCGAACGCGCCGAGTTCGTCACTGTCCGAGATGGCCGCAGCGGCGCCCTCGATCCCCGCCCGATCGCTCGCCAAATGGACGTGGCTGTCGATCAGGCCAGGCAGCACGGTCTTGTCCTTGAGATCGATCACCCGCTGGGCTGCGGGCGGATCGGCGAAACCGGCGCGGATTTCGACGATCCGTCCCTGATCGACGATGATCGTCGAGGGGCCGCGAACAGCCTTGCCCGGAACATCGATCAACCGCCCGGCATGAACCCATGTCGTCGCTGCAGCGAGCGGAGAAGTGCAAGCGAGCATTGCCAAAGCAACCAGCGAACGGACCATCATTGTCTCCTTTCCAGCGACCTTAGCGGAGGTGCTCGCCATTGCCAGCGGCGACTTTTCGACGAACGGAATCGCTAAGCGGCGCCAACGGGCGTAGATTGGCCGGGTCCACGAAACGTCAATCGAGGAGCACCATGATGATCACCAGGATGCTGATTGCACTAGCCCTCACCGCCACCGCCGCAGTGCCGGCGACAGCACAGGCGCCGCAAGCCAGCGCGGACGCGCTCTATTGCATGCGGGTGGAGCCGGCAACCGGCTCGAGGATCGAAACCGTCCAATGCTGGACCCGCGCCGAATGGGCCGATGCCGAGGTCGATATCGACACCGACTGGGCCCGCGAAGGCGTCCGAGTCATCGGCGGTTGACCCTTCTGTTCGACCGCCAACAAGAGCGGTCGAACTAGTCGGAAGATCGACGGGGGGTCCGCAGCCCGAACCCCCGTCGCCGGCCTAGCCCTTCCGGCCGCGCCCGATTTCCTGGATGAATTTGAACGTCTCGGCGTTGAACGGGGCCGCGGGGGCGTCGCTTTGCCATTGGTCCATGTTTTCATACATGGTCGTCACGCCCTGCTTCATCATCGGGGTCGCGACCGCGGTGAACGGGGCGAGCAGCGCCTGCCACTCGTCATACAGCGCCTGCGCTTCGGGGCTGTCGGCGCCAAGCGGGATCGCCGCCGCAACGCGTTTGCCCAGATCGACCCATTTGGCGGAATAGTCGGCCTGATCGAAGCCGGCCGGCACCTCGGCCATGGTTTGCGCGAATTCCCGCCTTCTGCTCGGGGTTAAAAAAGCGGTCGGACACTTTGTCCCATTGGTCTTTCGACATGATCAAATCCTCATTTCTAATGAGCGAGCAAAAGGTCGCTGCGTCGACGGGCTCGCCGCGGTCGATGCGTGACTTGACGGTCAGGAGGAGCGTCCGCGCTTCCTCCAATTCTTCACGCTTTGCAGCCAGTGCCGCCAATTGGGCGTCGATCAACGCTGCAAGGTCGAGCGTCCGGCCATTTGTCAGCGATGCAATCTGGGCCAGCGTCAGGCCGGCGCGCTTCAAGGCGACGATGTGGTTGATCCGCTCGAGTTCCTGCGGCCCATAGAGGCGCCGTCCGCTATAGGTGCGAAGCGGCTGCACCAATCCCCGCGCCTCGTAAAAGCGCAGCGCCCGGCTGGTCAGCCCAGTCGCTCTCACGACGTCGCGGATGTCGAGTGCCTGGTTCATCGGCACGCTTTAGCGCTTGACCCTAGGTCAACTTCAAGCGGTTATTTTATGCTCCGCCAACCGTTGGTAATAAGGCTCCATGCGTTCGGTCAGGCGTCGCGCGTCCTCGGGCAGTGCGACCGGGCCATCGTCGGGCTCGCCGAACCCGGTCGTCGCCTCGACCGACTTGTACCAGTGCGGCGCCCACGGCCCATCGGTATCGCGCCGGCCGGGCGACCAGCGCAGCATCGCCTCGTCCCACGAGATATCGAGCGCGGCGCATAAAGCGGTAAGCACAGCGCGCGGGTCGCGCAGCACGTCATTGGCGTCGATCACCGCCGGTGCATGGCCCAGTCGATCGGCCTCGCGGTCGAAGAATTCGGCCTGCCGCTCGAGCGCGAAATCGGCGAAGTCGGCGCTCTCTCGCATATTGAGGTAGCTCGCTACCATCCGCTCGGGTTGGCGGATCAGAAAGGCGTGGATGAAGCCGGCGAAATCGGCAAAACCGATCGGGCCCGTCATGTGGTGCCACATCTGTTTCGAATACCAGATTGGCTTTCCGCCAGGCGGATCGCCCTTGAGCGTATCGAGCACGCTGCGCCAATCGCAATCCATCGCCGCGACTACCTCGTCGTGCATCGGATGGCGCAGCGGCGTGTCGTTCAGGAAGCAGCCGTAGAACGGCTCGTCGCTGACAAAGGTGTCGGCTCGGCTGCCAAAACTGCGCATCATTGCGGTCGACAGGTTGCGCGGTCCGGACCACATGCAGATCCGCCGGATCACCGCGCGGCAGCCTCGGCAATCTCGCGCTCGACCCGCTCGACGTAGAGTGAGCGCAGCCGCTCGGTCACGGGTCCGGGCACCTTGTCATAGGCGCGCCCGTCGATCACCCGCACCGGTGTAACCCCGGCGAAGGTGCCGGTCACGAACGCTTCCTCGGCGCCGTAGACATCGGTCAGCGAAAAGTCCTTTTCGAGAACGGTCAGCCCGGCTTCGCGAGCGGTCTCGATGATCACCGCGCGGGTAATCCCGCCGAGGCAATATTTTCCGCTCGAGGTCCACAATTCGCCTTTGCGGACGATGAAGAAGTGGGTCGAGTTGCAGGTCGCGACAAAGCCATGGGGGTCGAGCATCAAGCCCTCGTCGGCGCCCGCCTCAATCGCCTGAATGCAGGCCAGGATGCAATTGATCTTGGAATGCGAATTGATCTTCTGATCCTGCACCGCCGGGTCGCCGCGGCGGACATGGACGGTGAACAGCTTGAGACCACCCGACTGCGTATCGCGTGGCGGCTGCTTATATTCGGGGACGATCGCCACGGTTGCTCCGGAGATGATCGTGCGCGGGTCTTGGTAGGGAGTCGAGCGAACGCCGCGCGTGACCATCAGCCGGATGTGCACGCCCTCGTCCATCTGGTTCGCGGCGAGCGTATCGTGAAGCCGTTGGGTCAGTTCCTCGCGGGTCAGCCCGATGTCCAGCGCGAGCGCCTTGGCGCCTTCGAACAGTCGATCGAGGTGGCGGTCGAGAAAGGCGATCTGCCCGCGGTGGACCCGCAGCCCCTCCCAGATGCCGTCGCCGAGCATGAAGCCGCTGTCGAACACCGAGACCATCGCCTCGGCGCGCGGCTTCAGCTCGCCATTGAGATTGATGAGAATGTCGGCATTTCGCGGGTCCGACACGTCGTGCATGGATTTGGCCATGAGCGAGGATTGAAGCCCCCGCTTGCGCTTGGCAAGCCGCGAACGCGGATCAGCCGGTTTTGCGGCCAAACGGGGGCCGCGGCGCGGCAAGCGCTGAGTCAGTGCCATCGTCCGACCCGCGCAGCGGCTCGACCTCCCCGGCGGCCTTTTTCTCGAGGTAGCGGGCAAGCGCTTGATCGACATCGAACGGCGCATCGTCGTCGCTGTCGCCGACCGTCGCACCCGCCGGATTGGCGATGAAATTCAGGGCAGAATCCGCCTCACCCCAGCGCGACCAGGATTTTCCTGCGAGCACGTGCCAAGCGAAGATCAGCGCGCCAGCAAAGGCCGCCAAAGCGTTGACGTTATGGCCGTTCATCATGGACAAGACCGATGCCACGAACAGCGCCGCGGCCATGGATCCAGCAACAAAGACGCGCATTCGCCTCCCCCTCATCGATGCGGGATTGTGCCGCCGGAACATGAAGGATTCGTGAAAGCGACGCGTTGGACACGGCTCTCAAACCGGCGCGACGTCGTTCCCGCTTTTGGCCAGCGCCGCCGCCGTCCCAGCACCTTCCATCGGCCGAATGAACAGTCGGCGCACGTGCGGGAACCGCTCGCGCGTCTCGGCTTCGACTTCGCACACGATCCGCTCGACATCGGCGGCGCTAAGGCTGTCCCTGAAATCGACGTCGATCATCGCAGTGATGATTTCTGGCGAGCTGTGGACGGTCAGGACATGGCCGACCCCGACCACGCCTTCCTTGGCGCAGGTCAATTTGTGCAATTGATCGACCAGATCGGGGTCCGCCGCTTCGCCGATCAGCAGGCCCTTGGACTCATAGGCGAGCAGCAAAGCGGTCAGGCCGAGCACGATCCCGATCACTACCGACGCCGCGCCGTCGAAAAACGGATTGTGGGTCCAGTGGGTCAGGAACACGCCCAGCGCGGCGATGACGATGCCGACCATGGCCGCGCCGTTTTCGAGCAGCACGATGAAGCTCGGCGGGTCTTTTGATCGGCGAATGGCTTCAAACCAGCCGAGATTCCCTTTGGCTACCTTGAATTCGTCAAAAGCTTCCTTGGTCGACCAGCCTTCGAGCAGAAAGGCGACGCCCAGCACCAGATAGGCAATCCCCGGCGAAACCGCCTTTTCGGGCTCGTAGATATGCAAAAGGCCTTCGTAGATCGAGACGCCCGCACCCAAAGCGAACACTAGCACCGCGACCACGAAACTCCAGAAATACAACTCGCGGCCGTAGCCCAAGGGATGGCGCGCATCGGGCGGTTTGCGCGATTGGCGCCGGCCCCACATCAGCAGCAGCTGGTTGGTCGAATCGACCACCGAGTGAATGCCTTCGGTCAGCATCGCCGACGAACCGGTAATCGCTGCGGCAATGAACTTGGCGATCGCAATGCCGAGGTTCGCGACCAGCGCGATGACCAGCGTTCGGTTGCTAGCGGTGGGTGAACTCATCGCGTTGTGCCCGGCCCCTTCACCACGACTCCGCCCTTGATCACCGTGTCAGCCTGTTCAAGCAGGCGAATGTCGCGGGTCGGGTCGCCGCGGACTGCCACCAGATCGCCATAGCGGCCGACCTGGATCACGCCGACATCGCTGCGGCCAAGCGCGTCGGCCCCGTTGCGGGTCGCCGCCTGAATCGCCTCTAGCGGGGTCATTCCATATTCGACCATGGTCGCGAATTGCTGCGGCACCATCTTGTGCGGCATGACCCCGGCGTCGGATCCGAACACCATACGCACGCCGGCCTTGTGCGCCTTGCGGAAATTGTCGCGCTGGACCTGGCCGATCTCGCGGTCCTTGCGGATGTTCTCGGCCAGCTCGCCGTTCTTGGCGCCCTCGGCCTGGGTGTAGTCGGTGTTCTTGATGTCCATTGAAAACCACACCGGCCGCTTGCGTTGCAATGCCATGCGGATGCCCTCGTCGTCGACCAGGCTGGCATGTTCGATGGTGTCGATGCCGGCCTCGATCGCGGCGCGGATGCCGCTTGCGCCATGGGCGTGGGCGGCGACCCGCATTCCGGCCATATGCGCTTCATCGGCGATGGCGCGCAATTCGTCGGTGGTAAGCTGCTGCTGGCCCGGTGTGTCGCCGCGAGAGAACACGCCCCCGGTGGCGCAGACCTTGATCACTTCGGCACCGAACTTGCGCTGTCGGCGGACCTGATATTTGAGCTCCTCGGGGGTGTCGCCAATGCCCTCTTCCTTGTCTTTTTTCTGCAGGCTGGGCGGAAGATAGGTATCGTCGCAATGGCCCCCCGTTGCGCCCAGCGCATGACCGGCCGGGACGATCCGCGGGCCGACGACATAGCCGGCCTCGATCGCCTGCTTGAGGCCGACATCCTCCCAATCGCCCGACCCGACGACGCGCATGGTCGTGAAACCGCCGTTGAGCATGTCGCGGGCGCTGGCGGTGGCGACAATCGGCCAGAAGCTGTCGGTATATTCGAGGAAGCGGTAGCCGCCGATGTCGGCCGGGCCCAAATGCGTGTGCATGTCGATCAGGCCCGGAAGCAGGGTCTCGCCGGCCAGATTGATATGCTTGACCTCAGCTCCCCATTTGACCGTCCGCGCGTCGGCGATCGAACTGATCTTGCCGCCATCGTCGATAAAGATCGCGGGATGCTCGACATAGCGCCCGCTGACCACATCGAGATAGCGGTCGGCAGTGACGACGGTGGTCGCCGCGGCAGGCGCCGAAACGGCAACGATGAACGCGGCGCCGGCGAGGAGAATCGAACGCATGCTTTTTGAGTCCTTCTTCAGATGTGGATCGCCCGGCCATAGGCCGAAAGCACCGCCTCGTGCATCATTTCGCTCAAGGTCGGGTGCGGGAAGACGGTTTGCATGAAATCGCTTTCGACCAGCTCGGCCTGTTTGCCCACGGTATAGCCCTGGATCAGCTCGGTCACTTCGGCGCCGACCATGTGCGCGCCGAGCAATTCGCCGGTCTTGGCGTCGAACACGGTTTTGATGAACCCTTCGGCCTCGCCCAGCGCGATCGCCTTGCCGTTGCCGATGAAGGGAAAGGTGCCGACCTTGAGCTCGTGGCCGGCTTCCTTGGCCTTGGCCTCGGTCAGGCCCACGCTTGCGACTTGCGGGTGGCAATAGGTGCAGCCCGGGATATTGGCCTTGTCGATCGCGTGCGGATGGACGTCCTTATTGCCAAGCGCCTGGGCGATTGCCTCGGCAGCGGTGACGCCCTCGTGGCTCGCCTTGTGCGCCAGCCACGGGCCGGGGGTAACGTCGCCGATCGCCCAGATGCCGGGGACGTTGGTTTTGCCGAGCCCATCCGCAGCGATGATCCCGCGCTCCATCTTTACGCCGAGCTTCTCAAGCCCGATTTCCTCGGTGTTGGGGATGATGCCGATGGCGACGATGGCGTGGCTGAACTTGTGGTCGGCGACCTTGCCGTCGTGGGTCTTGAGCTTGGCGGTAACGCCGCTGCCATCGACCTTGAGCGCCTCGACCCCGGCGCCGGTCATGATCGTCATGCCCTGCTTGGTGAGCGATTTTTCGAGGAAGGCAGAAACGTCGGCGTCCTCGACGGGGACGATGCGGTCCATCATCTCGACCACCGTTACCTTGGCCCCCATGTCATTATAGAAACTGGCGAACTCGATCCCGATCGCGCCCGAGCCGATGACCAATAGCTCGCTCGGCATCTCCGGCGGGGTCATGGCGTGGCGATAGGTCCACACGCGTTTGCCGTCGGTCGGCGCGAACGGCAGGTCGCGGGCCCGCGCGCCGGTGGCGATGATGATATGCTTGGCGCTGAGCGCTTCGCTGCCCTTGTCATTGGTGACGGTCAACCGGCCCGGCGCGGTGATCACGCCGGTGCCCATGTGGACCGTGATCTTGTTCTTCTTCATCAGGTGGGTGACGCCCTGATTGAGCTGCTTGGCTACCCCGCGGCTGCGCGCCACCACCGCGGGCAAATCGGCCGACACATTGTCCGCGATAAGGCCATAGGCCTTGGCGTTCTTCATATTGTGCAAAACTTCTGCCGAACGCAGCAGCGCCTTGGTCGGAATGCACCCCCAGTTGAGGCAAATCCCGCCCAGCGTCTCCCTCTCGACGATTGCGGTGTTGAGGCCGAGTTGCGCCGCCCGGATCGCCGCGACATAACCGCCGGGACCGGAGCAAAGGATGATGAGGTCGTAGGGGGTGTCAGGCATTCTGGTCCTCCGCCGCGATCGCGCGCGGCTTGTCGTTGGCGTCGAGTGCGACGAACGTGAAACTTCCGTTGGCGACCGCGAATTCGGTCTCGCCGTCACGCACTCGGGCGATGGCGTGGACAGCGATGGTCATGCTGCTTCGGCCCTGCTTGGCGAGGTCGGCATAGACCGAGATTTCATCGCCCACCGCGGGTGCGCCGGTAAAGCTCAGCGCATCCGCCGCGACGACTACGCATTTGCCCTTTGCGGTGCGCGAGGCGAGCGACCCCGCTGCAAGCGCCATCTGGCTCATCAGCCAGCCGCCGAACACCCCGCCATAGGGATTGGTGTCGGCCGGCATTGCGGTAACGCGGATGGCGGGGGTGCGCTCGCTCACTGCTGCCGGTTCAATCGCGATGCCAGCTGAGGGCCATGCGCAGGATGAAAGCCATGCCCAGCGCCACTGGGATCGAGAACAGCAGGCCCGGCGAATTTTCGAACGGGCGGATGGTGCCGGTCTTGACCCAGCTATGCATCCAGATGCCGTCGCGGCCGCCGCCCATCATCGGCGCCACGAACCCGACGATGGCCCCGATGAACAAGGCGGAAAGCCACCTCATCTAGGCCAGCATCGCCAGCGGGTTTTCGACCAGCGCCTTGAATGCCTTCATCAGCCGCGCGCCATCCGCACCGTCGATGGCACGGTGGTCGAAGCTGCCGGTGACACACATGATGGTCGCGATCTGCAGGCTGTCGTTGACGACATATGGCCGCTTTTCGCCCGCGCCGATGGCCATGATCATCGCTTGCGGCGGATTGATCACCGCTTCGAACTGCTTGATCCCGTACATGCCCATGTTGGAAAGGCTCGCCGTGCCGCCCTGATATTCGGCGGGCTGCAACTTGCCGTCCTTGGCGCGGCCAGCGAGGTCGTGCATTTCGGTCGAGATCTTGCTTAGCGACTTGTCGTTCGCGCCCAACAGGATCGGGGTGATGAGGCCGCCGGGGATGCTGACCGCGACCGAAATATCGGCGCGGCTATATTTGATGAGCGTGTCGCCGGCGAAGCTGACATTGCATTCGGGCACTTCGATCAGGGCGACGGCGAGCGCCTTGATCAGCAAATCGTTGACGCTAAGTTTGATGTGGCGGGAAGCCAACCCAGCGTTCAAGTCGCCGCGCAGCTTGAGCAAGGCGTCGAGCTGGATGTCGACGGTCAGATAAATGTGCGGGACCTGCTGTTTGGATTCGGTCAGCCGCCGCGCGATGGTCTTGCGCATGTTGCTGAGCTTGACGATTTCGTGCGGGATATCGCCCGGTTCGACTGGCGCGGACGCTGTCGTTTCGACAGGCCCGGCGGGAGCGCTTCCGCTCGCCCGACCACCAGCGCCTGCACCCAGATCGGCGCGGACAATGCGGCCGCCGGGGCCGCTGCCTTTGAGGGTGGCGAGATCGATCCCCTGAGCTTCGGCCAAGCGCCGGGCGAGCGGGGAGGCCTTGATGCGCTCGCCGTCGCCGCTGTGATCCACGGCGGGTGCAGCGGGGGCAGACGGCGTTTCGACGGCAATTTTTTCAGGCGGCGCCGCCTTGGCTCCTTCTCCCCGTGGGGGAGAAGGCGGGGATAAGGAGGCTTCGGCAGCTTTCGCCGCTCCTTCCTCTCCCGACCCGGAAGAGGGCTTTTGAGCGGCGCCCGCAGCGCCAACGTCTTCGCCTTCCCCCGCGAGGATGGCAATCGGCGCGCCGACCTTGACCCCGTCGGTGCCCTCGGCGACGAGGATTTTGGCAATCGTGCCCTCGTCGACCGCTTCGAACTCCATCGTCGCCTTGTCGGTTTCGATTTCGGCCAGGATGTCTCCCGACTTCACGACATCGCCTTCCTTGACCAGCCATTTGGCAAGACTGCCCTCCTCCATCGTCGGGGACAGCGCGGGCATTTTGA
>JBDSEL010000019.1:0-53213 GCA_039920065.1 Sphingomicrobium sp. | reverse complement strand
TCTTTGGGGCCGATAGAGACAAGCCGCTTGGATTTCCACGCCGTTATCGCCAAAAGCGGCGCGATGCTTCGCCGCCCGACCGCAATATTGATCATCCTGCTGCTCGCGATCGCCGGCGCGTCGGCGGTCGTCTATGGGCAGCTCGAAGCGGGAAATCGCGGGATTCTCCCAATTGATAGTTCCGGCCAGCTCGAAATTGGCGGCATCCACGTCGATGTCGGGGCCAAGGACTCGCTCACCGCGCGCTATGCAGGTTGGCGCATCGCCCAGCGCGAGGGCTTCAAGAAACTCTATGCCGAAATGCACAAGTTGCCGCTGAGCGAAGCGCCTAATCTGCCGGATTCGACCCTCGACCAGATCGTCAGCTCGATCAATGTCGAGCGCGAGGAGATTGGCCCCAATCGCTATATCGCCGATTTGGGGGTGATGTTCGACCGCGCCCGTGCCGCTGAATATCTCGGCGTGTCGGGGGGCGAGGTGCGCCGCTCGCAGCCGATGCTGCTGATCCCGGTGACGGTCAGCGGCGGCACCGCGACCAGCGTCGAGCTGCGCAATGCATGGCAGCGCGCCTGGGCCCAGTTCCGAACCACCGACAGCGCGATCGACTATGTCCGCATCTCCGGCCTCGGCGTCGACCCGGTTTTGGTCAATGCCGCTCAGCTTAGTCGCCCGGGCCGCGGCTGGTGGCGAAATATCGTCGATCTCTACGGCGCGGCGGATATCCTGGTCGCCGAAGTGCAGCTGCAGCGGCTTTATCCCGGCGGACCGGCAAGGGCCCGGTTCATTGCCCGCCACGGCCCCGACAACCAGATTGTCGGCGGCTTCACCTTGACCGCCAACGACAGCGATTCGATCCCGGCAATGATGGCCGCTGGCGTCAAGCGCATGGACGCCTTGTTCGGACAGGCGCTCGCCGCCGGTCAGCTGGCGCGCGATCCGTCGCTCAACCTGCCGCCGCCGCCAGTCGAGGAAGTGATCGACGAGGCGGAGGCGCCGACCACGCAGGCAACCGTGCCGGCCACTGCGCTCCAGATCCAGGTCAGCGGCAAGGACGTCAGCGCCTATAATTTTGCAATGGCGCATCTGCGCACGCTTGGCGGTATCGAGAGCGCCAGCCCGCAGCAGATCAATCCGGGCGGCACAAGCTACATCCTGGTGTCGTTTAAGGGCAGTATCCAGCAACTGGGTGCAGCGCTTGCCGCGCGCGGCTGGACGGTCGAAGCCTCGGGCTCAGTCATCCGCATCAAATCGGGATCCGATAGGCCGCCGCCCATTCCGAGCCCGCCGCCGCCGACCCAGCCGCAACCGCAACCGGCCACGCCGCCGGCGCAATCGCCCCAGTCCAACAGCAGCGGGACATTCAGCCCGTGAAGCCCAAGCTCGACCAGATCGCGCTTCCGCTCGACTGGCCGCAGACCGAAGGCGATTCGCGCTTCATCCTGACCGATGCCAACCGCGCGGCGTTCGACCATTTCCGCCAGTGGAGCCTGTGGCCGGTCAAGGCGACGATCCTGACCGGGCCGCGCCGATCTGGCCGCTCATTGCTCGCGCGAACTTTTGTCGAGCGGGTCGGCGGGCGCCTGTTCGACGATTCCGAGCAGCGCGATGAAGAGGAGCTGTTTCACGCCTGGAATGAGGCGCAGGACAGCGGGCGGCCGTTGGTCATGGTCGCCGACCGCGCGCCGCCGGCCTGGCATCCGCGATTGCCCGATCTCAAAACCCGCTTGGCGGTAACGCCAGTGGTGACAATCGCGCTTCCCGACGACCCTTTGTTCACGCATCTCATCCAGCTGCACTTCGCTGATCGCGGGTTGCATATTCCGGGCGATGCGTTGCGCTTCATGGCGCAGCGGCTGCACCGCGATTATTGGACTGCGGAGCGGGCGGTGGAGGTGGTCGACCGCTTCGCTATCGCCGAGCGGGCGCGGCTCAGCCTGCCGACGGTACGACGAGCCCTAAGCGATTCCAAGTTGATCGGGGAAGCGGCCTAGCCGCAGACGATCTGGCTGATCCGGTTGTCGGACCCGTAGTGGACCGTCACCCGCACCGGGCTGAAATCCATCGTCAACATCGTGTTGGGGGCGGCCCAGCGGAAAAAAGTCGCGCGAGTCGCCGCCTTGATTGCGGTTCCGGCGTCCTGGCTGACCGCCTGGCCGACAAAGCTTTGCGCCGCAGCGGCATCGCATTTACCCTCGAAATGCGGCGGGACCGGCGGCGGGTAGAGATCGGCGCAGCCCGCGGCGAGCACCGGCAACAGCAGCAGCAATTTACGCATCGATCGTCTCCTCATTGGCAAGGCGGCTCATCTTCAACTTGCCTTGTTCGATGGCAAAGCCGAGTCGGCCCTCGACCAAATCTAGCGCATCCTTGCCGAACTGGTCGAACCGCCAGCCGCCAAGGATTTTGAGATCGCGCCGAACGCCGGCGGCAAGCGCTTCCAGCTCGTCGGCGCGGGCAATGAGACGCGCAGCGACGCCGGTTTCCTTGGCCCGGATCTTAAGAAGTAATTTCAACAGGTCGCTGACCAATACGCCATCTTTGGTCAGGCCGGGACGGCGCGGTTCGCGATCGGGCAATTCCTCAGCGTCGAGAGGTTGGGCCTTGGCCAACGCGCCCATCAGCCGCGCGCCAATATCATTGTTGCGCCAACCCGCGCTGAGCCCGCGAATTCGGCCGAGATCTTCCTGCTCCTTGGGCGGGTGGAGTACGATTTCGCTCAGCGTATCGTCCTTGATAATCCGGCCCCGGGGCAGATTCTTCTGCCGTGCCTCGGTTTCGCGCCACGCCGCCACCGCTTTTAAGCGGCCGAGCACCAGCGGGTTGCGGCTTGGCAGCTTGAGCCGCTTCCATGCATCCTCGGGCGGGAAGGCGAAGCTCGACGGATCGGCCAGGCGCTCCATCTCCTCGTCCAGCCAGCCGCCGCGCCCGGTCTTTTTCAATTTTTCGACCATGCGCGGAAATACGGTGGCGAGGTGGGTAACGTCGGCGATTGCATAATCGATCTGGCGCTTGTCGAGCGGGCGGCGCGACCAATCAGTGAACCGAGCACCCTTGTCGAGGCTATGACCGAGCAGGCTCTCGATCAAATTGGAGTAACCGATCTGCTCGCCATGCCCGAGCGCCATCGCCGCGATCTGGGTGTCGAACAACGGAATCGGCACCTTGCTGGTGAGATTGTGGATGATTTCCAGGTCCTGGCCGCCAGCGTGGAAGACCTTGAGCACTTCGTTGTTCTTGACGAACAGGTCGAGCAGGCACGACATGTCGATGCCCTCGGCCTGCGGATCGATCGCCGCGGCCTCATCGGGCGAGGCCACCTGGATCAAGCACAATTCCGGCCAATAGGTGTTTTCGCGCATGAACTCGGTGTCGACGGCGACGAACGGATGAGCCGACAAGCGCTCGACGAGCGACTCCAAGTCTTCGGTGCGGTTGATTAGGGGATGGATTCGCATGGCTTAGCGGGGGCCATAGCCGCGCCTCGACGGGTTGACAAAACTCTTCGGCACGGGGAAGCGCGGCGCGCGCATTTTTCCGTATCGCAACCACCCCTTTCGTTGTTCGAGACCCGTCATGCACGCCTACCGTTCCCACACCTGCGCCGACCTTCGTTCCAGCGACGTCGGGTCGACCGTCCGCCTGTCCGGATGGATCCACCGCAAGCGCGATCATGGTGGTGTGCTGTTCGTCGATTTGCGCGATCATTACGGGCTGACCCAGATCGTGGCGCGGACCGGGACCGAGGCGCTCGCTCTGCTCGATTCGCTGCGCGTCGAATCGGTCGTGACGATCACCGGCGAGGTCGTCGGGCGCGAAGGTGGGGCGGTCAATGCCAAGCTCGCCACGGGGGACATTGAGGTCATCGCCCAATCGGTCGAGGTCCAGTCGAGCGCCGCCGAGCTGCCCATGCCGGTCGCTGGCGAGGCCGAATATCCCGAAGATATCCGCCTCAAATACCGTTATCTCGACCTTCGCCGCGAGAGCGTTCACCGCAACATCGTGCTTCGCGCGCAAATCATCTCGTCGATCCGCCGGCGGATGATCGAGCAGGGCTTTACCGAGTTTCAGACGCCCATCCTGACCGCGTCCTCGCCCGAGGGCGCGCGCGATTATCTGGTGCCCAGCCGGGTCCATCCAGGCAAGTTCTACGCGCTCCCGCAGGCGCCGCAGATGTTCAAGCAATTGCTGATGGTCGCTGGCTTCGACCGCTATTTTCAGATCGCTCCGTGCTTCCGCGACGAAGACGCGCGCGCCGACCGCAGCCCGGGCGAATTCTACCAACTCGACTTCGAAATGAGCTTCGTCACCCAGGACGACGTGTTCAATGCGATCGAACCGGTGTTGTCGGGGGTGTTTGCCGAATTCGCTGATGGCCGCGCGGTCACTCCGGCGGGCGACTATCCACGCATTCCCTACAAGGATGCGATGCTGAAATATGGCAGCGACAAGCCCGATCTGCGCAATCCGCTGATCGTCCACGACGTCGGCGATCACTTCAAGGGTTCGGGCTTCGGCCTGTTCGCCGGACTGGTCGACAAGGGCATGGTGGTCCGCGCGGTCGCCGCGCCGGGCACCGCCGAGAAAAGCCGCAAGTTCTTCGACGAGATGAACGATTGGGCGCGCGGCGAGGGCTTCGCCGGCCTTGGCTATGCCACCCGCAAAGCCGGCGAATGGGGCGGCCCGATCGCCAAGAACCACGGCATCGAGGGCATGGACGCGATTGCCGCCCAGCTCGGCCTTGGACCCGATGACGGCATCTTCTTCGCCGCCGGCAAGGAAAGCGACGCGGCCAAGCTCGCCGGCCTTGCCCGCACCCGCGTCGCCGAACAGCTCGACCTGATCGAGCACGGCGGGTTCAAATTCTGCTGGGTCGTCGATTTCCCGATGTTCGAATATGACGAGGACAATAAGAAGGTCGATTTCAGCCACAATCCCTTTTCGATGCCCCAGGGCGGGATGGAAGCGCTCGAGACAAAGGACCCGCTCGACATCCTGGCGTGGCAATATGACATCGTCTGCAATGGCGTTGAGCTAAGCTCGGGCGCGATTCGCAACCACCGGCCCGATATCATGTACAAGGCGTTTGAAATCGCCGGCTATTCTAGCGACGAAGTCGACACCAACTTCCCGGGCATGATCGGCGCGTTCAAGTTCGGCGCTCCGCCGCACGGCGGGTCCGCCCCCGGCATCGACCGCATAGTCATGCTGATCGCCGACGAACCTAACATCCGCGAAGTTATCGCCTTCCCGATGAACCAGAAAGCCGAAGACCTGCTGATGAACGCACCGGCACCAGTCACCGCCCGGCAGCTCAAGGAACTGGCGATCCGGGTCGTCACCGACAGCTAGGTCGCGGGCTTGCGGCCGCTCAAGACCTCGAACGTCCTATTTCAGCACGAATTTCGCCCGGCCCGTCGAGCGACATAATTGTGTCTGGCGAATTCCCGGTTTACCAGTCTGACCGGGAGCAGGGGACATGACGGAGTTGCGGAGCGATCCAACCAGGACGCCGGGCGAAGCGCAAAGCAAGCTGTGCGCCGAGCTGGCGCGCGCCCAATTGGCGCAGATCGCGCACGGGCGGCGAGTCATCGTCCTGGTCGAAGGACCTGACGGGGCGGGCAAGAAGGCCGCGCTCAAGGCGCTCGCGGCGACATTCGACCCGTGCCATTTCGCCGTCCACTGCATCCATCGCGAGCGCCGATCGAGCGCCGACGGCCACTGGCTGGCGCGCTTCTGGCGCCACCTTCCGGCCGCCGGCGAGACGACCATGTTCCTGCGCAGCTGGTATCGGCGCGTGATCGACGAGCGGCTTGCAGGCGAGGTCGAGGGCAAGATGCTGGCGCGCGCGTTCGACGAGATCAACGAGTTCGAGGCGCAGCAGCGCGACTACGGCACCTTGCTGGTGAAACTATTCTTTACCGTCGACCCCGAGGTGCAAGCCCGGCGCCTGGCCGAACGCGCCGCCGATCCATGGTTGGCCGACGCTTCATTGGAGCTTGACGCATCGCACCCAGGCTATGGTCAGGCGATCGAGGACCTGCGCGACAATAGCGACACCCGCTGGTCGCCGTGGACCTTCATCGACGGCAATGATTCGGCCCATGCCGCCGATAGCGCGCTGACGGCGGTGCTCGATGCCTATCGATTAGCGATGCCGCTCGAGCCGCCCCATATGCTCGCCACCGGGGAACGCGCCGCTTAGTCTTTGGACGGATAGGCAATGCCGAGGATTTCGTAACTTTTCTCGCCGCCGGGAAGGGACACGATTCGCTCGTGACCGACGCGTGCACCGACCAGCGCCCGTGCCAGCGGTGCATTCCAGCCGATCGTGCCCGTCGCCGCGTCAGCCTCGTCGTCACCCATGATGGTCAGCGTTCGGCGATTGCCAAATTCGTCGGCAAGCTCGACCCGCGCGCCAAAGCGCACTTGATCAGTGTCCTGCGCCGCGGGATCGACAACCTTGGCCTGTTTCATCACCTTGGCGAGATAACCAAGCCGGCGATCGATCTCGCGCAGGCGCTTGCGGCCATAGATGTAATCGCCGTTCTCCGAGCGATCGCCATTGGCCGCCGCCCAGCTGATCGTCTCGACCAATTTCGGCCGTTCGACCCCGAACAAGGCGTCATATTCGGCGCGAAGTCGGGCCAGGCCCTGCTGGGTAATGAAACGGACGCGGTCGGACATCGCCCGACCTTAGCCCGGTGTGGACTTACCGAGGTAGCGCGAAACGTGGAGCGCCGATTGCGACCCCGGCGCGCGGCTGATCGCGTCATAGACGACGGCATTCTCGACCACCCGCTGGACATAGCCGCGGGTCTCCAGGATCGGGATCGCCTCGATCCAGCGGACCATGTCGACGCTGCTGCGCGGGTCGCCATAGCCACGGATCCACTTACGGACGTTGCCGGCCCCGGCATTGTAGCTGGCGATCGCCAACGGATAGCTGCCGTTCCATGTGCTGAGCATGCGCTGCAGATAGGCCGAGCCCAAGGCGACATTGTAATTGGGGTCGGACAGCAGGCGATTGGCATCGTAGCCGAGGCCCATCTTGCCCGCCTGCTCGCGCGCGGTCGGTCGCATCAATTGCATCATGCCGAGCGCGCCGGCGTGGCTCATGGCATAGGGATCAAACGAACTTTCCTGGCGCGTGATGCCGTGAACCAGCGACCAGGCCGCGCTGCCGCTGTTGGGAAGCGAAGGATAGGCCTGGCGAACGTAAAAGGACGAGCCATTGTTGCGCGCCTGCCGAGCGACCCACACTGGAATGTCCTGCCGGCCCAATTGCTGGCCAAAGTCGAGGGCCAGCATCCGGTCGCCGTCATTGTCGAGGGACGTTGCCAGCGCCTGGACGAACAAGGCCTGTTCGGTCGAGCGGCCCTGCTGCGCCAGAACTCTCATGGCCTGGACCAGACGGCGGCTGTTGAAGGCGGCGCGCTGCGTTGGGGAGGCCATGTTGGCCGGGGCCGGGGGCGCGGGAACGGCGCGGCCCAGCCGCTCGAGCGCGAGCTGGCCGTAAAACAGCTCGGGCTGCGCAGCGGCGCGGGCGAACAAGGCATTGCCTTCCACGGATCGCCCGGCAGCAGCATAGGATCGGCCAGCCCAATAACTGCCCTTGGTGACGACCTGCAGCGACTTGCCACCGCGGCCAAAGCGTTCAAACAGCGCCGCAGCCCCGATCCAATTATTGAGGCGATCGTAGGCGACGCGGCCGCCGAGCCACGCGAGACTGGTATATTTATCCCGCATACCATAGCTTTGTGCGGTGACATCAGCACCGTTTGCGAACAAATCATCGAGTTGGCGAGCGATGTTGTAAGCAGTTTGATATTGCCGCGCCTGCTGCGCTTCTCCCGCCAGGATCAGCGCCATTTCGAGGAAGCGATCGACATCGGCGGGGCGATTGCTGAACTGGTGGCTGCGGGCGAACAGATCTTGCGACGAATTGGCATAGCCATTGCCGCGCAGGAACCGCGCACGGTCCATCATCAAGCCGGCATCGCTGGTTACCTGGCCGATCACCGCGCCGTAGCGGGCCTCGGCATCGGGGGCGTTCGATTGCATCGCGATCCGCGCCGCGAACGCCGCTTGCCGCGCAGGGCTGGCCAAAGCGAGGAAGCGCTGCGCAGCCTGGGGCTGCTTGTCGAACAGCAAGGCATCGATCCGCGCATCATGGTCCGCGCGGGTGAGATTGGCCGAATATCGCGCCCAGATCGCGCCATCGTCGGTGGTCGAAAGATCGGGCGAACTCCACGCCCAGCGCGATGCGGTCAGCGCATCCGCCGGTCGGCGGGCCTCCACATAGGCATCGGCCAGCC
The DNA here is from genome assembly GCA_039920065.1 of Sphingomicrobium sp. Lineage (GTDB taxonomy): Bacteria > Pseudomonadota > Alphaproteobacteria > Sphingomonadales > Sphingomonadaceae > Sphingomicrobium. Next base: position 44,898 of record JBDSEL010000019.1, on the reverse strand, counting down.
GCGCCCAGCCATTGCCCGATTGCGGTCGTTCCTTGGCGAAGTACGTAAGCACGGTCGCAGCATTTTCCCCAGGGTGCATGGCGCGTTCGGCCCAGCCGCGCAGCTTCTTCTCTTCCGGCCAGCCGGGGTTCGAATTGAGGAACCGCGCATAATCCGCAAAACTGTAGCCGCTGCTTGCGCGCAGTCGCCGCCAGTCGTTGAGCGAATAGCCGACATCCACGCCATAATTCTGCGCGGTCGGCTGAACATAAGGCGCTGCATATTGCACCGCGCCCGCGGTCGTCGCTGCCACGGCCAGCGGCACAAGGTACAATACACGGCTCATGCTGGACATTCTGGCAAACCCCTCCTTATCAGGCGCTGAACGGGCGCCGCCGCGGCCATGAGAAAGGTAGACCATGTTTTTCGGCTCGATCCCCGCGCTTGTGACGCCGTTTGCGGCAGGACGAGTCGATGAAGCGCTATTCCGAGACTTTATCGCCTGGCAGCTGGCCGAGGGCAGCGACGGCCTGGTCCCCTGCGGCACCACCGGCGAAAGCGCGACGCTTACCACCGCCGAGCACCGGCGGATGATCGAGATCGCGGTCGAGGTGGCAGCGGGCAAGGTGCCGGTCATCGCGGGCTGCGGATCGAACGACACCGCTCATGCGATCGAGTTCACCAAAAGCGCTATGGCCGCCGGTGCAACTGCGGCGCTTCACGTGCCGCCTTATTACAACCGGCCCAATCAGGACGGCATTTACGGCCATCTCGCGGCGGTTGCCGACATCGGCATCCCGATCGTCCTCTACAACGTGCCGTCTCGCACGATCACCGACATTGCGGTCGAGACGATGGGCCGGTTGGCGGCATTGCCGAATGTCGTTGCGGTCAAGGACGCGACCGGCAATCTCGCCCGCGTCTCGGCCCAACGTGAGGCCTGCGGCACGGATTTCGTCCAGCTCAGCGGCAATGACGATATGGCGCTAGGCTTCAATGCGATGGGCGGGGTCGGCTGTATTTCGGTCACCGCCAATGTCGCGCCGCGGCTATGCGCCGATTTTCAGCGGGCAACCCGCGAGGGACGGTGGGAAGACGCGCTGGCTCTCCAGGACCGGCTGTTCCCGCTCCACGCTGCGCTGTTCAGCGACGCTTCGCCTGGCCCAGCCAAATATGCGCTGAATAAGGTTCGCCCCGATTTCCCGACCGACCTGCGCGCCCCGATGACCGCGCCATCTGCCGCGTCGCGCGCCGAGGTCGATGCCGCGCTGGCGCATGCGGAATTGACTTAGAAACCCGATGCCGCGCGCTATCAAACCCTTCGACAAGCACAAGGTCGTCGCCGATAACCGGCGGGCCTATTACGAATATTTCGTCGAGGAGAAATTCGAGGCCGGCATTTCGCTCCAGGGTACGGAGGTCAAATCGCTGCGCGGCGGCGAGGGTTCGATTGCCGAAAGCTATGCCACGGTCGACGGCGTCAATGTCATGCTGATCAACGCCAACATCCCGATGTACAAAAGCGGCAGCTGGATGAACCACGATCCCAAACGGCCGCGCCAGCTGCTGCTCAAGCGGCGGGAGATCAACAAGCTGACCGGCGCGATCCAGCGCCAGGGCCTGACATTGGTCCCGCTGTCACTCTATTTCAACGCCGCCGGCAAGGCCAAGGTCGAGCTGGCGCTGGCCCGCGGCAAGAAGGCGCATGACAAGCGCGAGACGATCAAGACGCGCGACTGGAATCGCGAGAAGCAGCGGCTGCTGCGCAACCATGGCTGACGGACCTTCGCCAAACTCGCTACAAGCGGCGCGAAAGGCCGCGCGCTAGATGCTTCATCAAGACCTCAGCCTGCTCGACGCCGAGCCGATTGGACCGATCGATCGTTGGCTGCTGCCCGCGCTAATCGCCGGCGCGGGCCTGAGCACCGCGCTGGTTTTAGTCGTGGCGGGGCTGGAAACGGCGGCCTTGGTTGCGGCCGGCACCGGGATTGTCGGGGCCATCGCCGCCGGCGTGCAGCGAACGGGGAGGGGTGTTCTCGTCCCGGCGACGCTTGCCGGGGGGGCTGATTTCTCACTGATCGGTGCGGCCATCGGGCTCCATCGCGAGCCGGTCGCGCTGACCGACGGCGAAGGCAAATTGCTGGCCGCCAACGCCGCCTATCGTGATCGCTTCGGGACCGGCACGACGCCCTTGGCGCTGGCCAAGGATGACGATGCGCGCGAGGGCATCGAGGCCGCGCGAACTATGGCGTGGCGCGACGGCGCCGGTTGTGCCGGCGGCATCGAAACCGACGACGGGCCCTTGGCGGTGGAGATCGAGCGGGTCGGGGAAGCCGCCGACCGCTTGCTGTGGCGCTTTCCAGCGCCGGCGCCGATCGATGCGCTGATGCTGACCGCACGCCGGGCCGAAGCGGTCATGGGCGAACGGCTGGCCGCGGCCGACATCATGGTCGCGGTGATCGACGATGCCGGGGTCGTCCTGGCCGGCAACCAACCGTTCGTCGCCCGCGCACTCAAGGCCGGGCAGGAAATCGGTTCGGTCAATTTCCGTGATTGTGTCCGCGCCGGCGAGGACCAGTCGCTGCAATTGACCGCAGAGGGGGAAAACGCCCCGGTCCTGCGCGGAATCTATCTGCCGCTCGACCCCGAAGCCGAAAGCGGGGCGGGAACCTTCCTGATCCTCGAACATGGTGACGGCACCTCGCTCAACCAGGCCGCCAACGTCCAAGCCCTGCTTGACGTGCTGCCGGTCGGCCTTGCACTCGTCGATCGCGACGGCCGCTTTCTGACGCTCAACCAGGCCTTTCGCCAGGCAGCGGGGATCGCCAGCGTCACGACCCCGGTCTATCCCGGCGATCTGGTGGTCAAGGAAGACAAGGCACCGGTCGCCGATGCGGTCCGCCGCAATGCGCGTGGGCCGGCCATGTCGGGCGACCTTGCAGTTCGCTTGGCGCGCCAGGCGGACGAGCCGGTCGCACTGACCATCGCCGGTATCCGCGGCCTTGGCGACGCGGTCGTCCTGCTGCTGCTCAAGGACAATAGCGAGGAGGCCAAGCTCAAGCGCCAGGTGGCGCAGCAGACCAAGATGCAGATGGTTGGCCAGCTGGCCGGCGGCGTCGCCCACGATTTCAACAATATCCTGACCGCGATCATCGGCCACTGCGACCTTATGCTGATGCGTCACACGCCCGGCGACAGCGACTATGACGACATCCAGCAGATCAAGTCGAACTCCAACCGCGCCGCCGGCCTCACTCGCCAGCTGCTTGCCTTTTCGCGCCAGCAGACGCTGCGGCCGCAGGTGATGCAGCTGCCCGACGTGGTCAGCGAAGTCTCGCACCTGTTGAAGCGACTGCTTGGCGAGATGGTCCAGTTGGTGGTCAAGCACGGCCGCGCAGTCGGCCCGGTCCGCGCCGATCCGGGGCAGTTGGAGCAGGTGATCATCAATCTGGCCGTCAACGCCCGCGACGCTATGACTGCGAAGGGCGGGGGCACGCTGACCATCCAGACCTATTCGGTTCGCGCGGACCAGGTCGCCGAACTGGGCAGCGACATCCTGCCGATCGACGATTACAGCGCCTTGTCGGTGACCGATACCGGGAGCGGCATTCCCGCCAATGTGCTGGGCAAAATCTTCGAACCATTCTTCACGACCAAGGAAGTCGGCAAGGGCACCGGACTTGGCCTGTCCACCGTCTACGGGATCGTCAAACAGTCGGGCGGGTTCATCTTCGCCGATTCCAAGGTTGACGAGGGGACTCGGTTCGTCATCTATCTGCCGGTTCACCGCGAGGAGGCCCACCCGCCAAAGTCGCGCAAGCCGGCCGCGGCCAAGAAGGACGAATTGTGGGGCAGCGGCAATGTCCTGCTGGTCGAGGACGAGCCGACCGTGCGCAGCGTCGCCGAACGCGCGCTCACCCGCCACGGCTATGTCGTGACCACCGCCGACCATGGCGAGGAAGCGCTCGATATTCTGTCCCGCGGCGATGTGTTCGACCTGCTTATCAGCGATGTTGTGATGCCCGGCATGGACGGGCCGACGATGGTCGCCGAAGCCCGCAAGTCGCGGCCCGACCTCAAGATTCTCTTCATGTCCGGCTATGCCGAGGAGCAATTGCGAAAGTCGATCGACCTCGACAACGTCAATTTCCTGCCCAAGCCATTTTCGGTCACCGACCTGGCCGAAGCCGCACGCCGCGCGATCGGTCCAAAATAACCGTTGCGCTTTCGTAACTTGGCAGTATCGCAAGCCGTCATGTCCAGTCCCCGCAATGTTCTGATCGTTGAGGACGAACCACTCATTTCGATGATGCTCGAGGATTTTCTCGACACGCTTGGCCACACCATCGTCGCGGCCGTCGATTCCCTCGCTCAGGCGCTGGAGGCGGTCGACAAGGGCGGGTTCGATCTCGCCATCCTCGATGTCAATTTGAAGGGCGAGAACGTGTGGCCGGTCGCCACCCGCCTCCATGACTGCGGCATCCCCTTCATCCTCGCGACCGGCGGCCACGTTGATCCGCCGCCACCCGAATTTCGCGATTCTCCCTTGCTCGAGAAACCGTATACGATCGAACGCGTCGCGACCGTCATCGACGAGTTTACGGCATCCGCTTGACCCATTGCGCACAGCGTCGCCCGGCGGCCCGGTCATAATGATCGATTTTCAGACCCATTTCGTATTTCCAACGCATGCGGTGCCGCTGGCCGGGCGAATTCCGCCCGATGCCGAGGAATGGCAGCTGCGCACGCCAGACCGGGCAACGCTCAAGGGGGTCCATTTCAAGCCGGCTGAGCCGTCGAGCGAACTGGTGCTGGGCTTTGGCGGCAATGGCTGGAACGGTCAGGACGTCGGCGCCTACCTCCACGAAGTGTACCCGCGGGCGCATGTCGTGGTCTTTCATTACCGCGGCTATGCCCCCTCGACCGGAACGCCCTCGGCCGAGGCGCTGATCGCCGATGCCCCGCTGGTCTATGATTTCGCGGTCGATAAATTGGCCCCGACCAAGGTCTTCGCGGCTGGGTTCAGCATCGGCAGCGGGATCGCCTGCGAACTCGCCACCATCCGCAAGCTCAAGGGGATCGTACTGGTCACCCCGTTCGACAGTTTGAAAGCGGTCGCGCAAAGCTTTTACCCGTGGCTTCCGATCTCGGCCCTGTTCGCGCATGAGGTGGCCGCCGCCGACGCGCTCGAAAAAGCCAAGGTCCCGGCCGCGATCATCGCCGCCGAACGCGATGAGATCGTCGCCATCGAGCGCACCGACGCCCTTCGCCAACGAGCACCCAAGCTGGTGTTCGACACGACCATCGCGCGCGCTGGCCACAACGACATTTACGCCCGCTCGGACTTCCAGGATGCGATGCGCGAGGCGTTGGTCGCACTGGGCGGCTGACCGTCGAGCCTTGCCCCGGCGGGCCCGGCTTTCCATATGGCTAACAGCGCCGCGACCATCCCAAAGCGGTGCATTAACCCCTTCGGCAGTTGATTGTGGCATAAACCGGGCTAGCATGGTCCCCGATTGGACGACCGCGACCGACCGGAAAGACAAGGAACCCAATGACCAAGCTACAAAGCGGCGACAGCAAGAGCACGCTCTACTGTTCGTTCTGCGGTAAATCGCAGCATGAGGTCCGCAAGCTCATCGCCGGCCCGACCGTATTCATCTGTGATGAGTGCGTCGAACTGTGCAACGACATCATCCGCGAGGAGAGCAAGTCGGCCCTCGTCAAGACCCGCGACGGCGTTCCGGCGCCGGCTGAAATCTGCAAGGTACTCGACGATTATGTGATCGGCCAAAGCCGCGCCAAGCGTGTGCTGTCGGTTGCAGTTCATAATCATTACAAGCGCTTGGCTCACGGCGCGAAGAACTCGAATGAAGTCGAACTAGCCAAATCGAACATCCTGCTGATCGGCCCGACCGGCTGCGGCAAGACCTTGCTCGCGCAGACGCTGGCGCGGATCCTCGACGTGCCGTTCACCATGGCCGACGCGACCACGCTGACCGAGGCCGGCTACGTCGGTGAGGATGTCGAGAACATCATCCTCAAGCTGCTCCAGGCGTCGGATTACAACGTCGAAAAGGCGCAGCGCGGAATCGTCTATATCGACGAAATCGACAAGATCAGCCGCAAGTCGGACAATCCCTCGATCACTCGCGATGTCTCGGGCGAGGGCGTCCAGCAGGCGCTGCTCAAGCTTATGGAAGGGACCACCGCCAGCGTTCCGCCGCAGGGCGGGCGCAAGCATCCGCAGCAGGAATTCCTCCAGGTTGATACGACCAACATCCTGTTCATTTGCGGTGGCGCCTTCGCCGGCCTCGAAAAAATCATCGGCGACCGCCTCCAGGGGAAGTCGATCGGCTTTGGCGCACACGTTTCTGCGCCCGAGGATCGCAAGACCGGCCAGATCCTCAAGAGCACCGAGCCGGAAGATCTGATGCGCTTCGGCCTCATCCCCGAATTCATCGGCCGGATGCCGGTCATCGCGACGCTCGAAGACCTCGACGAGATCGCTTTGGTCAAGATCCTGACCGAGCCCAAGAACGCCCTCGTCAAGCAATATGCCAAATTGTTCGACATGGAGAATGTCGAGCTCGAGTTCACCGACGACGCGCTCCAGGCGATCGCCAAGAAGGCCATCGAACGCAAGACCGGTGCTCGCGGACTCCGCTCGATCCTCGAAGCGATCCTGCTCGATTCGATGTTCGATCTGCCGTCGATGGACGATGTCGGCGAAGTCCATGTCGACAAGGACGTCGTCGAGGGCCGTAAAGACCCGGTCCGCGTCTACGCCCAGAAAGACAAGAAAACCGCCGACGACGCGGCCTGATCTAGTGGGGTCGCTCTAGGACGACCTGGGAATTAGCGCCGCTTGACTATTCGCCCCGCACGGCGGCCGCGAGTTGCGTCCCATACCGTTCCATCAGGTGGGCGTCGCGGCGGTAGGGGTCGGCGAGGAAGGCGACTCCGCTCTCGGTCGGCTGGACGGTCAGATAGGTCATGTAGACCGGCACCGGCTGCGGCAGATTCACTTCCTGCTCGGTCTTGGGATCGGCGCCCTGGGGCACGCTGCCGTCGAACAGCCAGCGAGCGAAGCGCTTGTAATCCTCGACCCGGACGCAGCCGTTGGAAATCCACAGCTCGTTCTTGGTGAAATGCGCCTTTTCGGGCGAATCGTGGAGGTATATCCCGAAATAATTGGGCAGCATGAACTTCATCATGCCCATCGAATTCGCGGGCGAGGGGAGCCGGCGCAGGCGCACTTCCTGGCGGCCATCGACCACCGCCTGCCAGTCGACCGTCGATGGATCGATCAGCTTGGCCTCCGGGGTGTAATCGGCCAGCACCTGATATTCGCGGTCGGTGAGATAGGACGTTCCCTGCGCTGCGACGCGCGGTGCGATCAGGCTGCGGACCAGTTCGGGCGGCACGTTCCAATAAGGATTGACGCTGGCGAAGCGGATGTAGGCAGCCATCATCGGGGTCGCGGTTTCTTCCTTGCCGACGACGATCTTCATGCTGTCGACCTTGCGTCCGTTCTCCCACAGCGACAGCCGCGCGCTGCCCGAATCGACGATCGCGTAGCGGCGCTGTTCCTCGGGCGCGGGGAGGCGCTTGGCGCGCTCCATGTTGATGATAATCAGCTGCTCATAGTGGCTTGCACCGAGATTGAGCGCCTCGATCGTGCCAGCGCCAGCGATTCCATCGGCCTTGATGCCGTGGGCGGCCTGGAATTCCTTGAGTGCGGCGGCGGCGGCGGCGTCAACCGCGTCGCCGGGGGCAAGGCCAAGGCGCTGGCGAAGCGCATTGGCGCGCTCGCCGGTCGAGCCGGTCTTGAGCGCCGGGCCTTCGGAAATCGGGATTTGCGGCAAGTCGCCCCACCGCTGGCGATAGCGCACGAGGCCGCGGCGAAGGTCGGTGTAAATCGGGTTGACCGAGGTAAACATGTCGACCGGCGCGCCGCTCCAGTCGGCAAAGCTGATGTCGTGGAGCTGACCGTCATCGTGGACCGCGCGCGGCACCAACTCCTGGTCGATGTAGATCATGTCGACGCCCTGCTCGATCGCCGGGGGCAAATCGATCGGTTCCAGGGCGGTGCTGCTTCGTCCCTGCTGGCCGGCGGCGGGAACCTGGCCGTTCATCACCGGCGGGCGCGCGAGCCACGGCTCGGCCACTGCCGGAGGCGGCATCTGCGCCGGCATCGGTGCCTGCGGCATTGGGGGATAGGGCGGCGGATAGGGCGCCGGATAGACGGGGTAGGGCGCGGGGCCCGGATAACCCGATTGGGCAATCGCGGCCACTGGCAGGGCGAGGACACTCAAGGTCGCAAGGAGGAGGGATTTGTTCACGGCGCCGATCATAGTGGCCCAAACTGAACGAAAGCGGAATCCCCCATCCATCTGGCGTGCATATGGTAGGCACGGCGCGGTTATGGTGGAAAAGACCGGCGGCTTTGTTGCGCCAAGGGCAGGGGCCGCCCATATGTCGGCGATGACCCGTACGCTTCCCATTCTGCCGTTGCGCGACATCGTCGTGTTTCCTCATCGTATCGTGCCGCTGTTCGTCGGCCGCGAGAAATCCGTTGCAGCACTCGAAGCGGCAATGGCGACCGACAAGGAATTGTTCCTCGTCGCCCAACTCGATCCGAGCGACGACGACCCCGATCGCGACGCGCTTTACGACCTTGGGGTCGTGGCCACGGCGATGCAGCTGCTCAAGCTGCCCGATGGCACTGTCCGTGTGCTGGTCGAGGGCGCTCGCCGGGCGCGGTTGACCGGCCTGACACAGCGCGATGGCTATGTGGTTGCCGAGGTCGAGGACGTGGCCGAAGTAGAGCCCGATGGCCCCGAAGCCGCGGCGCTGATGCGGTCGGTCATCGACCAGTTCGAAAATTACGCCAAACTCAATAAGCGCCTCCCGCCCGAGACCGGGATCCAGCTGAGCGAGATCGAGGATCCCTCGATCCTGGCCGATGCGGTCGCCTCCAATTTGTCGATCAAGGTCAGCGACAAACAGGCGCTGCTCGGCGAACTAAACCCTGCGCGCCGGCTGGAGATGGTATTCGCCTTCATGGAAGGCGAGCTTGGCGTGCTTCAGGTCGAGAAGAAGATCCGCAGCCGCGTCAAGCGCCAGATGGAAAAGACCCAGCGCGAATATTACCTCAACGAGCAGTTGAAGGCGATCCAGCGCGAGCTTGGCAATGAAGGCGAAGAGGGCGGCGACGAGCTGGCCGAACTGGCCGAGAAGATCCGCAAGACCCGGCTGAGCAAGGAAGCCAAGACCCGCGCCAATGCCGAGTTCAAGAAGCTCCGCGCAATGGCTCCGATGTCGGCCGAAGCGACTGTCGCGCGCAACTATCTGGATGTGCTGCTAGGCCTGCCGTGGGGCAAGAAGAGCCGCGTCAAGAAGGACATCGCCGAAGCCCAGTCGATCCTCGATGAGGACCATTATGGCCTCGACAAGGTCAAGGAACGGATTGTCGAATACCTCGCGGTCCAGGCGCGCACCAATCGCCTCAAAGGCCCGATCCTGTGCCTGGTCGGTCCGCCGGGCGTGGGCAAGACTTCGCTCGGCCGCTCGATCGCCCGCGCCACCGGACGCGAATTCGTCCGCCAGTCGCTCGGCGGGGTTCGCGACGAGGCCGAAATCCGTGGTCACCGCCGCACCTACATTGGCTCAATGCCGGGCAAGATCATCGCCAACCTCAAGAAGGCGGGAACCTCAAACCCGTTGTTCCTGCTCGATGAGATCGACAAGCTGGGCCAGGACTTTCGCGGCGATCCGTCGTCGGCGCTGCTCGAGGTCCTCGACCCCGAACAGAACAGCAAGTTCCAGGACCATTATCTGGAAATCGATTACGATCTTAGCGACGTGATGTTCGTCACCACCGCGAACAGCCTCGACATGCCGCAACCTCTGCTCGATCGCATGGAAATCATCCGGCTCGAGGGTTACACCGAGGACGAAAAGCTCGAGATCGGCAAGCGCCACCTTATCCCCAAGCAGTTGGAAGCGCATGGCCTCAAGGACGGCGAACTCGACTTCATCGACGAGGGTTTGCGCACGATCATCCGCCACTACACCCGCGAGGCCGGCGTGCGCACGCTGGAGCGCGAGCTGGCCAAGGTCGCGCGCAAATCGCTCCGTCAAATCCTCGAGCATAAGGTCGAGACTGTCTCGCTCACGCCCGACAACCTCAATGACTTCCTCGGCGTTCGCAAATATCGCTTCGGGATCGGCGAGGAGGAGGATCAGATTGGCGCGGTCACCGGCCTCGCCTGGACCGAAGTCGGCGGCGAACTGCTGACCATCGAGTCGGTCACCGTCCCGGGCAAGGGCCAGATCAAGACCACCGGCAAACTCGGCGAAGTGATGCAGGAATCGATCCAGGCGGCGATGAGCTTCGTCAAGGCGCGAGCCCCCGCATATGGCGTGAAGCCGTCGATTTTTGCGCGCAAGGACATCCACGTCCACTTGCCCGAAGGCGCCGTGCCCAAGGACGGTCCGTCGGCGGGCATCGGGATGGTCACCGCGATCATCTCGACCCTGAGCGGGGTCCCGGTTCGCCGCGACGTCGCGATGACCGGCGAAGTCACGCTGCGCGGCAGGGTTCTGCCAATCGGCGGGCTTAAGGAGAAGCTGCTTGCGGCGCTGCGCGGCGGCATTCGCACCGTCCTGATTCCGGCGGAGAACGAAAAAGATTTGGCCGAGATTCCGGACAATGTGAAAAGCGGGCTCGAAATCATTCCGGTCGCCCATATCGATGAGGTGCTGGCACGAGCCTTGACCCAGAAATTGACAGCGATCGAGTGGACCGAAGAGGATGAACGTGCCGCCGAACCGCCGGTCGCACCCGTGGTCGGTGATGGCGGAGCGCCGCTTCGGCATTGATTTCTTTGACTTCCGCGCGCGCTTGAGGATTAATGCCGCGGCCGCGTGCCGGAGTCCGGCGCGAGGCAAGGGAGCAGCGCATGAACAAGCAGGAACTGATCGGCCACGTCGCGGATCGTGCGGGAATGACCCGTAATGATGCCGGCCGCGCGGTCGAAACCATGCTCGAGATCATCACCGCAACCTTGAAGCGCGGCGACGAAGTGCGACTCGTTGGGTTCGGGAGTTTCTCGGTCACCCGTCGCAAGGCGTCGACCGGCCGTAACCCGCGCACTGGCGAACCGATCCAGATCAAGGCCACGTCGCAGCCCAAATTCCGCCCCGGCAAAATCCTCAAAGACGCGGTTCAATAAGCGCTCGCTAGGTCAGGCCGCTGGCAACGCGGGCGCTGGACAGGTGCGCGCGCCGCTTTATATGCGCGCGTTCCCGATCCACCGGATCCTGGGGCGCGTAGCTCAGTGGTAGAGCACACCCTTCACACGGGTGGGGTCGTAGGTTCAATCCCTACCGCGCCCACCATTCGGCAGTCCTTCAACTGCCCACGCTCGACTGGAAATGGCCGGCCTTAGCCTAGATAATTGGGGTGGAAGCTCGCGACACGGCGGAACTCGCCGAGGTCGGGGAACTCGATATCGCGGCCCTGGCGCTTGATCAGCCCCTGCCGTTCGAGATCGGCGAACACGCGGTTGACGTTGACCGAGGTTTGCCCGGTAATGTCGGCGATCTGCTGCTGCGTGAAGGGATTGTAGAGGCGCGACTGGTCGGCCTGCATCCTCACCTGCGTTTCGCACAGCAGATGCGCGACCCGCGCAGTGGAATCGCGACGGCCGCAATTGACCAGCCATTCATAGCCGATCGCCTCGTTGCGTTGGATGATCCGCCAGAAGAAGCGTTGCAGCGCCGGTTGGGCCTCGACGATCGGATCGAAATCCTCGGCAGCGCCAATTTTGACTTCGCTTCGCACGATCGCCTGGATGCCGAATTCGGCATTGCCTTCGTGCGGCAAAATGCCTTCGCCGGGGAAGCGCAGTGCGACAATCTGCCGGCGGCCGCTGGCATCGGCTTTATATTTGCACAGCAAGCCCGAGCGAACGAACATGACTTCGTTGCGCGGTGCGCCGGGCTCGCGAAAGGCGCGGCGCGGCTCGACCGTCACATATTTGGCCGGCATCTCGTCGATCAGGGTGGCAATATGCGGCTCAAGGCCCGCCGCGACGAATCGATCGTGCAGACCGATGTTCGGCACTGGCGATTTGGCACGACGACTCATCTGATTCTCCGGGGGCCTTGAAGGATGCGCTGTCGAAACGAATCGTGCAAGAAATTATAGTAACGCAGTTTAGCGAAACTTGACCGCCAAGTCGCCAACCATCTGCGCGATGTCGTCGTCGCTCAGCGCCTCCGCGCTCGCCAGCTGGGGTACGCCGGGCCAGCCGTTATCGACGAAATCGCGCCCGCGCCAGCGGCGCGAGGACGAATAGCGCGGGATGACATGGCAGTGGACATGGGGGTCGACCATCATCAGCATCAGATAATTGATCCGCTCGAACGCAGTGAATGCGGCCAGCGCCTGCTCGATGTCGGCAACGACCCGTGCCTGCTCGGTGAACGCAGCAGCGGGCAGATCGGCATAAGCGGTCGCATCGCTGCGCGCGGCCATAACGAGCGAGCCGAGCGTGACCTGGGCCGGACGAACGAGGACCAGCCAATGGTCATAGGCCTTGACCAGAGTCGCCGGATAGCCGAACTTTTCAATCGTCGAATTCATCGTTTCACCACCTCGCTGGCAGCGTCGGCGTCTCGGCGCCTCGCTTGCCTTCCCGGCCATCCATCCTTAAGTGGCCCCGGCGCCAGAAGGAACCGTCCTTAGGAGCCATTTGTGGCGATCGTAGCTCAGCTGGTTAGAGCATCGGTTTGTGGTACCGAGGGTCGCGGGTTCAAGCCCCGTCGATCGCCCCATTTTTCCGTGCCCGTATCGAGGGAATTTACGCTCCATGTCGACGCCCTGGGATCTCGCAGATTTCGACGATCACGAGAACGTCAGCTTCATTACTGATCGCGCCACCGGGCTCAAGTCGATCATCGCGATCCATTCCACGCACCTCGGCCCTGCCGCTGGCGGCGCGCGCTTCTGGCATTATGCTGAAGACGATCTGGCGCTGGTCGATGCGCTGCGCCTGTCGCGCGGGATGAGTTACAAGAACGCCATGGCCGGGCTTCCGCTCGGTGGCGGAAAGTCGGTGCTGCTCGCCAATCCCGAGCAGGCCAAGTCCCCCGAGCTGCTGCACGCGTTCGGCAAGGCCGTCGACCAATTCTGCGGCCGCTATGTTACAGCCGAGGATGTGGGCATGAGTGTCGCCGACATGATCGAGGTGTCGCGCGCGACCAAGTTCGTCGCTGGCCTGCCGGTCGAGGGCGCGGCGGTCGGCGGCGATCCGGGCCCGCACACCTCGCTAGGCGTCTTCCTCGGCATCAAGGCGGCAATTCGCCATGCCCTGGGCAAGGACAGCCTAGAGGGCCTCCATCTCGCCATCCAGGGCGCTGGCAGCGTCGCCAAGGGCGTTGCTTTGCACGCCGCCGCCGAAGGCGCGAAGATCACGATCGCCGATATCAATGCCGAGCGCGCCGATGAACTGGCGCAAACGGTCGGCGGGACCGTTGTCTCACCCGACGAAATCATGGCCATCGAGGCCGACGTTCTGAGCCCGTGCGCACTCGGTGCGATCCTGACCGAACAGTCGATCGCATCGCTCCGGGTGCCGGTCGTTGCGGGCGGCGCCAATAACCAGCTGGCGACCGATGCCGACGGCGACCGGCTCAAGGCGCGCGGCATTCTCTATGCCCCCGATTACGTCATCAACGCCGGCGGGATCATCAACGTGTGTACCGAATATCTGGCCGACGGCGATGCTGGCATAGTGCGCGAGCGGATCGAGGGGATTCCCCGCCGGCTCGAGCAGATCTGGGACGAAAGCGATTCCGGCGGGTCGAATCCCGCGGCCGTCGCCGACGCCATGGCGCAGCGCCTGATCGGCAGGGGCTAATACAGGCCTTCATGCACGCATTCGCCAATCCGGCCCGCTTCCTGCGCCTGGCGCGGCGAGCAACGCCGTGGCTGTTGGCGATTGGCCTGATTGCCGCAAGCGCCGGCATGGCGGCGGGCTTGACGCTGACGCCGCCGGACTATCTGCAGGGCGAGACCGTGCGCATCCTCTACATCCATGTGCCCGCGGCATGGCTTGGAATGGCTGGGTGGATGGGGATTGCCGGCGCCTCGCTAAGCCAATTGGCATGGCGCCATCCCTTGGCCGCGATTGCCGGACGAGCAATTGCGCCGGCCGGTGCGGTATTCGCCTTCATCTGCCTCGCCAGCGGCTCGATCTGGGGTCGCCCGACCTGGGGTACGTGGTGGGAATGGGACGGGCGGCTGACGTCGATGCTAATCCTATTCTTCCTTTACCTCGGCTATATCGGGCTCGCGGCAGCGGAACGCGAACGCGGCGGCGACGAGCGCATCGCCGCAATCTTCGGACTGGTCGGAGCGATCAACCTGCCGGTGATCCATTATTCGGTGCTGTGGTGGCGCACGCTTCACCAGGGGCAGAGCATTTCGGTGACCGGGTCGAGCATCGCGCCCGCTATCCTGTGGCCGCTGCCGCTGACCATGATCGGGTTCACCGCGCTGTTCGCGGCCGCCGTGTTGATGCTGATGCGCAAGGACTTGGCGGACACCAAGGTTGAGGCGCGCCTGCGCCGGATGGGCCAGCCATGAACCCGTGGCCCTTCGTCATTGCCGCTTATAGCGTGGCAATCGTCATGACCGCAGGGTTACTGGCGTGGGCGTGGAGCGGGATGCGCCGGGCCGAGCGCGCTGCCGACGACCTGACCCGCCCGTGAAGCCCAAGCACCAGCGCCTGCTGCTCGTGATCGCTGCCGTCGCCGCACTCGCCGGTGCGGTCCTGCTCGCAATGTGGGGGCTCAAGGACCGCGCTGCCTATTTCCTCACTCCCGCCGACATCGCCGCCGGCAAAGCCGAGCCGGGGCGGGCGCTGCGCCTCGGCGGGATGGTCGAGGCGGGCTCGGTCGAACATCTGCCCGATGGAGTCACCATCCGCTTCCGGGTCAGCGACGGCAAAGCGGTCACCCCTGTCCGTTTCCGCGGCATCGTGCCCGACCTGTTCCGCGAGGGCAGCGGAGCGGTCGCAGAGGGACGCATGGAAGGGCCGGTGTTCGTCGCCGACAATATCCTCGCCAAGCATGACGAGCGCTACATGCCGCCCGAGCTTGGCAATCTGTCGGCCGAGCATCGCGTTGGCAGGACGCTCGAGCAATGATCGCCGAGGCTGGCCTGGCCGCCCTGTGGCTCGCCGCCGGCCTGGCCGCGTTCCAGTTAATCCTGTCGCTGATCGCCTTTCGCGGGCGGACCGAAGCGGTCGCCGCCATGCGCCCGGTCGCAGTGGTGCAGGGGCTGCTGACGTTCATCGCCTTCACCGCGCTGCTGCTGGTGTTCGCGCGCACCGATTTGTCGGTCGCGCTGGTCGTCGCCAATAGCCACAGCGCCAAGCCATTTATTTACAAAGTCGCCGCGGCGTGGGGAAACCACGAAGGCTCGATGCTGATGTGGGTCACCATCCTGGCCGCGTCGGGGGCGTGGATGGCGCTATTCTCGCGCCGCGCGGGGGAGCGCACGCTGACCGCCGCGCTCGGCGCCCAGGCCGCGCTTGCGCTTGGCTTCTTCACCTTCCTGCTGGTGGCTTCGAACCCGTTCGCGCGCGTGTTCCCGGCGCCGCTCGATGGGCAGGGGTTCAATCCCTTGCTCCAGGACCCCGGCTTGGCCTTCCATCCGCCGACACTTTACCTTGGCTATGTCGGCTTGTCGGTCGCGTTCAGCCTGGCGGTCGGCGCGATGCTCAGCGGCGAGGTCGATAGTCGGTTGGCGCGGGCAATGCGGCCTTGGGTGCTCGGCGCCTGGGTGCTGCTGACGATCGGCATCACTGCTGGCAGTTATTGGGCCTATTACGAGTTGGGCTGGGGCGGCTGGTGGTTCTGGGACCCGGTCGAGAATGCCTCGCTGATGCCGTGGCTCGCGGCCACCGCCTTGCTCCATTCGCTCAACGTGCTGGCCGCGCGGGGGGCGCTCAAGGCGTGGACGATGATGCTCGCGGTGATCGCCTTTTCGATGTCGATGGTCGGCACCTTCCTGGTCCGCTCGGGCATCCTGACTTCGGTTCATTCTTTCGCCATCGATCCGCAGCGCGGCGCCTTCCTGCTGGCCTTGCTGGCGATCTACGTTGGCGCGGCCTTGACCCTTTTCGCAGTGCGCGCGCCCGCGCTTCGCGAAGGCGCGCCGTTCGAGCTAATCAGCCGCGAGACGGGACTGGTGATCAACAATCTGATCCTTGCGGTCATCCTCGGCACGGTTTTCGTCGGCACGCTCTACCCCTTGCTGGTGGAGGCGGTGAGCGGCGCGAAACTGTCAGTCGGCGCACCTTATTTCAATCTCGTCGCGGGTCCGCTGACGCTGATGCTGGCGCTGTTGGTCGGTGTCGGGCCATTGCTGTCGTGGCGGCGCGAGACTCGCCCCATACTCAAGAAGCTCCTAGTCCCCGCGCTGTTTGGAGCGACCGCGCTGGTCACGACGATCATCCTCGCGCCGCACATCAATTGGTTGCCGCGCCTCGGGATCAGCGTCGCCACTTATCTTGCACCGGCGGCGCTGGTGCCGCTGGTCGGGCGCAATCCGCTGCGCATTCCGCTGCCGACGTGGGGCATGGCGATCGCCCATTTTGGGATGGCGGTCGCGCTTGCCGGCGCTGCTGCCAATGCCGCGTTCACGGTCGAAACTTTGGCGGTGGTCAAACCCGGCGAGCGCGTCAATGTCGGGCCGTGGCTGGTCCAGTTCGAACAGGTCCAACCGGTCGCGGGCGAGAATTGGGTGGGCATCGAGGGGCAGCTCGCGGCCTCGCGCGGAACCGGTGAAATTCGCCTCAACCCGCGCACCCATTATTATTGGGCACCCCCGGCCGAAACCAACGAAGCGGCGATCGAGACCTTCTGGAACGGCCAACTCTATACCGTCATCGGCAAGCCCGATTCCGGCGGCGGCTGGCAGTTGCGCTTGTGGTGGAAGCCGTTCGTCACGCTCATCTGGACAGGGGGCCTGCTGATCGGATTGGGGGGAGCAATCGCGCTGCTCGGGCGGCTGCCGCTGCGCTTTCGCCGCAGCCGCCGCGGCGCCAACGATTGGCGGCGCGCATGACCAGGCACTGGCGCTTCATCCCGCTTGCGCTCTTTGTGGCGCTGGTCGGGGCGATGGTGTGGCGGCTGGCGACCCCGCCCGACACTCAAGTCGCCTCGCAACTGACCGGGCAACGAGTCCCAGTATTCAACCTGCCAGCGGCGGTCCCGGGCAAGCGCGGCTTGTCGTCGCGCGACCTGACCGGTGGCGCGGGCCCGCGCCTGGTCAATATCTTCGCCAGCTGGTGCGTGCCCTGCGCGACCGAGGCCGGTGTCCTGGCCGAGTTGAAGCGCCGCGGCGTGAAAATCGATGGCATCGCGATCCGCGACCGCGAAGAGGATCTGCAGGCCTTTCTCGCCCGCCACGGCGACCCGTTCGACCGGATCGGCGCCGACGATCAGAGCGAGGTCCAGATCGCGCTCGGCTCATCCGGCGTGCCCGAAAGCTTCATCGTCGACCGTGCTGGCGTGATCCGGGCGCAGCACATCGGCCCGATCGCGGCCGCGGATATCCCTGCCATCCTGACCCAGGTCGAGGCGGCGCGATGACCCGGATATTCCTCGCCTTGATGCTCACCTTGGCGGTGCCCGCGCTGGCCGACAGTACGATGCCGCCGGCCTATTGGTCCGACCGCCAATTGCCCGACGCGCGCCAGGAAGCCGCGGCGCAGACACTGATGGACGAAATCCGCTGCCTGGTGTGCCAGGGCCAGTCGATCGCCGATAGCGATGCCGGGCTTGCCGGGGACATGCGAGATCTCGTCCGCCGCCGCATTGCCGAGGGCCAGACGCCGGGACAAATCCGCGCCTGGCTGATCGAACGCTATGGCGACTGGATCAGTTACAAGCCGACCGCGAGCGGTGCCGCCTTGCCGCTGTGGCTGGTGCCGTTGGTGCTGCTGATCCTTGGCGGCGCGATCGTTGCCCGGCGGGTGCGGGGGAAGCGGTCATGAGCGGTTGGTTGACGCTGTTCCTGATCATCGGCGTGGCGCTGCTGGTCTTGCGCCTGCTCGGCCTCAAGGGCGCGTCGCTGACCGCCGCTGCAGCAGCGCTGATGCTCGGCGCCGCGGGCTATGCCATGCAGGGCAGGCCCGGCATCCGCGAGGCCCCGGCGCACGTCCGCGCCCAGGACAAGGTGCTCGACCTCACCACCCCGCGTCACGCCTTTTTCGGCACCTTCGGGTCGGGCGAAGGCTGGGTGCGCATGTCCGAAGCGCTGGCCCGCGACGGCAAGACCAAGGACGCGGTCGGAATTTTGACCAACGCCACCCAGCGCTATCCCGGCGATCCGCAATTGTGGGTCGGGCTTGGCAATGCGCTGGTAGATCATGCGGGAATGCTCACTCCGCCCGCCGAATTCGCCTTTCGCCGCGCCGCCGAAGTTGCGCCCGGCAATCCGGCGGGGCCGTTCTTCTACGGCGTCGCAATGGCTCGGTCGGGCGATCCCCAGGCGGCGCTCGCTATTTGGCAATCGATCCTCGCCACCGCGCCGGCCAAAGCCGGCTGGCGCCCGCTGATCGAGCAAGGCGTGGCGGCGCTCAGCGCTCCGCCATCACTGCCACAATCACTGCCGCAATCGCTGCCGCAATCACCGCCGCAACGTCCCTAGAATTTAGCCGGTTCGTAGGGCAGGCCGAGCGCCTCGGCGACCGGCTGGTTGCGGATCTTGCCCCCCGAAACATTGAGGCCGTTGGCGAGGTGCGGATCGGCCGCCATCGCCTTTTGCGCGCCCAGATTGGCAAGCTTGAGCGCAAACGGCAGGGTCGCATTGTTCAGCGCGAACGTGCTGGTCCGAGCGACTGCGCCGGGCATGTTGGCGACGCAATAATGAATGACGCCATCGATCGTATAGACGGGGTCATCGTGGGTCGTCGCCTTGGACGTTTCGAAACAGCCGCCCTGATCGATCGCGATGTCGACCAGGACCGAACCGCGCTTCATCGTCTTGAGCTGATCGCGAGTGACCAACTTGGGCGCAGCGGCGCCGGGGACGAGGACCGCGCCAATCACCAATTCGGCCTCCTGGATTGCCTGGGCAATTGCGGCCTTCGACGCAAAGGCGGTCTTGATCGTGCTTCCGAAATGCATGTCGAGTTCGGCCAGGCGGTCGTTGTTGATGTCATAGATGGTGACGTCGGCGCGCTGCCCGGTGGCGATCTGCGCCGCGTTGATGCCGGCGACGCCGCCGCCGAGGATGGCGACCTTGGCCGGCGCCACGCCGGGAACCCCGCCGAGCAAGACGCCGCGACCACCCTGTTCCTTTTCCAGGTAATGCGCACCGACCTGGACCGACATCCGGCCGGCGACCTCGCTCATCGGCTTGAGCAGCGGCAAGGCGCCAGAATTCGAGGTCACCGTTTCATAGGCAATGCAGGTCGCGCCCGAAGCCATCAGCCCCTTGGCCTGGTCGGGATCTGGGGCGAGATGGAGGTAGGTAAACAGCAATTGATCGGACCGCAGCATGGCGATCTCGACCGCCTGCGGCTCCTTCACCTTGACGATCATGTCGGCCTTGGCGAAGATCTCGGCCGCGGTGGCGAGGATGGTCGCACCGGCATTCTCGAAACTCTTGTCCGAGAAATCGATGCCCATGCCGGCCTTGGTTTCGACGAACACCTCGTGCCCGCAGGCGGTTAGTTCGGCAACGCTCGCGGGGGTCAGACCGACGCGATATTCGTGGTTCTTGATTTCCTTGGGCACACCGACGCGCATGCTGATTCGCTCCACATGAGATTGGGATTGGCGCGGGCTATAACCGCCTTGCGAGCCCTTGTCCCTGCATGATTGCGGCGGCATTGGGCGGGTGCTAGGTGAACCGCCCCGCAGGGGAGGCGTTGAAGCCCCACGGATCGGATCGACCTTTCGACAGTCAGCAGGGTGAGTTTCAAGATCGCATGACCGCCACTGTCCCCGATGCTGTCGATCCCGCAGTCGATCCCGCCGCAGATTCGAACTTTCTGTCTCACGATACGCAGGGCCACGCGCACGGCCCGATGTACAAGCTGGCGATCGCCGCGGTCGGGATCGTCTATGGCGATATCGGCACCTCGCCAATCTACGCTTTCCGCGAAACCTTTGCCGGCCACCACACGCTGAGTCCGGACAAGCTCCACATCTTCGGGGTGTTGAGCCTGATCTTCTGGTCGATGATGATCATCGTCACGCTCAAATATGTGTTGATCGTCATGCGCGCCGACAACAAGGGCGAGGGCGGCAGCCTGGCGCTGCTTGCCCTCATCAACCGAAGCCTTGGCGGCAAGCGCCGATGGACCAGCGGGATCATCCTCATGGGGGTGTTCGCGACGGCGTTGTTCTACGGCGATTCGATGATCACGCCGGCGATCTCGGTGTTATCCGCAGTCGAGGGGCTGACCACCGTCAATCCCAGTTTCGAACCGTTCGTGGTGCCGACCGCGATCGCCATCCTGGTCGGCCTATTCGCGATCCAGTCGCGCGGCACGGCCAAGGTCGGGCTTTTGTTCGGGCCGGTCATGCTGGTCTATTTCGCGGTTCTGGCAGTCCTCGGCGTGATCCACATCATGGATTATCCGGCGGTCATCCTGGCGATGCTCAACCCACTCAACATCGGCGCCTTCGTCGTTGCCGATCCAGTGCGCGCGTTCATTGCCCTGGGATCGGTCGTGCTGGCGGTTACCGGGGCCGAGGCGCTGTATGCTGACATGGGGCATTTCGGGCGCAAGCCGATCCGCGTGTCGTGGATTTACTTCGTTCTTCCGGCCCTGCTGATCAACTATCTGGGGCAAGGCGCGATGCTATTGTCGTTAAGCCCGGCCGAAGCGGTTGAAACGGTCAAGAACCCGTTCTTCTATCTCGCTCCGGATTCGCTTCGCCTGCCGCTCGTCCTGCTCGCCACCGCGGCCACGATCATCGCCAGCCAGGCGGTTATTTCGGGCGCCTTCTCGGTCACTCAGCAGGCGATCCAGTTGGGCTTCATCCCACGCCTGCGCATCACCCACACCAGCGAAAGCGCCGCCGGCCAGATCTACATTCCGGTGATCAACTGGGCGCTGCTGACGATGGTCATCCTGCTCGTCCTGACCTTCCGCAGTTCGTCCAACCTGGCCGCCGCTTATGGCATTGCGGTGACCGGCGCGATGATCATCGACACGGTCCTGATCTCGGTTGTGCTGCGGCATATGTGGAACTGGAACAAATTCTGGGTCGGCTTCCTCCTGGTCCTCTTCTTCACCGTCGATTTCGCCTATCTGTCGGCCAATCTGCTCAAGGTCCCCGATGGCGGCTGGTTCCCGCTGTTGATCGGCGCCATCGCCTTCACCTTCCTCACCACCTGGGCGAAGGGCCGCAAGCTGATGATCGACCGCATGAACGAGGCCAGCCTGCCGATGGAGATCTTCATCAAGTCGGCCGCGCCGAGCGCCACTCGCGTGTCCGGAACCGCGGTATTCATGACCAGCTCGGCTAGCGGGGTGCCGCATGCGCTGCTGCACAACCTTAAGCACAACAAGGTGCTGCACGAGCGGGTCATGCTGCTGACCGTGCGGATCGAGGACATTCCCTACGTTGCCGAGGGCAAGCGCAGCGAAGTGACCGATTATGGTGAAGGCTTTTACCGGATCGTCCTGCGCTATGGCTTCATGGAGGAAATCGACGTTCCCGTCGCGCTGGCCGAGCTCAAGGATTGCGGCGCGACCTGCCGGACGATGGACACCAGCTTCTTCCTCGCTCGCCAGACGCTGCTTGCAAGTGCTCGACCGGGCATGGCGATCTGGCGCGAGAAACTGTTCTCATGGATGCTGCGCAACGCGGAAAGCGCGATGGAATTCTTCAAGCTGCCAACCAACCGGGTGGTCGAGCTTGGTAGCCAGGTTGAAATCTAGGCCGGACCTTTTGCACGGCTACGGCATTCCGGCTTGATGATCGAAATCATTCAGTGGGTCGCCACTGCCGCGACCATCGCCGCAGCGCTCATCACCGCCTCTAGCCTTGGCGCGCGGATTACCGGGATCGGCTTTGGCATTTTCCTGATCGGCTCGCTCGCCTGGCTAGCGACCGGGATCGTGACGGGACAAAGCGCGCTGGTGTGGACCAACGCCGTCCTGACCCTACTCAACATCTTCGGCATGTTGCGCTGGCTTGGGCGTCAGGCCAAGGTCGAGGCCGGCGCGCTCGGCGCTGCCAAACAAAGCGAGGCGACGCCGGGCGAGGCGCTGTTCCCACTGTCGCTGCTGACCCGCGCACCAATCACCGCCGGGTGCGAGACGGTTGGCCATTGCGTCGACGCTTTGGCCGGCGCCGCCAGCGGCAAAATCCGTTACCTGGTGTTTTCCGATGGCGGGGTGGCCGGGGTGGGCGAGACGTTGCGGCGCATTGACTGGCCAAATCTGGCGATTGAAGGGGAAGGCGTGCGCGCGAACCTCGATGGTGGCATTCAGGGCTTAGCGAGGGTCGAGCGCGGCCAGTGGCCGGCGGCTTGAGCGGTGCGCTAATCGTCACCGTCCAGCTCGGCGGCCCCGATCACGCCTGGCTGACGCGGCTGCGCAGTCAGCATTTCCCGCTCGAACGCAATCATCTCGATGCGCATTTGACGATGTTTCACGCGCTTCCGCCAACCGCGGAGGCCGAGGTCCGCCATCGCCTGAGCGAAGCGGTTCGACAACCACCCCCGCGGGCCTCGATCGAAGGATTGATGGACCTTGGCGGCGGTGTCGCCTTTCGCGTCGCTTCGCCCGATCTCGACGCTGTCCGCGCCGAACTTGCGAATGCCTTTCATGGCCTGCTCAGTGCCCAGGACAGCGGCGGCTGGCGGCCCCATGTGACCATCCAGAACAAGGTTCAGCCCAAAGTCGCGCGGGCGCTTCTGGCGCAGCTCGAGGCCGAGTTTCGCCCGGTGCCACTGACAATCGCCGGACTTGGCCTGCAGCGCTATCTCGGCGGACCGTGGGAGCGCCTTGCGACCTATGCCTTTCGCGGGATCTTGCCTTAGGTGAGGTTGCCGATCCCGTCGCAGCTCAGTTCGAACGCGGCCATGCCGGATTCGAGGACCGACGCCAGCATCGGCATTTCAAGCAATTCCTCGACCGCACCATCGACGCCCTCGCTGACCAGCGAATTGGCCTCTTCCATCGCCTCGTCCCAGTCGCTTGCCTCGTAGGTGCCGGCGCCGACCCAGCAGAAGCCGAGCACTTCGGCCAGCTGATCTTCGCCGAGGTCTTCGAACGCCGCGGTCAATTCCTCCTCGACACTGGTATTCGCATCATCGTCGAGCACGCTGAGCGCAGCGCCATCACTATCGTCGATATTGTCGGCATCCTCGCCGGGGTCGTAATCGCTGGCGGTCTGCGCTTCATATTCGCGGGCGCGAAGGATGATCCGGCACAGGGTATCGAGAGGGGTCAAGGGGTCCATGATATTGCTCGCTCCATTTCGCCGGACAACGAGGCGCGCGCGTCGCGGTTCCTCGCGTTGACCGGGCGTGGAAGCGCACCTATATGCCGCGCCGCTGGCGACCCTTATTGCGGTCGCCATATTGCCCTTGGGGCGGAGTAGCTCAGTTGGTTAGAGCAGCGGAATCATAATCCGCGTGTCGGGGGTTCGAGCCCCTCCTCCGCTACCAAAGTCCCGGTTCAGCGCAGCGCGGCGAAAGCCTGGTCGAGGTCGGCGATGAGGTCGCCGGGCTCCTCAAGGCCGATTTGCAGCCGGACGAGGTTGGTGGCGGGGGCGGGGCCGATGGTCCGGACCGGATCGACCGGGGTCGCCAGGCTTTCATAGCCGCCCCAACTGAAGCCGATCGAGAAGTGCTTCAGGCCGTCGATGAACCGCGCGCGCTCGGCCGGGCTGCCCAGAAACTCGAACGAGAACAGGCTCGACGAGCCGCCGAAGTCGCGTTTCCAATATTCATGGCCGGGGCAGCTGGCGAAGGCCGGGTGGAGCATCAGGCCGACGCGGGCCTCACCGCTGAGCCATTCGGCAATAGCGAGCGTGCTGGCTTCCTGATGGCACATCCTCAGCCCCATTGTGCGAAGCCCGCGCGCGGCCAGCCAGGCATCATCGGGCGACAAGGCAAAGCCAAGGTCCCAGCTGGCGGTCTGGAGCCGCTCGAACCATTCCGGCCCGGCGCTTGCGCAGCCAGCAATCAAATCGCCATGGCCGCCGACGAATTTGGTCAGCGCCATCGCGCTGATGTCGACGCCATGCTCGAGTGCTGGAAACAGCAGCGGTGTCGCCCAAGTGTTGTCGAGGATTGTGGCGATGCCGCGCGCTCGAGCCATGGCACAGATCCCCGGCACGTCCTGCACTTCCATCGTCATCGAGCCCGGGCTTTCGAGCATGATCGCGCCAGTGTCATCGCCGGCCAGCGCGGCCAGATCGTCGGCACTCGCGGTCGGCGGATAATAGATCGTCTCGACCCCGAAGCGGGCAAGGTGATTGTCGCAGAAGCGTCGGGTCGGGCCATAGATGCTGTCGGGGACGAGCAATTGCTGCCCGGCACGCAGCACGGTCAGCAGCGCCGCGGTGACCGACGCCAGTCCTGAGGGGTAGAGGCAGGTCCCGACCGCGCCCGGCTCGAGACCGGTCAGCGCCTCGCTCAGCGCCCACTGCGTCGGCGTTCCGTGAAGTCCGTAATAATGTGCTCCGGGGCCGGGTTTCGCGGCGAGAAGATCGGCGCAACTCTCGAACAGCAAGGTCGATCCGCGATGGACCGGGACGTTGATCAACCGCTGCTGCCATTCCTTGCGGCGCCCGCCCTCGACCAGGCGAGTGGCCTTCCATTTGTCTTGGTCTGTCATGGCATTCGCTTAAAGCGCGCGGTCGGGAAATCCAACGCTGCGGATCCAGATACAAAAACGCCCGGATCGACTGGCGACCCGGGCGCGCTTGCGTGACGATTGCTCGTCAGCCCCCTTGGAGTTTCCGGCGAACGTCCCCAATCGCTCAGCCAGGATCCGAACACTTAGGCCCAAGGGCCGCGTCCGGTGGCCATCGCCTATGCGCGCCGGCACCGGCTGTCGCCTTCAAAATCGTGGATGGCTCCAATTGGGACGCAGCTGTGTCGCATTCGCCACAGCGGCTCGGCGGGTGGCGCGGCATTGCAAGCGAGGGCGCTCACCCCTAGGACGCGGCGCCATGCGCCTTACCCAAGCCTTCCTGCCGGTCCTCAAGGAAAGTCCCTCCGACGCCCAGATCGTCAGCCACAAGCTGATGCTTCGCGCCGGCTTGGTTCGCCAGACCGCTGCCGGCATCTACGCCTGGCTGCCGCTCGGCTTTCGAGTGCTCAAGAAGATCGAGCAGATCGTCTGCGAAGAACAGGACCGCGCCGGCGCGATCGAGCTGTTGATGCCGACGCTGCAATCCGCCGATCTGTGGCGTCAGTCGGGCCGCTATGACGCCTACGGTCCGGAAATGCTGCGCATCAAGGACCGCCACGATCGCGAAATCCTCTATGGTCCGACCAATGAGGAGATGATCACCGCGCTGTTCCGCGATGATGTCAAAAGCTACCGCGATCTGCCGCGCACGCTCTATCACATCCAATGGAAATTCTGCGACGAAGTCCGCCCGCGCTTCGGCGTGATGCGCGGCCGCGAATTCCTGATGAAGGACGCCTACAGCTTCGACCTCGACGAGGCCGGGGCGCGGCTGAGCTATTATCGCCAGATGCTGGCCTATCTGCGCACCTTTCAGCGGATGGGCATCCAGGCGGTCCCGATGAAAGCCGCCAGCGGGCCGATTGGCGGCGATCTTTCCCACGAGTTCATCGTGCTTGCCCCGACCGGCGAAAGCGAAGTCTTTTACGATGCAGCCTATGAGAGTTTCGATTGGCAGCAGTCCGAACTCCATTATAGCGACGAAGCGGGGCTCCAGGGTCTCTTCGACCGTGTCAATTCGACCTATGCAGCAACCGACGAAACCCACGATGAAGGTCGCTGGAACGAACTTTCGAGCGACCAGAAGCGAACTGGGCGCGGGATTGAAGTCGGTCATATTTTCAATTTCGGCGAGCTCTACAGCCGCAAGATGGGCCTCAAGGTCTCCGGCAAGGACGGCAGCCCCGTCATCCCGCACATGGGCAGTTACGGCGTCGGTGTGTCGCGGCTGGTGGGCGCAATCATTGAGGCCAGCCACGACGACAATGGCATCATCTGGCCCGAAGCGGTCGCGCCGTGGAAAGTCGGGTTGGTGTCCATGCGCGCCGACGACGAGGCCAGCGCCGGCGTTGCCGACACGCTGTACGCCGAGCTCCAGGCTGCGGGGGTCGAAGTGCTTTACGACGACCGCGACGAGCGCGGCGGGGTAAAGCTCGGCTCGATGGACCTCATCGGTCTGCCGTGGCAAGTCATCATCGGCCCCCGCGGTGTCGCTTCGGGAACGGTCGAACTCAAGCACCGCAAGAGCGGCGACAAGGTCGAGCTTGCGATCGGCGACGTCGTTGCAAGGCTGACGGCATGATCCTCAGCCGCGCCGAGCGCATGCTCGCCCGCCGTTATTTGCTCCCGGGCAAGGGCGAAGGGTTCATCTTCATGGTCGCCTCGATCAGCCTGCTCGCGGTCGCACTGGGAGTTGCGGCGCTGATCATCGTGATGAGCGTGATGAACGGCTTCCGCGCCGAATTGCTCGACAAGATTGTCGGCCTCAATGGCCATGCGGTGGTCCAGGGCTATGACGGCATGCTTGGCAATTGGCGGCAGATCGCCGACAAGGCGAGGGCAACGCCAGGTGTAACCTCGGCCTTGCCGTTGATCGAGCAACCGCTGATGGCCTCATCCAATGGCCGCGTCGAAGGTGTGCTGGTGCGCGGGATGCGCTGGCCCGACGTCATGGCCAACAAGACCATCACCTCCAATGTTCTGGCCGGCGACCTCAAGAGCATCGCGCCGATGACCGGGCGGGTGGCGATCGGTTCCGGTCTAGCGCGGCAACTCGGCGCTGGCCCCGGCACCCAGATCAGCCTGATCAGTCCCGAAGGCCGCTCGACGGTGGTCGGGACCGTTCCGCGCATCGTCACCTACACCGTCGGAGCGGTGTTCGAGATTGGCGTCTACGATTACGACAAGGCGTTCGTGATCATGCCGATGGAAGATGCGCAGGACTTGACGATGCTTGGCGACAATGTCGGCATGGTCGAATTGCAGACTACCGACCCCGACAAGGTCGGCGAAATCCTCGCCCCGCTGCAGCGCGTGGTCGCGGGGCAGGGCGTGCTGGTCGACTGGCGGCAGATGAACAGTGCCCTGTTCTCAGCGCTGGAGATCGAGCGGGTGGCGATGTTCGTCGTCCTCTCGCTGATCGTGCTGGTCGCGGTGTTCAACATATTGTCGTCGCTGATCATGCTGGTCCGCGCCAAGACCCGCGACATCGCCATTCTGCGAACGATGGGCGCGAGCCGGCGCGGGATGATGAAGGTGTTCGTCACGGTCGGCGTGACCATCGGCTCGCTCGGCATCGTGCTGGGCATGGTCCTGGGTGCGATCTTCCTGTTTTTCCGCCAGCCGATCGTCAATGCCATTCAGACGCTGACTGGCGCCAATCTGTGGGATCCGACAGTGCGCGTGCTGACCGAATTACCGTCGAAGACCGACCCGGTGGAGGTGGTGACGATAGTGCTCACTGCGCTGGTCCTGTCGTTCCTTGCCACCCTTTATCCGGCCTATAAGGCTGCGGGCACCGACCCGGTGCAGGTGCTTCGCTATGAGTGAGTCGATCCTCGCCACCGCCGCGCTCAAACGCAGCTTCACCCAGGGCGATGTTACCATCCACGTCCTGCGCGGCGTCGACCTGGCGATCCAGCCGGGCGAAATCGTTGCGCTATTGGGACCCTCGGGCTCGGGCAAATCGACCCTGCTGCAGGCCGTCGGGTTGCTCGAAGGCGGGTTCGAAGGTTCAATCCGACTGGCCGGTGAGGAAGCCGCCCAACTCGACGACGATGGCCGCACCCGCCTGCGTCGCGAATTGCTCGGCTTCATCTACCAATTTCACCATCTGCTGCCCGAATTCAGCGCGATCGAAAATGTGCTGTTGCCGCAATTGGTGCGCGATCTGGCTCCAGACACGGCGCGCGACCGTGCCCGCCAATTGCTTGAGACGCTCGGCCTCGGCCAGCGCCTCGACCATCGCCCGGCGCAATTGTCCGGCGGCGAGCAACAGCGGGTGGCGGTCGCCCGCGCACTCGCCAACCGTCCGCCGCTGATCCTGGCCGACGAGCCGACCGGCAACCTCGACGAACATACCGCCGACATCGTCTTCGCCGAATTCATCAAATTGGTCCGCGAGGAGGGCAGCGCGGCGCTGGTCGCGACTCACAACGAGCGGCTGGCCGCGCGCATGGATCGGGTCGTCCGGCTCCACGAAGGCGTGCTTCAATAAAGCGGTCGAAATCCGCTTGGCCGCACGCTTTGCCCTGCTAAGCTTGGCCGATGGAGCGTCCCAACAACACCCTCGCGCTGCTCGGCGGCATTGGCCTTCTGCTGTTGCTGCTGATCGTCTTCGCCGCGACCCGCAACAGCGACCAGGACCGGCTCGGCGACAGTGCCACGACGATCGCCGCCGACAACCCCGATCTCAACAAGGCCTGCGCCGGCCAGACGATCTATAACCAGGTCAAGCGCGCACTTTTCCAGGAGGCGCAACGCGCCCGGCCGGAGGAAGCGACGACATATCAGAATATCACTTCAATTGCCTCTATTCGCGTTGAAAATGCTGCTGCTGAGGGCGAGGGCCGCTTGCCCGGCATGGTCGATTGCGTCGGCTCGATGGCGATCGACCTTCCGCCGGGCGTGACTACCGCCGCCGGCCGCCGCTTGTTGATGAGCGATGTCTATTATGCCGTCGATCCGACAAGCCGGCGCGTTGTCCAGTTGCGCGACGCCCAGCAGATTGTCAGTGAGCTTGCCGGCCTCACTTTATCCCCCGTACAGCCAAGCGCGCCGCCGCCGATGCCAGTCGATGTGGAGATGGCCGACCGGGGCCCCCCGGCAGTGGATCCGCTAGCACCGCTTGCGCCGCCGCCGGTGCCGCCGCGGCCGACCGCGAGCGCGCGGCCAAGCTACGATTGCACCAAGGCCCGCACCCAGAGCGAGCGAATGGTCTGCGCCGACCCTGGCCTGGCCAACCTCGATCGGAATATGGCTGGCGTTTACGGCCGGGCGATGGCGCAGGGGTCGCCGCAGCAGCAGGCCTTGCTCCGCCAGACCCGCGACCGCTTCCTCGCCTATCGCGACAATTGCTCCAGTGCGGCATGCGTCGGGGGTGCCTATAACGACCGCATCCGTGAGATTGGCGACATCGCCACCGGGCGCTGGTCGCCGCCGCGATAGATGGGGATAAGTAAGGCTTAGTCTTTGCGCGCGGGCAGGCGACGCCGCATAGTCGCGGGCGTGACCCGGCCCTTCGTCCCGCTGCGCGTATTCTCGTCCTTCACCATGCTCGAAGGCGCGATCGAGCCCAAGGAAATCCCCGACCGCGCCGCCGGACTGGGCTTCCCCGCCGTCGCCATTTGCGACCGCAACGGTCTCTATGGCGCCATGCCGTTTGGCGACGCTTGTTTCAAAAAGGGCGTGCAACCGATCATCGGCGCGATGTTGGCGGTGTCGCGCCCGGCCGAATGCCACGGTGGGCAGAGCTACGACTGGCTGGTGCTGCTGGCCAAGGACGAAGCCGGCTACGACAATCTGTGCAAATTGGTATCCTCGGCACATCTCGACCGACCGGTGGCGGAGGAGCCGCATGTCGGCTTCGCGGCGCTCAACGGGCGCACCGATGGCCTGATCGCACTGACGGCGGGCAGCGAGGGGGCGATCGCGCGGTTGCTCGACGAGGGCCAGCCAGCCAAGGCCGAAGCCTATTGCGATGCGCTCCAAACACTGTTCCCTGATCGCCTCTATATCGAGCTTAGCCGTCGCCACGATCCGGTCGAGGAGGCCGCCGAGCCGGGCTTGATCGAGCTTGCGATGGATCGCGGTATTCCGCTGGTGGCGACCAACCCGGTGTCCTACGGCGAGCCCAATTTCCACGCCGCCCACGACGCGTTGCTGTGCATCGCCAATTCGGCCTTCGTCGAAAGCGGCGAGCGGGTGACCTCCTCGGCCGATGCCTGGCTCAAGACCGGGTCGATGATGGCCGAAATCTTTGCCGACATTCCCGAGGCGCTCGACAATACGTCGGTCATCGCCCAGCGCTGTGCCGTCGCGGCGCCGTCGCGGCGGCCGATCCTGCCGCGCATGGGCGAGGACGAGGACGAGGCGCTACGCCGCGACGCCCAGGCGGGCCTTGACCTGCGACTAAGCGAACGTCCCGCCGAAGAGCGCGCAGCCTATGCCGAGCGGCTCGAGTTCGAGCTCGACGTGATCGTCAACATGGGCTTCGCGGGCTATTTCCTGATCGTCGCCGACTTCATCAAATGGGCCAAGGCGGGTGACATTCCGGTCGGACCCGGGCGCGGATCGGGCGCCGGCAGCGTGGTCGCCTGGGCGCTGACCATCACCGACCTCGATCCGCTCGCGCTCGGGCTGTTGTTCGAGCGGTTTCTCAACCCCGAACGTGTTTCAATGCCTGATTTCGACATCGATTTCTGCGAAACTCATCGCGACAAGGTCATTTCCTACGTCCAGGCTAAATATGGCCGCGACCGGGTCGCACAGATCATCACCTTTGGGCGATTGAAGGCACGCGCGGTCCTCAAGGACGTCGGTCGAGTGCTGCAGATGAGTTATGGCCAGGTCGATCGGCTGGCCAAGCTCATCCCCAATCACCCGACCGATCCGTGGACGCTCGATCGCGCGCTCGAGGGCGTGCCTGAACTGCGCCGCGAATATCAGGGCGATGCCGACGTCACACGCCTATTCGATTTGGCGATGAAGCTCGAGGGACTGCCGCGGCACGCCTCGACCCACGCCGCCGGAGTGGTCATCGCCGACCGCCCGCTGGACGAGCTGGTCCCACTCTACCGCGACCCGCGTTCGGACATGCCGGTGACTCAATTCGACATGAAATATGTCGAGGCTGCGGGGCTGGTGAAGTTCGATTTCCTCGGCCTCAAGACCCTGTCGGTGCTCAAGGAATGCCAGCGCCTCCTTGTCGAGCAGGGCATCGTGATCGATTTCGAGAAATTGCCGTGGGACGATCCGGCGGTGTTCGAGATTCTCCAGCGCGGCGACACGGTCGGCGTGTTCCAGCTTGAATCCGAAGGCATGCGGCGGACGCTCGCGGCGGTGCGCCCGACCAAGTTCGAAGATATCATCGCGCTCGTCTCGCTCTACCGCCCCGGCCCGATGGACAATATCCCGCTGTTCGGCGACCGCAAGAATGGGCGCCAGGCCATCGCCTACCCGCATCCGCTGTTGGAGGAAGTGCTGGGCGAGACCTACGGCATCTTCGTCTATCAGGAACAAGTCATGGAAGCGGCCCGGGTGCTGGCCGGGTACAGCCTTGGCGATGCCGATTTGCTGCGCCGAGCGATGGGCAAGAAAATCCAAAGCGAGATGGATGCCCAACGCGCTCGCTTCGTCGACGGCTGCGCGCTCAACGCCATCGGCGAGGCCAAGGCGACCGAATTGTTCGACTTGATCGACAAGTTCGCCGGCTATGGGTTCAACAAGAGCCATGCCGCCGGCTATGCACTGATCGCCTATCAAACCGCGTGGCTGAAGGCGCATCACCGGCCCGAATTCACCGCCGCCTCGATGAGTTTCGATCTGGCCCAGACCGACAAGCTCGCCCTGTTCGTCGAGGACATGCGGCGCGGCGGGATCGATTGCCTGCCGCCCGATATCAACCATGGCCTGGCCCGTTTCGCGGTCGAAGATGGAGCGGTCCGCTATGCGCTCGGCGCATTGAAGGGGGTCGGCGACAAGGCGATGGAGTGCATCGTCGCCGAGCGCGAGGCCAAAGGAGAATTCGCCAGCCTGGAAGACTTCACTGCGCGGATCGATCCCAAGTGGCTCAACCGCCGCCAGATCGAAAGCCTGGCGGGGGCCGGCGCGTTCGATGGCCTGAGGGCCGACCGCGCCGCAGTTTATGCCGGGGCCGAGACAATCCTGGCCCATGCCGCCAGCGCGTTCGACCAGCGGACCACCGGCCAGGCCGCGCTGTTCGGCGGCAGCGGCAGCGCCGATATCGTCGCGATCCGCCTGCCCAGGGGAGCGGAATGGTCGATGGCGCAGCGCATGGCGGCCGAACGCGATAGCTTCGGTTTCTATTTCGCAGCACACCCGGTCGAGGCGCATCGCCATCTGCTCGCGGTCAACGGGGTCAAGACTTATGGCGAGCTGGGAGATATTCGCATCGCCGAGGGCACAAGGGCGACTGCAACCATGGCCGCGCTGGTCGAGGGCACGCGGTGGCGAACCTCGGCGCGAGGCCGTCGCTATCTGATGGCCGACCTCAGCGATTCGAGCGGCCAGTTCGGGGCCATGGCGTTCGACGACGAGGCGACTGCGGCGCTCGAAGCGGCGGCGGGCGGGCAGGGCTGCGGCCTGTTGTCGGTCGAACTCGACAAGCGCGTCGGCGACGACATGCCGCGAGTGACCGTCAAACGGTTCCAGCCCCTCGACACGCTCGCCAAGCGAACTCGCCTGCAACTAGAGATCCGGGTCGCGGACGACGCGTTGATCCCGGCCATCGCGCGCGAACTCGACGGCGTGCGCGGCGGCAACGGACTCGTCCGGCTGGTGATTGGACTGGCGACGGGCGGCGAAGCGGCATTGGTGGCCGGCCGCGATTTCCTGCTCGACGCTGAAATCGCCGCGCGGATCGAACGCATCACGGGTGAGGGCAGCGCGACATTGAGCGCGCAGGAGCCCGCTCGGTTGGCGCTGGTCAGCTGATTACAGCCAGCGGCGGACGCGACGGCGATAGTTCGTGTAATCGGTCCCGAATTTTTGAACGAGATAGGCCTCCTCGCGCCGGATGACATAGCGGTCGACGACGATCACGGCCACCGCAACCATCGCCAAGGACGCCGGGCTGCCGATGATCAGTGCTAGGCCAATCATGACCAGCGCCATTCCGACATACATTGGGTTGCGGGTGAACCGGTAAATGCCGTCGCTGACAATGGCGCTGGAGGGCGCCCACGGTTCGACCCGGGTGCCGGCGCGCAAGAAACGGCGGATCGCAGCGAGAACGAGAGCCAGGCCGACGGCGATGAAGGCGAGGACAAGCACGATCCTGACCGGACGCTCCAGATCCAGCGGAGCGAGACCGAGCAGCCGGTCGAGCAGCGGACCGGCCAAGGTCAGCCCTAGGAAAATCAGCGGCGGCGGGAAGCGAACTCCGGCGTGGTCGGGGCGGTCGGTGCTCATGATTGGCTCACGGGTTGCGGTTCGGGCTCGCCGGGCGGTTCGGGGGCGGGGGCAGGCTCCAGCGGCGGGCCTTCGACGGGTGGCAGCGCCGGGTCCGCTGCCGGAACCGCCCCAGCCGTTGGTTCTAGCGGGGTCTCGTCGACACTTGCCTCCGGCGGCGGCGGACTGGCGGTTTCATATTCGTCGCCGGGAACGATCGCTGGTTTCTTCACCTTGGGCGGCGCTTTGTTCGGCGGCGCGGTGGTGCCGGCATAAACGCAGGCGTCGAGCCCGTCGCGACCGACCACGCCGATGCGCGCAGCGATGGTGTTGCCATAACGGCGGGTGAAGCCCTTGGGCGCGACTGCACCGCGTTTCTTGGGCAGCGGCAAGACGGCGGCAATGCGCGCCGCCTCATCAGCGCTCATCGCGCTTGAATCATGGCCGAAATAGCGTTGAGATCCGGCATTGACGCCATAAGTGCCAAGCCCGGTCTCGGCATTGTTGAGATAGACTTCCATGATCCGGCCTTTGTCCCACAGATGCTCGATCAGGAAGGTAAACCATGCCTCGGCGCCCTTGCGGACATAGCCGCCGCCATTCCACAGAAAGGTCGTCTTGGCAGTCTGCTGGCTGATGGTCGACCCGCCGCGGATCCGCCCGCCCGAGGCGTTGCGCTTGGCCGCGTCCTGGATCGCGTCCCAGTCGAAGCCCTGGTGTTGACAGAATTTGCCATCCTCGGCGGCGATCGCGGCACGGACCATGTCGCGGTCGATCTGACCGATGCCCATCCAGTCGCGGGTGGCACCACGCCCGGCGATGATGTCGCCGACCATGGTCGCGGTCGTCGGTGGCGGGACGATTCGATAGGCCAGCACCCACAGGATCGAGAACAGCATCACGCCCAGCACCAGCTTGACCAGGAAGCGGATAAAGCGGCCGATTGCCGAACCCTTGGGGCGGGAGCGCTTGTAGCGCGGAATCGCGGTCGATTTTGCCATGGTGCGACTGCTTAGCGGCGCGGTTTGCCGCTCTCAAGCGGGCTCGGTGGTGCGCCGGTCAGCATCTCGACCGAGGCGAGGTAACGATCGGGGTCGATCGCCACGTCGTCCTTGCCGATGCCGTCGAACGGATTTTCCAGATCGTCCTGGATATTGGCGAGGCCGGTGAAGATGAGCGCGAACAGGATCGGCATGACGAAGAACAATTCGCGGTTAAGCTCACCCGTCAGATAAGCGAAATAGGGGCCGTAGAGGATCGGCAGGAGCAGGATGAAGAAATCGCTGAACGCGCGCAGCGTGCGCGGCGTGCGATATTTGTGAATATGCTTGATCGTCTCGAAGGCGCTCATCATTCGCGTCAGATAGCCATTGGCACGCGAACATTCGGTTGCCGCCAGGCCGCCCGCGCGCATATGCTCGATCACTTCCGACAGTCGCGAAAAGGCGTGGAGGACGACCGCCTCGTGCGTGTCGCGCTCATCCAACGGGCTCATGACCATCGAGCGGCAGGAATCGAACAATTGTCGCAGGGCATCGCGGACTTCGCGGTCGCGCACCGCATCGCTGACCGCCGGCCAGTCGCGCGAGGCCAGGGCAATGGCACGGCCATTGGCCTTCAGCGCACCATATTCCTCAAGGCTCTTCTCGCGTCGATTATAGGCCGTGTTGATCGAGAAAACGAGCGGGAAGACGATCGCGGTGGCGATCAGCGTCAGTGGGAAATCGGCCTTGAAGTCGAGCTTCATGCTGACCCACGTCGAGAGCACCGCAAGCGCGCTGATCAGCACGCTCTTGAGATTCACGACCCGCAGGAGTCCCGATAAATAACGCTGCATCCTGAGCCTCCCCTGGTGGCACGACTAACCCAGCGGCGAGACAAGGTGAAGCGCGCGCTTTTCTGATCCTTGCCGCAATGCAGCATCCGGCATATCTGGACGGTCATGAGCTCGACCAACGATATCCGCCGCGGTTTCCTCGATTTCTTCGCCGCCAACGGCCACCAAGCCGTGCCCAGTGCGCCGTTGGTGCCGCACAACGACCCGACCTTGATGTTCGTCAACGCCGGCATGGTGCCGTTCAAGAACGTCTTCACCGGCCTCGAGACGCGGCCCTACACGACCGCTGCGAGCTCGCAGAAATGCGTCCGCGCCGGCGGCAAGCACAATGATCTCGACAATGTCGGCTACACCGCGCGCCACCACACCTTCTTCGAAATGCTCGGCAATTTCTCGTTCGGCGATTATTTCAAAGAGCAGGCGATCACGCTGGCGTGGTCCTTGCTGACCAAGGAATGGGGCCTGTCGCCCGATCGCCTGACCGCGACCGTCTATCACACCGACGATGAAGCATTCGATCTGTGGAAAAAGGTCGCCGGCCTACCCGAGAGCCGGATCATCCGCATTCCGACCAAGGACAATTTCTGGGCCATGGGCTCGGATGGTCCGTGCGGGCCCTGTTCGGAGATCTTCTACGATCATGGCGACCATATCCCCGGCGGTCCGCCCGGCAGCCCCGACGAGGACGGCGACCGCTTCGTCGAAATCTGGAACCTGGTGTTCATGCAATATGAGCAGGCCAATGACGAAATCGTCAGCGAGTTGCCGAACAAGAGCATCGACACCGGCATGGGGCTCGAGCGTGTCGCCGCGGTGATGCAGGGCGTTACCGACAATTACGACACCGATACATTCAAGGCGCTGATCCATGCGTCGGAGGAGCTGACCCGCACCCTCGCCGAGGGCGACAGCCAGGCCAGCCACCGGGTCATTGCCGATCATTTACGAGCCTCGGGGTTCCTCATCGCCGATGGTGTTTTGCCAGCCAATGATGGTCGCGGTTATGTCGTCCGGCGGATCATGCGCCGGGCAATGCGCCACGCCCATCTGCTGGGCGCCAAGGACCCGTTGATGTGGCGCCTGGTGCCTGCGCTGGTTGCGGAAATGGGGTCGGCTTACCCGGAACTGGTCCGCGCCCAGCCGCTGATCGAAGCGACTTTGCTGCAGGAGGAGACGCGGTTTCGGCGGACGCTCGCCAACGGTCTAAAACTGCTCGACGAAGCGACCGCCACGATGGGCGATGGCGGCACGCTGGCGGGCGAAACTGCGTTCAAGCTCTATGACACGTTCGGCTTCCCCTATGACCTCACCGAAGATGCGCTGCGGGCGCGCGGGATGGGGGTCGAACGGGCCGGCTTCGATTCCGCAATGGCCGAGCAGAAGCGCCAAGCGCGCGCGGCATGGAAGGGCTCGGGCGACAAGTTCAGCGACGATCTTTGGTACGACCTCGCCGAACAGCATGGCACGACCGAGTTCATCGGCTATTCGGGCGATGAAGGCGAAGGCGTGGTGCTGGCGATGGTCAAGGACGGCGAACCGGTCGAGCGCGCGGGCGAAGGCGAAATCGTCCAGCTGCTGCTCAACCAGACGCCCTTTTACGGCGAAAGCGGTGGCCAGATCGGTGATCACGGAAAATTGAGTTCGCTCAAGGGCTTCGAAGGCGCAGTTGAGGATACGTCGAAACCGCTGGGCAAACTTCATGTGCTCAAGACCCGGGTCGTGAAGGGTGAGGTCGCGGTCGGCGACGTGCTGCAACAGAGGGTTGACGCCGAGCGCCGCGATCGCGTGCGCGCCAATCACAGCGCGACCCACTTGCTCCATGCTGCGCTTCGCCACCAATTGGGCGACCATGTGACGCAGAAGGGCAGCCTGGTAGCCGACGAGCATTTCCGCTTCGACTTTTCGCACAATCAGGCGATGACCGCCGATCAGCTCGCCGCGGTCGAGGCCGAGGTCAACGCCCAGATCCGCGGCAACCAACCGGTGACGACGCGGCTGATGACCCCCGACGACGCTATTGCGGCCGGGGCCATGGCACTGTTTGGCGAGAAATATGGCGACGAGGTCCGCGTGCTGTCGATGGGCAAGGGCAGCAACACCGATTATTCGGTCGAGCTATGCGGCGGCACCCACGTCCGCGCGCTGGGCGACATCCAGCTGCTCAAGATCATTTCCGAAAGCGCGGTCAGCTCGGGCGTTCGCCGGATCGAAGGACTGACCGGCGAGGCCGCGCGCCTGTGGCTCGGCAATCGCGACCTCAAGCTGCGCGAAGCTGCGGCCACCCTCAAGACCGCGCCCGACGATGTCCCGGCGCGGATCGCGGCCTTGGTCGACAATGCCCGTCGCCTTGAACGCGAATTGGCCGAGGCCAAAAAGGCGCTGGCGCTGGGCGGCGGCGCGGCCAAGAACGAGGCCGCTGGCCCCGAAAGCATCGCTGGCCAGAATTTCCTTGGCCAGATCGTTCACGGCCTCGACCCCAAGGGCCTGCGCAGCGAAGTCGACGCGATGAAGGGGCGCCTTGGCTCGGGGATTGCGGCACTGATCGCCGTCAACGATGGCCGCGCCAGCGTCGCGGTAGGTGTCACTGATGACCTGCTCGCCGCTGTCAGCGCGGTCGATCTGGTCAAGGCCGCAGTGACCGCCCTTGGCGGCCAGGGTGGCGGCGGGCGCCCCGACATGGCCCAAGGCGGCGGTCCCGACGGAGACAAGGCCGAGGATGCGCTGGCGGCGGTCCGGGCCGCGCTGGCGACGGTCTCCGCTTAGTCTCGCCGTCGCCCGAGGCTCGGTTCGGCCTCCAAATCGCCGAAGGCCATGATTTCCGCCCGTTGCTGGCTGCGCTTTTCGTGGATGCTGGCGATGACCGGTCCCATCGCCACGCCAATGTCGACCAGCGTCGCTTCGGCGAGCTGGAGCGAGGCCTCGAGCGTTTCCGGAACGGCGTCGGTGACGCCCGCCCGATAGAGCGTCGCGGCGTGGCGCGAATCGCGCGCTCGGGCGATGATCGGAAGCTCGGGATGAAAGCCGCGGATGCGCCGGGCGATGCGCGCCACCAGCACCGGCTCGTCCATCGTCAGGACCAAGGCGGCGGCATTACCGAGGTCGAGCCGGTCAGCGAATTCGGCGCGGCCAACGTCGCCGTAGAGCACCTCATAGCCGCGACGGCGGGCGGCGGCGACGGCATCGACATCGCTATCGACCGCGAGATAGGGGCGATGGTGCTCGCTCAACATGTCGGCGAGGATCTGCCCGACGCGGCCGAAGCCAAAGATGACCGTGCGGCCATGGACGCTGACCGCCGCGCCCACGCCGATATCGCGCTCGATCCGAGTCGACAGGCGGCGACCGAGCGCGGCGAGGATCGGCGTAACGGTCAGGCCGATGGCGGTAACCGTGGTCCAGAATTGCACCGTCTCGCCGCGGAGCAGGCCCGAAGCGCCGGCGGCGGTGAGCACGATCAGGCTGGTCTCCGACGGGCTGGCCATCATCACCCCGGTCTCAAGCGCCGCGCCAGTGCGCACGCCCGACCAGCGCAGCATGGCGGCGGTGACCAGCGCCTTGGCGGCAATGACTGCGGCGACCGCAAGCAGCACCTCGCCCAGTCGAGCGCCGAGCTGCGGCAGGTCGATGCGCATCCCGATGGTGATGAGGAAGATGCCGAGCGCAAGGCCGGCGAGCGGTGCGGTAATCGCCTCGACCTCGGCATGATAATCGGTTTCGCCGATCAGGATGCCGGCGATCAGTGCGCCGAGGATCGGCGACAGGCCAACCGCGCCCGTGGCCAGCGACGCGAGGATGACCGTCAGCAGGCTGATCGCCAGGAACAGCTCCGGATTTTTGGTCCGCGCGGCCTGGGCGAACAGCATCGGCAGCAGCAGGCGACCGAGGATGAGCATCGCAGCGACCACCGCGATGCCCAGCACCGCGGTGCGCATGATGTTGCCGGCATCGGCCTCGCCACCCAGCAGCTCGATCGCGAACAGCATCGGGACCAGCGCCAGGTCTTCGAACAGCAGCATCGCGAAAGCACTTCGTCCGACAGGCCCATCGGTGCCCGAAATCGGCAGGACCAGTGCGGTCGACGATAGTGCGAGCGCAAGCCCGACCGCGACCGCGCTGTCGACCGGCCAATCGGCGACCAGCAGACCAAGGGTGATCAGCGCCGCGCAACCGATCAGTTCGCCAGCGCCAACCCCGAACACTTCGCGCCGCATCGCCCGCAGCCGCCGGAAACTGATATGCAGTCCGGCCGAGAACAGCAGCAGGATGATGCCGAGCTCGGCGAATGGCTCGATCCCGCCCGGGTCGCTGATCGAGATTGTGCGAAGCCACGGATAGTGCGCCGACAGCGCCCCAAGCATGAACGGACCAGCAATGATCCCGACCAGGATGAAGCCGATCACCGGGCTGATCCGCAGGCGGGCAAAGGTCGGAATGACGATGCCTGCAGCGCCGAGGATGGTCAGCGCATCGGCAAAGCCGCTGTTGGCGATCGGATCGGGGGTAATCACGGGCCGAAGCCTAGCGCCTTGACCGCACCGGGGGGAAGCCGCTTATGGCGACGTCATGACGGCAACACAGGACGTGCTCATCATTGGCGGAGGACCGGCGGGGATGATGGCCGGTTATCTGCTGGCGCGGGCCGGCATCCCGGTCAAAGTGATCGAGAAACACGCCGACTTCTTCCGCGATTTTCGCGGCGACACGGTCCACCCCTCGACGATGGAAATCCTCGACCAGCTCGGGCTG
Source organism: Sphingomicrobium sp. (assembly GCA_039920065.1). GTDB lineage: Bacteria > Pseudomonadota > Alphaproteobacteria > Sphingomonadales > Sphingomonadaceae > Sphingomicrobium. Next base: position 4,956 of record JBDSEL010000019.1, on the reverse strand, counting down.
CTCGCGCAGTTCCTGAAGCGGCCGCACAATCGCTTGACGAGCGCGCGCATCCGCATCGCCGACCGCGACTGGACGATCGGCGATCTGTCGCACCTCGCCACCCCGGCGCCGTTCATCGCCATGATGCCGCAGTGGGAATTTCTCGACTTCCTGCGCGACGAAGCCGCGAAATTGCCCGCGTTCACGCTGGCCATGGAGGAGCCGGTCGCCGATTTGATCGAGAAGGCGGGGCGGGTGACCGGCGTGCGTTATGCGTCCGGACGCGAGGAGCGGGCCGGGCGCCTGGTGATCGCCGCCGATGGGCGTTCGTCGCTGGTCCGCAGTCTGGGCCTACTGCCGGTCGAAGTGATCGGCGCGCCGATGGACGTATTGTGGTTCAAGCTGCCCAAGAGCGACGATGGTGGCGACGCCCTGCGCGCATCGGTGGCGCCGGGGCGGATGGTCGTGCTGATCGATCGTGATGAATATTGGCAGGCGGCGTTCCTGATCCCCAAGGGGGCGGAAGCTGCGGTTCGCGCGCGTGGCTTGTCGTGGCTCAGGTCGGAAACCCAAAAAGCCTTTCCAGACATCAGGTTCGACGGCGAATTTCTGATGAAGGACGAGGACGTCAAAATGCTTGCCGTGACGCTCGATCGCCTGACCTCATGGTCGCGGCCGGGGCTGCTGGCGATTGGCGATGCGGCCCACGCCATGAGCCCGATCGGCGGCATCGGCATCAATCTGGCGATCCAGGACGCGGTCGCTGCGGCCAACGTCCTGGCGTGGCCGCTGCGCCGGGGCGAGCCGGTCGATGGCTTGCTCGCCAAGGTCCAGCGGCGGCGGCTGTTCCCGACGCGGGTGATCCAGGCGGGTCAGCGGGCGGCTCAGGACCGGATCGTCGGGCGAGTCCTTGGCGGTGGACCAGTGCGGGTTCCGGCCATCGTCAAATTGCTCGACAATTATCCATTGCTGCGCCGGATACCGGGGCGGATCATCGGCCTTGGCGTGCGGCGTGAGCGGGTAAGCTCGCCGACCGCTTAGTAAGCGGCGAACAAGGCGTCGACATCGCCGTGGTTGCGCGCCAGCTCGGCCGCAACGCGGCGACGACCTTCGTAGTAGATCAACGCCGGGTGGGATTGTCCGGCGGCTGTCAATCGGGCGACATCGGCATCGCTCAAGCTGCTTTCGCGCGCGACATGGTCGCAATAGCCTTCGTTGAGCCACGCCGGCTTGGTCCAGACACTGCCAATGCCGAAGCGGCGGTGGGTCATGCCGTGGCAAATCTCGTGCGCCAGCGTTCCCGACAGGCTTCGGCGGTTGCCCAAGGAGCTGCCGTTCGAAATCCGGTCGGCGGCAAGGTCACTGCGATTGAGAACGATCGTTTCACGGCCCGGGCGCGAAAGGCCAAAGGAGTCGCGTTCCCGCAAGGCGAGCCAAGTCCAGCGCCAACCGCCGGTAGTTAGGAAAATTCGGCGCTGCTCATGCGCCTCAGCAAGTGGGCTCGCTGCAACCAGCGCGAGCGTCTTGGCCGTGACTGCGTCGAGCGATCTTCGGTCGATCGGAACTTCGCTGAAGACCTTGAGATCGGCCGACGTCGCGCGATAGGGAAAGGCCAACAGCTCGGGCGCGAACACCGGCGCAGCGAGCAGAGCTAAGACTACGGAAACGCTGTCCCGCAGCCGCCACTTCACGCGCCGATACCCTGCGCCGCCATTGCCTTGTCGAGGTTCTGGACGATTGCCTCGAAGAATTGTTCGGTCGTCATCCACGCTTGCTCGGGGCCGACGAGGATCGCGAGATCCTTGGTCATCTGTCCGCTTTCGACGGTTTCGACGCAGACGCGTTCGAGCGTTTCGGCGAATTTCACCACTTCGGGCGTGTCGTCGAAGCGGCCGCGATACTTAAGGCCGCCGGTCCAGGCGTAGATCGAGGCAATCGGGTTGGTCGAGGTCGCCTTGCCCTGCTGGTGCTGGCGGAAGTGGCGGGTGACGGTGCCGTGGGCGGCCTCGGCCTCGACCGTCTTGCCGTCAGGCGTGGTCAGGACCGAGGTCATCAGCCCGAGCGAGCCAAAGCCCTGTGCGACCTGGTCCGACTGAACGTCGCCGTCGTAATTCTTGCACGCCCAGATGAACTTGCCGCTCCACTTGAGCGCGGATGCGACCATGTCGTCGATCAAGCGATGCTGATATTCGATCCCAAGGCTATCGAACTTGGCTTTGTAATCCTTGTCATAAATCTCCTGGAACGTATCCTTGAAGGTGCCGTCATAGGCTTTCAGGATGGTGTTCTTGGTCGACAGATAGACCGGCCATTGGCGATTGATGCCATAGTTGAAGCAGGCATGGGCGAAGTCGCAAATACTGTCGTCGAGATTGTACATGCCCATGGCGACGCCCGAGCTTGGATAATCGAACACCACATGCTCGATTTCCTGGCCGTCATTGCCGACCCATTTCATGGTCAGCTGGCCGGGGCCGGGAACTCGGAAATCGGTCGCTTTATACTGGTCGGCAAAGGCGTGACGGGCGACGACGATCGGGTCGGTCCAGCCGGGGATCAGTCGCGGTATGTTCGAAATGACGATGGGCTCGCGGAAAACCACGCCGCCCAGGATGTTGCGGATGGTGCCGTTGGGCGATTTCCACATCTTCTTGAGCTTGAACTCTTCGACGCGTTGCTCGTCGGGCGTAATGGTCGCGCATTTGACGCCAACCCCATGCTGCTTGATCGCGTTGGCGGCTTCGATGGTGACTTCATCGTCGGTGGCGTCGCGATGTTCGACTCCAAGATCGAAATAGACCAGCTCAAGATCGAGATAGGGCAGGATCAGCTTTTCGCGGATCCATTGCCAGATGATGCGGGTCATTTCGTCACCGTCGAGCTCGACGACCGGGTTCTTCACCTTGATCTTGGCCATGATTTTCCTTGTCGTACTGGAAGATTTGCACCGGCCTCTAGGATGCGCCGTTGTGCGCGGCAAGGGTGCGCTTTAAGGGTCTGCGAATGCCCGATCTAGACAAGCCCAACGCCCATCTCCCCGTCGCGCCCGTCAAATGGCGTTTCCCCGCAGTCCATCCCGAAGGCCGCAAGTTCGTCGTCATCGCCGCGGTGATCGCGTTCAGCGTCTATGTCATGATCAGCCATTTCGTCGGCTGGCTGCTGATTTTGCTGACGATCTGGGTCGCCGCCTTCTTCCGCGATCCCATTCGCGTGACCCCGCGCAGCGACAAATGGATTACCGCGCCCGCCGACGGGCTGGTGATCCTGATCTCCAAGGTCCCGCCGCCCCCCGAATTGCGCGGTTCCGAGGGCATGCCCGACGGTGACTATACCAGGGTGTCGATTTTCATGAGCGTGTTCGATGTCCACATCAATCGCGCGCCAATCAGCGGTCGGGTCAAGCGCATGGCCTATGTCCCGGGCAAATTCGTCAATGCTGACCTCGACAAGGCGAGTGAGGATAATGAGCGTCAACACTTCCTGATCGAGCGCGACGACGGGCTCAAGATCGGCTTCACCCAGATCGCCGGGCTGATCGCTCGGCGGATCATGGCGTTCGTCCGCGAGGGCGATACGGTCGAGGCCGGCCAGCGCGTTGGACTGATTCGCTTCGGCAGCAGGGTCGATGTCTATCTGCCCGCCGGAACGGTGCCGCGGGTCCTGCTCGGCCAGCGTTCGATTGCCGGCGAAACGATCATCGGCGAAGTCGGCGGCGATCCCAAATTAACCGGCGTCAGCCAGTGATAGAGGCGCGCGAGGGGCGCGGCATCGCGTTTCGCGCTTTCCTGCCCAATGCCGTCACGGCCATGGCCTTGTGCTTCGGGCTGTCGGCGGTGCGCTTCGCGATTGGCGAGCAATGGGAGCTGGCACTGGCGTCGATCGTCATCGCTGGGGTCCTCGATGCCATGGACGGTCGGATCGCGCGGCTCCTGCGCGCCGAAAGCAAATTCGGTGCCGAACTCGATTCGCTGAGCGACAATATCGCCTTCGGGACGGTGCCCGCAGTGATCCTCTATCTGTGGTCGCTGCAATATGCGCCCAAGTTCGGCTGGACGGTCGCGCTTGCGCTAGCGGTCTGTTGCGCACTGCGGCTGGCGCGGTTCAATGCGCGGATCGATTCGGATCACCAGCCGCACAAGTCGGCCGGCTTCAATACCGGGGTCCCGGCGCCAGCGGGGGCAGGGGTCGCGTTCGTGCCGATCTTCCTGTGGCTGATCAGCGGGAATGAATGGTTTCGAAGCTGGATTGTGGTCATGCCGTGGACGTTGTTCGTCGCGGTGCTGATGATCTCGAGCCTGCCGACCTACAGCTGGTCGTCGATCCGCATCCGCCGCGGGTGGCGGCTGTTCGGACTTGCCGGCGTGGCGTTATTGGGCGCGGCCTTGTTCAACGAACCGTGGATCACTCTATTGGCGGTGTCGCTGATCTACCTTGCGACCGTGCCCTTCAGCCTGATGTCCTACGCGCGGGTCAAGCAGCGGCGCGCAGCCTGGCGGTAGCGCGGATCGGCTGAGCTGCCCGAGCCGAGTGCGACCCATAGCGAATCCGGATCGTAGCTGAACGGACGGGTGCAACGGCCACATGGCCCTTAAGGGCGGCGAGAATTTTCCCGCCGCTCTGCTCAAGGACCATCGCGGTAACGACGACGAGCATCCACACGGTGGTCAGGAAAGCGAGAGTGCCAAGCGCTGCAGTCATTGCATGATGTCCTTCTTTGACGGCTAAACAGCCATGGACCCGTTTCGTTCCAAAACCGCACGATCGCCGGTGCTGGAGATGGCAATGTTCATGCTTTGTTCTTGGTTGTCAAGTCCTGCTATTCCGACCCCGCCAAGCCCTTGAAATAGCGGCGGGCTTGGGCTAGTGGCCCGCGCATCCCGCAGACGGAGCTGACATAAACCGGTTCCAGCCAACGGCTGGTACATGGCTCCGTCGAGGAAGAAACCGGAAGGAGAAGTCTTATGGCGAGCCCGCTCG
>JBDSEL010000018.1:0-22655 GCA_039920065.1 Sphingomicrobium sp. | reverse complement strand
GCAACGAATATAAGGTTTACGCGCGGCCAACCAAGACAATAACGACAAAAAGAATCACCACCAGCAGGGTGCCGAACACCAGGACGTTCCGGGCAACGCCGGGAGTCGAACCCGCGCGGGCCTCGGTCGTCGTCTCGTGGATTTGCTTGTTTTCGTCCGTGTCCGACATGGTGATCCTAGCAAGAAGGGGTGAACTCCTTCGCAACGCGCCGATTTCAGCGCTGTTCCGACCCTAGCCAGCAGGCGCGGTCGCAGCGTCGAAGAACAAGGCCTGGGCGATTGCCGCCTTGACCGTAGAGCGCTGGAACGGCTTGGTGATCAGGAACGTCGGCTCGGGCCGAGTGCCGGTCAGCAGCCGCTCGGGGAAGGCGGTAATGAAGATCACCGGGACCGAGAATTCGGCAAGAATGTCCTTGACTGCGTCGATGCCGCTCGAATCGTCGGCCAGCTGAATATCGGCCAGGACCAGGCCCGGCGGGCTTTGACGGGCCTGGGCAACGGCTTCGTCGCGAGTGACCGCTACGCCGGTGACATTGTGCCCAAGATCGCGAACGATCGTCTCGATATCCATGGCGATAATCGGCTCATCCTCGATGATCAGGACGTCGGCGTGGGTCTGGCGCTCGATCTCGGCGAGCGCTTCGGCGACCAGCGAGTCGACGTCGGCCGGGCTGGCGTCGATTAAATATCCGGTGTCTTCCGAAGAAAAGCCCTCGAGCGAGGTCAGCAGCAGCGCCTGGCGCGACAGCGGCGTGATCCGCGACAGGCGCGCATGGGCGATACTCTCGGCGGTCTGGGCAACGTCGCCGGGTTCCTCGCCCTCCTCGACATTGGCGGTCGACCATATCGCGTGGAAGGTCTTGTAGAGCCCAAGCCGGGGATCGGCATCGCGCGGGAATTCATCGGGCTGGGCGACGATCGCTTCCAGCGACGCACGAACGAACGCATCGCCATGGGCCTGGCTTCCGGTCAGCGCGCGCGCATACCGGCGGAGAAACGGAAGATGGGGGGCGAGTTCCTGACCAAGCGACATATAATGATTTACTCCGTCCAAATACGGTTTGAGCCGTCTTTGACGGGGGGTTCGTCTGCTTGCAACCCTGTTGAGCCCCCGCCGGCCAACCTGTTGCCCGGATTCAATGGTTCCGGAACTTCTTGAATAAGGGCGGAACAAAGCAACGATGATTTGGTTTCCAAGTCAGATCGCCATGGGTACGTCCTCGCGCGGTCGGGTTAATCGTGAATCGTTCGGACGGTTTCTGGCGGTGCGCGCGACGGGACAATCTATGTGGCGCGTTCTGTGCCCGCGCTTGGGGGACGAGGGGTTGAGTGGCAAAATTCACACTGATGGGACGAACGGCGACGGCAAGAAACCGCCGAAACCGCCCCGTGGGGGCGGAGGCCGGGGCGGGTCCGGATCCGACATCGGCCGTGCCCTGCGCTCAGCTTATGACGACACCGTTCGCGAATCAGTCCCCGACGAATTCATGGATTTGCTCGGCAAGCTCGACTGATCACGTTCCGAAATGGTCGCAGCGGTGAGTTTAGCGACCCGGTTTGAGCGGTTGCCGACTGCGGCCAAGCTATTCCTAATCCTTTCGCTGGTCATGCTGCCGATCGGCCTTGCGCTGACCTGGCTCGGCGCCAATGGCATCCGCGAGGCCAAGCAGGCGCAGCAGGGCCGCGTTGAAGATCAGGCACGACTGACTGCCCGAGCGGTCGAAAGCCTGATTGCCCGCAATACGTTGGCGCTGCGGATCGCAGCCAATGGCGCGCTCACCAATGGCTCGACCGATGCCTGCGCGCGCGCCCAACGGTCCCTTTCGATCGCTCCCGCCGTAGCCCAGCATTTTCAATTACATTCGCCCGAGGGCATTGAAATTTGCTCAGTTGGGCGACGTGCCGATTCGACTCGATTGCCGTTGGTTGCACCGGGCGACATCACCGTCATGGTCGACGAAGCGTCCCAGGCCATCGTCATCCGCACCGGCGTCATCGGCGGCATGGCCACCGATATCATCCCGGTGCAGGAAATTCTCGCCGCCTCGAACGAAGCCGGCACCAATATCGCGACCTTATCGCTGCGCGATTCCGACAGACGCGTCCTGCCGGTGATCAATCGGAGCGACGATGTTCGCCTGCAGCACAGCGAATGGCCGGTCGGCCGCGAACAGCTGACGGTTCGAGTCGGTATGGTTCCAACGACGGTCGCAATTCCCGAACGCCTGCTGCTCCTTCTGCCGGTGCTGATGTGGATCGCAGCCGCGTTCATCAGCTGGCTGCTCGTCACCCGCCTCTTCATCCGTCCGCTACGTCAGCTTGAACGAGCCGTGAGCAGCTTTCAGCCAGGCGAAACCGAACTCGACTTGCCCGATCGGCTCGGGCCGTCGGCGGAAATCCAGCAACTGCGCGACAGCTTCGCCAATGCCCTGCAACGAATCGACACGTCGGAGCGCGACATGGGGGTTGCTCTGGAGGGCCAACGGCGGCTGGTCCGCGAAGTCCACCACCGCGTCAAGAACAACCTTCAGGTGGTCGCATCGCTGCTCAACATCCACGGCCGCAGCGCCGCCTCCCCCGAAGCGCGCGAAGCCTATGTCGCGATCGGCCGCCGGGTTGGCGCGCTGAGCGTCGTTCACCGCAACCATTTCGCCGAACTCGAGGAAAGCCGGGGCATCGCGCTTCGCCCATTGCTCAGCGAACTTGCCGCGGAACTGCGCGGGAGCGCGCCCGACGAAGCGCGCCAGTTCGCCATCGATCTCGAAGTTGATGCGGTCAACACGACCCAGGATGTCGCCGTCGCCGTGGCCTTCCTGATTACCGAGATGGTCGAGCATGCGATGCTGACAGCAGCCGACGAGCCGGTCGAGATCGCGCTTCGCCGAACCAGCGAGTTGACCGCTCGGCTGACCATCAACAGCGAAGTGCTCAATCCCGATGCGGCCGAGGAACCCGACAAGAAGCAATTCGAGCGGATTGTCGGCGGCCTGGCCAAGCAATTGCGCTCACCACTCGAACGCAAGCTCGGACGGTACAGCGTAGAATTCCCGGTTTTTCCCCAAAAATCCTAGCGGCTAAAAATTATTCCGGCAGCGTTGAAATTTTTTTGACGGGAGTCGGAACCCGGCCCGCAGACACGGCGTTTTAACATTCGGATAGCGACCTTTTGCCCCCCCGCTCTCGCTGTCCGAATAAATGGGCCCGGAACCGCTTACCCTCCCCCCCCGGTAGCGCTTCCGGGCCCCTCATTTTTATGGGCTTCAGAAACATCTGACTTAACTGGCTCGGCGTCGTCCGTGGCGGCCGCTTTGCGCGCCGCTTTCCAATGCGTCAGTCGGATCGCCAGGATCGCGAACTCGTAGAGCGAATAGAGCGGCACCAATAGCAACAGCATCGACACCGCGTCGGGCGGGGTCAGGACCGCTGCGACACCCGCGCAGGCGACGATCGCGTAGCGCCGCGACGAGGTTAAAGTGGCAAGGCTAAGGATATTGGCCCGTTCGAGCACCATCAGCAGCACCGGCGTCAGGAAGGCGACCCCGAACCCGAACAGAAAGCGGGTGACGAAGTTGAGATAATTGCCGATCGCCGGCAGCGCCTCCTGCTCGACCCCGCCAACATTTCCCTCGAAGCCAAGCAAGAACTTGAGCGCCCACGGCATTGCAACGTAATAAGCGAACGCCGCGCCGCCCCCAAAAAAGATCGGGGTCATCAACAGGAACGGCAGAAAAGCCCGCTTCTCCTTGGCGTAGAGACCCGGCGCGACGAACCGCCACAATTGCGTTGCGAGCACTGGAAAAGCGAGCATCAGCGCGGCGAAGAAGGCCACCTTCACCTCGGTGAAAAAGGCTTCGAATATGTCGGTGTAGATGAGCTTGCCCTGCCCCGCCGCGAGCAGTGGCTGGACCAGAATGGCGAAGATCGGCTTGGCAAAATAGAGGCAGGCGAAGAAGCCCGCCAGCAAGGTCATCACCACCCACAGCAAGCGCCGTCGAAGCTCGATCAGATGGTCGAGCAAGGGCGCCTTGGAATCGTCGATGTCGCTCACGGCAAATCGCGTTCGGCGGGCGGCGTCGGGTCATGGTCCCCAAGCTCGAAGCCCGGCCGCGGGTGAACATCCTCGGCTGGCGGGGCGCTCGGCGCGACCAGTTCCGGCGGTGGCGCGGTTGGGTCGAGCGGTTCGGGCGGCGGCGCTGCCGGTTCGGGCGGCGGCGCGGCCGGATCGGGATAATCGCCATCGGCCGGGTGGAGCGCCATGATACGCTCGTTTTCGGCGCGCCACTTCTTCTCCATCTCCTCAAGTTCGGCCTCGCGCATCGCATTTTCGATGCCCGAGGTGAAATGGCGTGCGTAGCCGCGGATCTTGCCGACGAAGCGGCCGACCTTGAGCATGACGTGCGGCAAATCCTTGGGGCCGATGAACAGCAGCGCGAGGACCGCGACGATCAGAAGTTCGCTGGAATCGACGCCGAACACCGGCGGTGCTCCTGGCTTGGACTAGCGGTGGTCGTCGGCGACCGGCGGCGGCGGCGCAACCGGGTCGGCGGAACGCGCGGTCGCATCGACCTGGCTCGGCGGCGGGACCTGCTGCGGCGGCAATGCCTTCTTGTCCTCGTCCTCGTCGGCGAGCCCCTTCTTGAAGCTCTTGAGGCCCTTGGCGACGTCGCCCATCATGCTCGAAAAGCGATTGCCGCCGAACAGCAGCAGCAGCAGAACGGCGAGGATGATCCAATGAATGAGACTGAAACCGCCCATGAGGTCACTCCGAGAAATTGAGGTATCCGCTCCCTCTTAGTCGTCCTCGTCGGTGCTTTCCAGTTGAAGCTGGCCGAGCCCGTCCATGACGCTTTCATCCAATGGATCGAGCAGGCCCGCGGCCTTCAAATCTTCGATTCCGGGAAGGTCCTTGCGGCTCGCCAGCCCGAAGTGGGTGAGGAATTCCGGGCTCGTCGCATAAAGCAATGGCCGCCCCGGGCTTTCGCGCCGCCCGGCCGAGCGCACCCAGCCCGCATCCATCAGCACATCGAGCGTGCCTTTGGAGATCTGAACCCCGCGTATGGCCTCGATCTCGGCCCGGCTGACCGGTTCGTGATAAGCGATGATCGCCAGCGTCTCGGTCGCCGCGCGCGACAGGCGGCGCGGCTCCTCGCGAGTTCGGCGCAGCAAATGCGCAAGGTCCGGCGCGGTCTGGAAATGCCACAGCCCGCCACGCTCGACCAATTCGATCCCGCGGCCTTCATAATGTTCGGCTAGTGCCGCCAAAGCCTCGCCGATATCGCCGTCGCCGGCATGGGCGGCAATGTCCTCGATCGACAACGGATCGGCGGCGGCGAACAAGGTGGCTTCCACCGCGCGGGCGAATTCGTCCATCACGCGGCCCTTAACCGGATACTTGCGAAGGCGTCGTCCTGCGCGAATTCGAGGCGGCCCTGGCGCGCCAGCTCGAGCATTGCAACGAAGCTCGAGGCGAGCGAGGACTTGCGATATTGCGGGTTCTGGCTCGCCGGCAGGAAGCTTTCCAGTGCCCGCCATTCGAGCGCGGTGCCGATCATCCGGGCGACGCGATCGATCGCTTCTTCAAGCGTCATGACCGCGCGGGCGTGGACGATATGCATCGCCGGCTGGGTCCGCGCGCGAACCGCGCCATAGGCCGCGAACAGGTCGAACTCGCGTACCTGCCAGTCGGACTTGCGCAGCACGCGCAGCCCCTCGGGCGCGCCGCGCAGGAAGACATCGCGGCCAATCCGGTCACGCGCCAGCAGCCGCGCCCCGGCCTCGCGCATCGCGTCGAGCCGCTGCAACCGCAGGTGCAGGCGCAGCGCCAGTTCTTCCGGGCTCGGGTCCTGTTCCGGGTCCTTGGGCAGTAGCAAGCAGGATTTGAGATAGGCCAGCCACGCCGCCATCACCAGGTAATCGGCGGCGACTTCAAGCTTGAGCGCATGTGCCTGCTCGATGAACACGACATATTGCTCGACCAGCTCGAGGATCGAAATCTGGGTGAGATCGACCTTCTGGCTGCGGGCCAGAGTAAGCAACAGGTCGAGCGGGCCTTCCCAACCGTCGAGGTTGAGGTTCAACGCCTCGCTCTGCCGCCGCGGCGCCTGATCGAAGTCGTCGAACGTGTCCACCGCCGCCGCCCCTACGCCGCGGCCACGGCGAGCAGCGCATCGCGGTTGGCAATTGCCTCGGCGAAGTCCATCGCCGCATCGTTCGGCGCGATTGTCGCCATTGCCCGGGCCAGCCGCTCGACGGCGGCGGCGGTCATGTCGGGAACGTGGGCGGCAACGTCGAGGTTGTTGGCGAACACCCCGTCGCAGGGCAGTGCCACGTCGCAACCGGCGGCGACGCAGGCCGCTGCCCGCTCGCCCGCCGAGCCCGACAGCGCATTCATGCCGCTGTCGTCGCTCATCAGGAGATTGTCGAAGCCGATGCGGCCGCGGATGATGTCACGGATAATGGTCGGCGACTGGCTCGACGGTCGCTCGGCGTCCCACGCTTCGTAAACGACGTGCGCGACCATCGCCATCGGCGCCCAGTTGAGCCGCTCGAAGGGTTCGAGGTCGATTTCGAGCTCGGCCGCGCTCGCCGTCACGACCGGCAATTCGTGATGGCTGTCGACCAAGGCGCGGCCGTGGCCTGGGATATGCTTGACCACCCCGACGATCCCCGACGAGGCAAGGCCGTCGAGCGTTGCCCGGCCGAGCGCCGAGACCTGCATCGGCTGGGCGCCAAGCGCGCGATCGCCGATGATGTCGCTGGCCCCGGGCTGGCGAACATCGAGCAGCGGCAGGCAGTCGACGTTGATCCCGACCTCGGCCAGCATCAGGCCAAGCGCTCGCGAGTTGGATCGTACTGCCTCGATCGCCGAGGATGGCGCGACCTGGTAGAGCGCATCGAACTTCTCTGCGCATGGAAAATCGGGCCATTCGGGCGCGCGCATTCGGGCCACCCGGCCACCTTCCTGATCGACCAGGATGGGCACGTCAGCGCGGCCGCTAAGCTCGCGCAGGCTGTCGGTCAGCGCCTTGAGCTGATCGCGGGTCTCGATATTGCGCCGAAACAGGATGAAGCCCGCCGGGTTGAGATCGCGAAAGAAGTCGCGCTCGTCTTCGGTCAGCACGGTCCCGGCAAAGCCGTAGATCGCGGCGTTCATCCCCACCTTATCGCGCCACGAAGCAGTTTTCACCCGCCGCGCTGAGCGTCCGGCAAACCTCGCGCGCAGCATCGGGTGAGGAGGCCGCAGCGCGCAGCCGAATGCCGCCCGGAAAGGGCACGATCATCTTGCCAAGCCCCGCAACCGCCGGGAACCGCGCCGACAAAATGGTCCACGCCCGTTCGGCCTGCTGGCGGTTCTTGAACGCGCCGAGCTGGACCGTGCTGCCGGTCGCGCCGCTCGGCTTGGGCTGCGCGGCCGCCGGAGCGGGTGTCGGCACCGGCACGGGCGCTGGCGCGGGTTCGGGTGTGGCGGCATTCGGCGCGGGCTTCGCATCGGGGATCGTCACCGTTGTCCCGCCCGGACCACGGCTGAGGTCAAGTTGGGCATTGGGGTCTTCGCCGGCGCTGGTCTCGAACGCGGTCTGGCTTTCCCCGGCGACGTCGAGCCCACCGGGATCGTCGGGCTTGACCTTGTACGGCGCGCTCGGGGCGGCAATTAGTTCGGGCGGGCCGTTGGCACCGCTGTCGCGCCGGCCAAGCCAGAAAAAGGTCCCCGAGAGAATCGCGATCGCAAGCACAACGAACATCAGCGCGACGAGCATCTTGCGCGCCGACAGGCCCGTCGGTTCATCTTCGTCCTCGACCGCCTGGAGCCACGGCAGTTGATTGTCATAGTCTGCGCGTTCGTTCATTTGGCGCTCCATTCAAGCCCGATCACGACGCAACTTTGCCCGACGATCCGCATCCGCTGGCACAGCACTTCGCTATGGGCCTGACTGGTGGTGCCCATTTGCAAGCGATAATATGTGACGCCGTCGCGGGCCGAGGGAATGGCGACGACCGCGGTCGGGATCGAGCGCATTCCGGGATAGATGCCCATGACCGCTCGCCAGCCTTTCTTGGCCGCGGCGCGCGAGGCGAAGGTGCCGATGCGGACCATCCGCCCCGAAGCCCCGCCGCTGGCAGTGGCGGGCCAATAGTCGAGTTTGTCGACGTCCTTGTCGGCGGTTCGCGCCACGGGCTTGGCACGACGAATGTCGACTCGGCCCTGGCGGACGATCGGGGGCGGTGGCGCAGGCTGGCGAGCTTCGGCCTTGGCGTTGACGCCCGGCGGAGCGATTGCGGCGGCATTTTCGACCGCTTTTGTCGCTTGGGGCAGGCTCATTGTGGTTTCGGCCTTGCCGATCTCGGCTGCGACCGGCGGGCGCTCCCTGACAGCTTCCGCGCCGGTCTCGCGGCCTAGCCAATAGGATCCAGCGGCAACTCCTGCACCCGCAATCACCAGAAGCGGCGCCCAGCGAAACGCCCCCGCGCGCTTCTTGCCGGTCAAGTTCCTGGACTCGTCATCGAGCCACGGCAGGCGGTCCATCGTTGCCGAGGCGCGGCTCTCGGCCATGTTCAGCGCATCTCCTCGGTCGCGGTCACGCCCATCAGGTCGAGTCCGCTCTTGATGATCTGCGCGATTCCCAGCGCCAGTTCCAGCCGCGCCCGAGAAAGCTGTGGATTATTGTCAACCAGGAAGCGGCGCTCGGGGTCGTCATTGCCGCGATTCCACAAGGCGTGAAATTCGGCCGCCAGATCATAAAGATAAAAGGCGATGCGATGCGGTTCATGGGCCAGTGCGGCGCTTTCGATGATCCGCGGATATTGCGCCGCCATCCGCACCAGCGCCAGTTCCTCCGCATCGAGCAGCGACAAATCCGCGGCGGCATCGAGCGACACCCCGGCGGCGGCGGCCTTGCGCTTCAGCGAGCTGATCCGCGCATGGGCATATTGGACGTAGAAGACCGGATTGTCCTTCGACGCCTCGACCACCTTGGCGAAGTCGAAGTCGAGCATCGAATCGGTGCGTTTGGTCAGCATGATGAAGCGGACCACGTCCTTGCCGACTTCCTCGACCACTTCGTCCAAAGTGATGAAGTCGCCGGCGCGTTTGGACATCTTGACCGGCTCGCCGGCGCGGAACAGCCGGACCATCTGGACCAGCTTGACGTCAAGGTCGACGCGCCCGTCGGTCAGCGCCGAAACTGCCGCCTGGACGCGCTTGACCGTCCCCGCATGATCCGCACCCCAGATATTGACCAGATGGTCCGCACTCTGCGCTTTCTGATAATGATAAGCCGCGTCGGCGCCGAAATAGGTCCAGCTGCCGTCCGACTTCTTCATCGGCCGGTCCTGGTCGTCGCCGAAGCGGCTGGACCGGAACAGAGTCAGCTCGACCGGCTCCCACTCGTCATGCGGGTCGAGGCTCTTGGGCCGCTCGAGCACGCCTTCATAAACCAGGTCCTTGGCCCGCAGCGCGTCGATCCCGCGGTCGACACCGCCCGACGCCTGAAGCTCGGCTTCGGACGAAAACAGATCGTGATGGATGTCGAGCAGCGCGAGATCGCTGCGGATGAGGTCGAGCATCGCCGCAATCGCCGCCGCACGAAATTGCGGTAGCCAATCGCTTTCCGCAGCGGCGACATATTTGTCGCCATGGTCGCTGGCCAATTTCGCGCCGACCGGAACCAGATAATCGCCCGGATACATGCCTTCGGGGATTGCGCCGATGTCCTCGCCCAGCGCCTCGCGGTAACGCAGGTGAACCGAGCGCGCGAGCGTATCGACCTGACTGCCGGCATCGTTGACGTAATATTCCTTGGTTACGCGGAAGCCCGCGGCCTCGAGTACGCGCGCCAGGCTGTCGCCGACCACCGCGCCGCGGCAATGGCCCATGTGCAGCGGCCCGGTCGGGTTGGCCGAGACATATTCGACGTTGACCCGCTCGCTATTGCCGATGGTCGAGCGACCATAGGAATCTCCGCCGCGCAGGATCGTCGTCAGCTCCTCGCGCCAGGCATCGGGGTGAAGGCGGATGTTGATGAAGCCGGGACCTGCGACCTCGACCCCGGTGATCGTCGCAACCGCCTCGAGCTTGGGCCGGATCAATCCGGCCAAAGTGCGCGGATTCGTCCCCGCTGCCTTGGCCAGGACCATCGCCGCATTGGTCGCGAGGTCACCGTGACTGGCATCGCGCGGTGGCTCGACCGTGACGTTCTTGCGCTCGAGGTCGGCGGGCAGCGTGCCCTCGGCCACCAACTGGTCGAGAATGCCGTCGAGAAGCGTGGAATAATAAGCGTAGAGACTCAAATTTCTCACCACGAAAGCCGGAAGCCTGCCCCCTAGCGCAACTCCCCCGCGCCGTCACCCGTCAGAAGCGGTCGGCGGGCAAGTTGACGGGGCCGACCAGCTGTTCATGGCGGGCGATGGCGAAGCGGTCGGTCATTCCCGCAATGAAGTCGCCGATGCGGCGCAGGCGGTCGGTGTCTTCGCCCTCCCCGACCCAGCCGGCAGGCAGCAGGGCGGGGTCGGCACGATATGCGGCAGCGAGGTTGGCGACGATGCGATGGGCTTCCTTCCGCACAACCTCCAGTTCGGGCGCGCCATAGAGGCGGGAGTAGAGGTAGCGTTTGAGCTCCTGCTCATCGCCCGACATTGTCTCGGAAAAGCCCGCCAGCTGGCGGCCGGCGGCGCGCACCTCGTCGATCGTCGCCACCCCCGCGCCGGCCACCCGATGGCGAGTCTCGGCGAGGACGTCGCCAACCATCGTCCCGATCATGTCGCGGACCAGCGCGCGTTGGGCGCGGTTCGGCTCCAGCCCCGGGTGACGCGCCTCGATCGCCAGCCAGTGGCGCCGCACCAGCGGCACCTCGACGAGATCGTCAAAGCGCAGGATGCCCGAGCGCAGCCCATCATCGATGTCGTGATTGTCATAGGCAATGTCATCGGCGATCGCCGCGACCTGCGCCTCCAGGCTCGGCCAGCTGTGGAGGTCGAGCGGCCAGTCGGCGTCGGCCGCTGCAAGCGCCCAGGTCGGTGCCGTGACCGGGCCGTTGTGCTTGGCCAGGCCTTCGAGCGCTTCCCAGCTTAAGTTGAGGCCATCGAACCCCGCATAAGGCGTTTCCAGCGCACTCACGATGCGGATGGTGTTGGCGTTGTGGTCGAAGCCACCAGCATCGGCCAGTGCCGCATCGAGCGCATCCTCGCCGCCATGGCCGAACGGCGGGTGGCCAAGGTCGTGGGCCAAAGCGAGCGTTTCGGTGAGGTCCTCGTTGAGGCCAAGGGCGCGAGCCATGGTGCGCGCGATCTGGCTGACTTCGAGGCTGTGGGTCAGGCGCACCCGGAAATGATCGCCATCGGGCGCGACGAACACCTGCGTCTTCTGGCGCAGCCGGCGAAAGGCAATGGAGTGGACAATTCGGTCGCGATCGCGCTGGAAGATGTCGCGCGGACCGCGCGGACCATCGTCGGGCTCATCGTGACGGCGGCCGCGCGAGGCAGCCGGGAGCGCTGCCGGGATCAGTTCGTTCCCAGCGGGACGATCAGGTCGCTTTCCGAGCTGTTCCACTTGAAGGCGTTCACATCCACCGATTCGAGGTCCGCGGCGAACATATCGGCATCGCGCGCCGTGCGAAACGGTCCAATCACCAATTTTGCGCTGCTGCCGGCCTGCGCCACATAGCCGTGGATGCCGTCGAACAGGTCGCTGTGCTTGGACTTGATGGTTGCGAATTGCGAGCTCAGCGCCCCTTTGTTGGAGCCGCTGGCGAGCTGCAGCCAGACCTTCTTGGCGGCGGCGCTGCTGCGCGGTTGCGGCGCGCTGGCCCTGGTCAGCGGCCCGCTCGCTGCGGCGCTGCGCGCTGCTGGCGGCGTGACTGTGGCAATCGCTGGCGAAGATCTCGGGGCCGGAGCGTAAGTCGTCGGCGGTGCTGCGGCGGCGAAATCGTACGATGGTTCATCGCCCTCGGGGAACATGCCGAGGTTGACGGCCGCCGCCTTTTGCCCCGCGCTGAGCGATGGCAGGCGGGCAAGGAACGGCGAAATGCTTGCTGCGCTTCCCGGCACTACGGAATCGAAGGTCGCTCGCGCGGCGGTGGCATCGCCGGCCAGCGCGAGCACGAAGGCACGGGCACGACCACCAGCGGGATCACGCTTGGCCATCAACGGCACGAGAACTGCCAGCGCCTCGTCGCGCTTGCCCGAGATTGCCAGGCTCAATGCCAGGCGCGCGGTCGCGGTGTCCCTGTCGGCGCCCGCCTGGGCGGCGCGATAATCGGACTGCGCCTCGGACTGACGACCGAGCAGATCATATGCGAGGCCGCGGTCGGCACCGTAATTGGGCAGGCTCGCGCCAAGTTGCTGGGCGCGGGTGAAATAGGGCAGCGCGGCTAGCGGCTCACCATTGGCGACAGCCACTGCCCCCATGCCGGCCTGCGGTTGCCAGCCCTTGGGCTGTTCCTCATCGGCGCGGGCGAAGAAACCGGCGGCCGCCTGGACATCGCCAACCTCGAGCGCGGCTCGGCCGGCGGAGATCAGCAGGGTGAAGTCGCGGGGCGTGACGGACAATGCGCGCACGTAGCGTGCGAGGGCGGCGGTGGCCGTCTCGTTATAAGGCGAATAGCTGCCCTGGGCGGCGAGCGGCGCAGCGACGCCAAGCGTCGACACCGCGATAGCCGCCAGCAAATATGCTGAGCGTGCGCGCATGAAAATTCGCATTTCCTCCCGTGGGGGAGAGAATCTTTCTTCGGCCTTACTGGCTAGCCCATTTGAGGTGAGTTGTGCGGCTACAGCGGCGAATCCATTAACAATGGATTCAATCACTTAGATAATGAAAAGCGCGACCGGTTTCCCAGCCGCGCCAATCAACGTCAAAAAGGGCTTTTTACTGGTTGTTCTGGCGATTGAGGAAGCGCGGAATTTCGATCGGCCGCTCGTCGCCATCCTCGTCGAGCTGCGCCTTGGGCGCACCGCGCGCGATGTTGCTCATGCGCTCGAACAAGGTTCCGCCGCCGTTCGCCGGCGCCGACGGCGCCGCGCTCGTGGTCGGGCTGTCGTCGAGCAGTTCGTCATCCTCCGGCGGTGCGAACGGCGCCGAGCCGACCGAAGTCGTAAGAACATCGTCGGTCCCGAGCAGCAATTCCTCGCCCTCGTCGATCTCGTCGGTCAAATCGAGCGGCGGCAGATCGTCTTCGCCCGCTGCAGGCGTCGTCGCGGTCGAAGTCGGGATCGGCGGCGGGGTTGCAGCGCGTGACGGGAAGGTGAAAACCTTGCCTGGCGCCGGTTGCACGCCGATGTCGGCCTCGATCCCCGTGGCCACGACCGAAACGCGGATCTTGCCGCCCAGATCGTTGTTGAAGGCACTGCCCCAGATGATGTTGGCGTCGGGGTCGACCAATTCCTTGATGTGACTGGCAGCCTCGTCGACTTCCATCAGGCGCATGTCGTCACCGCCGGTGATCGAAATGATGACACCCTTGGCGCCCTTCATGCTGACGCCGTCGAGCAGCGGATTGGAGATCGCCTTTTCGGCGGCTTCGATGGCGCGATTGTCGCCTTCGGCCTCGCCAGTGCCCATCATCGCCTTGCCCATTTCGCTCATCACCGAACGAACGTCGGCGAAATCGAGGTTGATGAGGCCGGGCATGACCATCAAATCGGTAATTCCGCGGACGCCCTGCTGGAGCACCTCATCAGCCATTTCGAACGCTTCCTTGAAGGTCGTTTCCGAATTGGCAAGGCGGAACAGATTCTGGTTGGGGATAACGATCAGCGTGTCGACATGCTGTTGAAGCTCGCTGATGCCGCTGTCGGCCGAACGTCCGCGGCGCGAGCCTTCGAAAGCGAAAGGCTTGGTCACGACACCGACGGTCAGGATGCCCTTGTCCCGCGCAGCCTTGGCGATGACCGGCGCAGCGCCGGTGCCGGTGCCGCCACCCATGCCGGCGGCGATGAAGCACATGTGCGCGCCCTCGAGCGCAGCCTCGATGTCTTCGATCGATTCTTCGGCAGCGGCACGACCGATTTCGGGTCGCGAGCCGGCGCCGAGACCTTGCGTAATGCGCAGGCCAAGCTGGATGCGGCGATCGGCGCTCGAGGCGTTGAGCGCCTGGGCATCGGTATTGGCGACGACGAAGTCGACCCCCTGGACGTCGGCGCGCATCATGTTCGCGACCGCATTGCCGCCGGCACCGCCGACCCCGATGACGCTGATCCGCGGGCGGAGTTCGTCTACTTCCGGACGGATGAAATCGATGCTCATGGGTCCAACCCCTCCCGTGCACACACAGTGCGTTGACTCTATGTGGTGAATCTTTGAATCATCATGAGTCCGCTGCCAAGCGAAATATTAACCAGCGCGAAAATTTTACACAGATTTCTGCTTTGCGCGCGGCCGATTGATTCAAATCGGGACACATCGCCCGATAAACGCGTCAGTCGAACGCCAGCGGGCGGATTTTCGGCACCATGGCCACCCACCACAGAGCGGAAAACAGGCACACGCCGGCGGTCAAGATGAAGGCATTGTCGTAAATGCCTGTCCAATCGATGATCATTCCAGTGATAATCGGGCCGAGGATTCCAGGGATATTGCCGACCCCGTTCTGAATTCCGATAAAGCTGCCCGCGGCGCGCGGACCGGCGAAAATCTGCGCGATTGCGTAAAGGTTGACCACACCGGTCGCAGTCGCCGCTCCGAACAGCACCAGCAGTCCACCGATCGCCAGCGGCGTGCGGGCGCCGATCAGCCCGATGATCGCGATCGCCATCAGGAAATTGCCGATGACCATCGACGCTCGCCGGAACGCCGCTTCATCGCAACCCGATTGAGTCCAGCGATCCGACATCCACCCCTGGATCAGCGCGCTGATCGCCTGAACGACAAAGCCGAGCGTCGCCAGATAGGTCATCTGGAGAATGGTGAAGCCGCGTGACTGGACCAGATAGAGGGGTAGCCAGACGATCACGAAGTAGAGCGGGTAGGTGGCGCCGAAATGGCCGATCCCCATCGCCCACACTTCGCGGGTCGCGGCGACGCGACCGATCGGCACCGGCACCGTCGTCGATTTGCTGCTGAAATTGGGTAATCGTCGGGCGGTCAGCAACCACGGCAGTACCCACATCAAGGTAATCGCGCCGAAGATGACGAACATCGTGCGCCAGCCGTAGCTAGCAACCAGCAGCCCGCCGACGAACGTGCCGACCACCGGCCCGAGCGCGATCCCGGCACCAACGACACTATTGGCAATGCCGCGATTTTCGGCGGCGACGTGGCGCGCGATGATCTTCGAAGCACCGGGAAACGTAATGCTTTCGCCCAGCCCGAGCAGCATCCGGAACGCGACTAGCGAGGCCAGCCCGCCGACAAAGCCCATCGCCATCGTACTTGCCGCCCACAAGGCGATCCCGATTGCGATCAGCCGATAGACGCACCAGCGATCGCAAGCCCAGCCGACGACGAACTGGAGGGGCACATAGATCCAGAAAAATGCCGACACGGCGAGCCCGAAGCCGGTCGCCGACAAGCCCAATTCGGGTTTGAGCTGCGGCGCTGCGATGGCGATCGCCCCGCGGTCGATATAATTGAGAAGGATCGCAAGGCCGAGCAGCAGGGTCAGCGCCAGGCCGCTCCCCGAAATCCTCGATTGCGCTGGTGATTGTCCGACCCTGTCCGCCATCGCGCGTTCCCCCGATTGCAGGGACCGTCACAGCATAAGCGCCGGCCGTCAATAATTGCTCTTCAAGGCCCCCAACAGCCGAGCGAACAGGCCGCCGGTTTCGGCCTTCCTGGGACCAGTGCCGGTCGAAATGTCGCGCAGGTCGCCCGCGCCTTGAGCGCCATAGATGGCCAAGCCAACGAGGTTCGCGAACGCCGGTCCGCTATGAGCATCGGGCAATCCGGCAATCTGCTTGGGCCGACCGACCCTGACCGCCCGGCCAAGCACGCCCTGCATGTAATCGGCGATGTTCTTGAGCTCGGCACCGCCGCCGGAGAGCACAACCTGACGCCCGACCGGGCCGGTAAATCCGAAGTCCTTGAGTGCGGCGGCAATCTCGCTGGTCAATTCCTCAATCCGCTGGCGGATGACCATCATCAATTGCGCGCGAGTGATTTTCATCGGTTCGGCGCCGGGTTCACTCGACAGCTGGCTGGCTTCGATCAATTCATGATTGTCGCGCGGACTGGTCATGGCCGAGCCGTAGAAGCATTTAAGCCGTTCGGCGTCGCGGCGCTGGACCGCGAACGCGCAGGCGATGTCGTTGGTGATGTCGTGTGCGCCAAGCGGGATCGAGCGCAGGCCGACCAACATCCCGCCCAAATGGACCGAGACATTGGTGACTTCCGCGCCAAGCTCGACCAGCGCCACACCCAGTTCGCGTTCTTCCTCGCTCAGGCAGGCGAGGCCGGCGGCGATTGGTGCGGCGATGATCTGGCGCACGCCCAGGTGCGCCGAGCGAATGACCGTGTCGATATTGCGCAACGGCGCGGGGTCGGCGGCGATGACGTGGATGTCGACCCCGAGGCGGTTGGCGAACAGGCCGATCGGCTGGCGAACCCCTTGCGCGCGATCGATCGTAAACAGCGCCGGATTGGCGTGGAGCACAACCTGGCCGGAACGGTCGATCGCGCCTTTGCCCGCGCGCATCAGCTCGTCAATGTCGCTTTTTTCGATCGGATGACCGCCAAGTTCAACCTCGACATTGGCGACATCGCTGACCAGCCCACCGGCGCCATAACTGGCCCACACTTCATCGACGGTATGGCCGCTCATGCGCTCGGCCAACTCGACCGCTTCGCGGACCGCGAATTCGCTCAGTCCCATGTCGGTGATGTAGCCGCGCTTGACCCCGCGGCTTTCGCGCTGGCCGGTGCCGAGCACGGTCAGGCTGCCGTCTTCGGCCACCGACGCAATCATCGCACCAACCTTGGACGAGCCGATGTCGAGCGCAGCAATCAGGGAAGGTTCGGCGGGCGCGGCCATGATTAGTCGATCACCCTTCCTGAACGCCCGGCGCTGCCGCCGGCTCGGGAACCTTGGACAAGCGCACTACCATCTGCTTGGGATCGCGCATGTCGAAGCGGACGATGCCGCGACCAAGCAGGCCGCTGCTCTTGTCGAGCTTGGCGAATTTGGCAAGCGCCACCCGCGCTGCATCGACGCCCTCGGGCAGGGCGACCACTTCGCCCGACTGGAAGGCGAGGTTCCAGCGGCGCCCGCCGACCCAGGTTGCGCTGGTCAGTTGCGGGCCAAGCGACGGGACCGTGTCCATCAATCGGCGCAGTTCGGCCTCATGCTTATTGGCACCGGCACCGATTAGCAGCGGCAAATCGGGCATGTTCCCGACCCTGACGGTGTCAAGCACGACTCCTTCCTCGTCGATCAGCGTCAGGCCGCGATCGTTCTGCCACAGGGCCGAGGGGCGGCGCTCGACGATGTCGATCACCAGATTGTCGGGCAGGCGCCGCGAAATTCGCGCGTCCTTGACCCAGCCGAAGGCGAGCAGGCGCTGGCGAATGGTGCCGATGTTGACCAATGTCTGCGGCGCCTTGCCGGCCGCGGCCTCGTCGGCGGCGCGGCGCAGTTCATCGGTGACGACGGTGTCGACAAGCTTGCGGTTGAGATTGGCAATGCCGACGATTTCATAGCCGTTGACGTTGAACCCGGCGCGGCCGATCGCGCTGCCCGCCGCGCGCTGCGCCTTGGCCGGGATGTCGAGCGCGATCACGACCACGATCGCGATTGCCACGAGGAAGCCGATGAAGGCCAGTCCGGCGAGCTTATTGGCTCGCTTCTGATCGACCGGAAGCCCCTTGGCGATGGTCTTGGGGACGGCGACTTTCGGCGCCGACCGGCGGCCCTTGGCGCGCGAGCCCGATCCGCGGCGGACGTGGGCCGCGCTCACCCGCTCGAGGCCGTTGCTGGCGCAGCGACGGGCAAGGCTTCGGCAATCAGCCGCTCGACCAATTCGCCATATTCAATGCCTTTGAAGCGCGCTTGTTCGGGCACTAGGCTCAACGGCGTCATGCCCGGCTGGGTGTTGGTTTCGAGCAGGAACAGACCGGCTTCGCCTTGCTCCTCATCCCAGCGGAAGTCGGAGCGCGACGCGCCCTTGCAGCCCAGCAGGCGGTGCGCGGTGGCGGCCATGTCCATCATCGAGCGGGCAATGTCGGCCGGAACCTTGGCGGGACAGACGTGGACCGTCTGCCCGTCGGTATATTTATGCGCATAATCGTAAAAGCCGCTGGCAATCTCCAACTCGGTCACCGCCAGCGCCTCGCCATTCAGCACCGCGACAGTCAGCTCGCGCCCCTTGATGAAGGGCTCGGCGAGCAGATGCTCGAACTCTCCCCACGGCCCCGGCACATCGCGGCCGATCGGATTGCCATAATTACCCTCCTCGGTGACGATGGCGACACCGACTGAGGAGCCCTCGTTGACCGGTTTGAGCACATAGGGTCGCGGAAATGGGTCGCGCTCGAACAGGCTTATGCTCTCGACCATCACACCCTTGGGCATGCGCACCCCGGCCGGGACCAGCACCCCCTTGGTCAATTCCTTGTCGATGGCAATCGCCGAGGTTGTCAGCCCGCTGTGGGTGTAGGTCAGGCCCATCAAGTCCATCATGCCCTGGACCGTGCCGTCTTCGCCCGGGGTTCCGTGGAGCGCGTTGAACACGACATCGGGTTTGAGCGCAGTCAGCCGCGCGGCGACGTCATGGCCCATGTCGAGTTCGGTGACGTGGGTCCAGCCGCGCTGGCGAAGCGCGGCTGCCACGCCGCGGCCGCTCGACAACGACACGTCCCGCTCGTTCGACCAACCGCCCATCAGCACGACTACGTGCATGCTTTTGTCGAGATTGCCGCTCATTGGACGCCCACCCGCTGGATCTCCCACTCCAAGCTCACTCCGCTCTGCTGTTTCACCCGGCGCCGAACATCCTCGCCCAATTGCTCGATGTCGGCGCTGGTCGCCTGTCCCAGATTGAGCAGGAAATTACAGTGTTTCTCGCTGACCTGCGCGCCGCCCAGCGTCAATCCGCGGCACCCCGCCATATCGATCAGCCGCCACGCTTTGTCGTTCTCGGGGTTCTTGAAGGTCGAGCCGCCGGTGCGGCTGCGCAGCGGCTGCGATTCCTCGCGGCTGCGCGCGATCCGGTCCATCTCGGCCTGGATGACGGCGGGTTCGCCAGGCTCGCCGTGAAGCGTCGCCGCGACCACGATCGCTTGCTCGGGCAAGTCGCTGTGGCGATAGGAATAGGCCAGTTCGTCATTGCTCAGCGTGACCAGTTCGCCCGAGCGCAGCACGACCTCGCACCCGCTCAGCACTTGACACGTCTCGCGGCCATAGGCGCCGCCGTTCATGCGCACGAAGCCGCCGACCGTGCCGGGGATCGAGCGCAGGAATTCGACCCCGGCGATGCCGTGGTCGCGGGCGGTCGAGCTGACCAGGATTCCGCTCGCCCCGCCGCCGCAGCGGAGCACCATCGGTTCGCTCACTTCGACCTTGGCGAAAGGCTTGCCGAGGCGCACGACGACGCCCCCGACACCGCCATCGCGGACGATCAAGTTGCTGCCCAGCCCTAGCCCCATGACCGGCACCGCCGGATCGAGCGCGGCCAGGAATTCGCGCAGATCATCGGTGTCGGCGGGCTCGAACAGCCATTCGGCGGTGCCGCCGCTCTTGAACCACACCAACGGTGCCAGCGGAGCATCGGGTGAAAGCTTGCCGCGCACTCGCGGCATCGTTGCAATCTCGATCACCGGCTCTTCCGCGCCTTCATTATGCCGGCGGGCAGATTGGCGGCCCATTTGGTAATGTCGCCAGCGCCCATGCAGATTATGATGTCGCCCTGCCCCGCCAGATCGCGCAGGCCGGCGCACAGATCGTCGAAGTCGGCGACCGCGCGGGCGACGCGGTGCCCGCGGGCGCGCAAGCCCTCGGCCAGCGCCTGCGCGTCGACGCCCTCGATCGGCGCTTCTCCAGCGGCATAGACCGGGGTCACGAACACCACGTCGGCGTTGTTGAAGGCGTTCTGGAACTCGTCCATCAAATCCCTGAGTCGCGAAAAACGGTGCGGCTGGACGACCGCGATGACGCGCTCCTCAGCTCCTTCGCGGGCGGCGGCGAGCACCGCCTTGATCTCGGTCGGGTGGTGGGCATAATCGTCGATCACGGTCGCGCCGTGGACATCGCCGATGCGGGTGAATCGACGCTTGACGCCCTCGAATTTGCCGAAGCCGGTGACGATGTCCGCGTCTGAAATGCCAAGCTCGATCGCGACGCAGACCGCCGCCAGCGCGTTGAGGACATTGTGCTTGCCCGGGATCGGCACCTCGATGCGCTCGATCCGGCGGCGCTCGCCATCCTTCATCAATACCGACACGTCGAAGCGGCTGCCACCGGCAATCGGCTCGACATTTTCCGCGCGCACATCGGCCAGCGCCGAAATGCCGTAGGTGACGATACGGCGGTCGCGAATGCGGCCCAGCACGCCCTGGACCTCGGGATGGTCGACGCACATCACGCCGAGCCCGTAGAACGGCACGTTCTCGATGAACTCGACGAACGCGTCCTTTACCCGATCGAAGTCGCCATAATGTTCAAGATGTTCGGGATCGATGTTGGTGACGACAGCGATCGTCCCGTCGAGGCGAAGGAAGCTGCCGTCGCTTTCGTCGGCCTCGATCACCCACCAATCGCCCTTGCCGAGGCGGGCGTTGGAGCCATAGCCGTTGATGATGCCGCCGTTGATGACGGTCGGGTCGAGCTGACCGCTATCGAGAAGCGCGGCGATCATCGAGGTGGTGGTGGTCTTGCCGTGGGTGCCGGCGACCGCGACCGTTTTCTGCATCCGCATCAGCTCGGCCAGCATTTCGGCGCGCTTGACCCGCGGCAGGCGGCGCTCGGCGGCGGCGGCGACTTCGGGATTGTCGTCGCGGATCGCGGTCGAGCAGACCAGCACTGCGGCATCGCCAAGATTGTCCGCGCTTTGTCCGATCATCACCGGGATACCGCGCTTGCGCAGCCCTTCGGTGACGGAGCTGTCGGCGCGGTCGCTGCCCTGCACCGTATACCCCAATTGATGCATCACCTCGGCAATGCCCGACATGCCGATGCCGCCGATGCCGACGAAGTGGATCGTGCCGATATCGGTGCCCATTGCTTTCATCATGCCGGGACACCGGCAAATGCGGCGGGCGCCGGCGCTGTCGTCGAGAGTACCGGTCCGACCGCAATCGGTGCCACTTGTCCCGCGACCCGCTCGACCAGATCGGCGAGGTCGCGCGCGGCGTGCGGGCGACCGACCGACAAAGCGCGCTGCGCGGCATTGTCGAGCGCCTGGCCATCGCCGGCCATGGCCTCGATCTGACGGGCCAGAACGGCGGGGCGGAAATTGGCTTGCTGAATGGTGCGCGCGCCGCCCGCTGCGGTCATTTCGCGGGCATTGGCGGTCTGGTGGTCATCGGTCGCGGCGGCGAAGGGGATGAGAATTGCCGGCCGGCCGGCAGCGGTCAGTTCGGCGATGGTCGAAGCCCCGGCGCGGCCGACGAACAGATGCGCGTCGGCAAGCTTGGCCGCCATATCCTCGATATAAGTGATGAGCTCAGCCGGAATGCCGAGTTGCTGGTAGCGATCGCGGACCGCGTCGATGTCGTCGGGGCGGCACTGCTGGACCACCTGCAGGCGATGGCGAAGCGACGGTTCGAGCAGCGCCAGCCCTTCGGGCACCACCTCGCTGAGCACGCTCGCCCCCTGGCTGCCGCCGGTGATAAGGATCTTGAACGGACCAAATTGGTCGATCGCCGGAAACGGCATTTCGCCAAGCCTGGTGATTTCGCTGCGCACCGGATTGCCGACCAGCACGATCTTGTCGCGGTCGCGCGGCTTGACCCGGCCGATCTCGTCATAGGCGGTGCCGATGGCTTCGGCCTCGCCCGCAAGCAGGCGATTGACCCGCCCCATCACCGCATTTTGTTCGTGCAGAACGGTCTGCAGGTGCAAGGCGTTGGCCGCGAGCAAGGCCGGAAAGGCGGGATAGCCGCCGAACCCGACGACCGCGTCGGGGCGGTGCTGGCGATAGAGGTTCTTGGCCTCGGCACGGCCGCAAACCACACTGTTGAATGCCTTGAGCCAGCCGATTGGCCCCCCGCCTAATCGCCCGGCGGGAAGAATATGCACCGGCACATTGTCGAACAAGCCGGGAAAGCGCGCGCCGCGCTCGTCGCTGATCAGAAGCACGCCGTGGCCACGGCTCTTCAATTCCGCGGCGAGTGCGTGGGCCGGGATCATATGGCCCCCGGTGCCCCCGGCGGCGAGTACGAAATTCATTCGGCCAGCCTCATGCGGTCAGCGACTCCCCGCTCCATTTAACGACATAGGGCGAGCGCGTCAGATAGGGGTTCCGGCGCGTGAAGGCGAGCAGCAATCCCATGCCGATCGACAGCGCCAGCATCGATGATCCGCCATAGCTGATGAACGGCAGCGTCATGCCCTTGGACGGGGCGAGCTGGACGTTGACCATCATGTTGATCAGCGCCTGGATGCCGAAGCCCGTCGCAAGGCCGGCGGCGGCGAGGATGGCGAAGCCATTGTCCTCGTCGAGCAGTTTGATGAACACCCGCGCGACAATCCCGAGGTAGAGGAGCGCGATGGCAAGGCAGGCAATCAGCCCGAATT
>JBDSEL010000017.1:0-7129 GCA_039920065.1 Sphingomicrobium sp. | reverse complement strand
CGCCGAAGAGCTGTACAGCATCATTCCCGAAGACGTCCGCGCGCCCTATGACGTGCACGAGATCATCGCGCGCATCGTCGACGGGTCCGAATTCCACGAGTTCAAGGCACTTTACGGCATCACTTTGCTGTGCGGATTCGCGCATATCTGGGGGATGCCGGTCGCGATCCTGGCCAATAATGGAGTTCTGTTCAGCGAGGCCGCGGTCAAGGGCGCGCACTTCATCGAACTGGCCTGCCAGCGCCGCATTCCGTTGCTGTTCCTGCAGAATATCTCGGGCTTCATGGTTGGCGGCAAATATGAGGCCGAGGGCATCGCCAAGCACGGCGCCAAGCTGGTCACCGCTGTCGCCACTGCGCAGGTGCCCAAGGTTACATTGCTGATCGGCGGCAGCTTCGGCGCGGGCAATTACGGCATGGCCGGCCGAGCCTATTCGCCCCGCTTCCTGTTCAGCTGGCCCAATAGCCGGATCAGCGTGATGGGCGGCGAGCAGGCTGCGAGCGTCCTCGCCACGGTCCACCGCGACGCCGAGAAATGGACGCCCGCGCAGGCCGAAGCGTTCAAGCAACCAATCCGCGACGATTACGAAGCGCAGGGCAACCCTTGGCACGCGACCGCCCGCCTATGGGACGACGGCATCATCGATCCCGCGCAGACCCGCGACGTCCTCGGCCTGGCCTTCGCCGCCTGCCTCAACGCCCCAATCCCCGAACGCGCGACGTTCGGCGTGTTCCGGATGTAATGGCCATGGTGATCGGTCTTTTGGCATTGGCTGCGCAGGCGGTCAGCGCGCTTCCTCCCGCTGCGCCGGTGTCGCAGCCGGCTTTCGACCATGCCGACGTCCTGATCCCGATCGATGCCGCGTTCGCGGCGTTCGAAGCCGGTGACGGCGCGGCGCTGCTGCGCCACGTCTATCCCAATGGGCGGGTGACGGCGGTCGGGACGACCCCCAGTGGATCGCACGGCATTCGCGAATCGAGCTTTGCCGAATTCGCCACCAAATTGTCGTCCGGAGGCGGGTTCAGGGAGCGCATCAGCGACCCCGCGATCGAAGTCGACGGCGACATCGCGCTGGTCTGGGCGCCGTTCACGGTGGAGACTGGCGGCAAGGTCGCGAGTTGCGGAACCGACCATTTCGACCTCGTTCGCCAAAGCGGGGTATGGAAGATCATGAACATCACGTTTTCGTCGCGCACGAGCGGTTGCCCAGGGCAGTGACTGCGGGTCTCAACCGCGCTTGAGGAGGACGTCGATCATATCGCGCTTGGTGCGCTGGGCCGGGGTCGCTTGGTACAGGTCGGCGGGGTGGAAGCTGGACGGGCGCGCGCCGGACGTGCCCAAGTTTGTCCTGGTTGGCGCTCCCCATACCTCCAATTGGGATTTCATGGTTTTCCTTGGAGCCACCGACGAGCTTGGCATCCGCCCGAGTTTCATGGGCAAGCACACCTTGTTCCGCTGGCCGATGATGCGGTTCATGCGCGACATGGGCGGGATCGCCATCAACCGCTCCTTGCGCGCCAATGCGGTGGAGCAGGTGGTCGAGGCTTTTGCACGGCGCGACGAATTGGCGCTGGTCGTCGCCGCTGAGGGCAGCCGCACGACCGACGGCGCTTGGCGATCGGGCTTTTACCACATTGCGACCGGTGCGGGCGTGTCGATCGTGCCGGTCTGGATTGATCGCGGCCGGCGCGTCGGCCGGATCGGGGGGCCGATGCAGCCAAGTGGCGATTATGCCGCCGACCTTCACAAACTCGCCCAATTCTTCCGCGCATGCGACCCCGCCAATCCGCGCTTCGCGAACATCGAACGCGGACCATCCCAACCGCCGGGACTTCCCAACGCTCCCGCGAAACCGCTAGGCGGACGCGCATGATCCAGTCGCTGCTCATCGCCAATCGCGGCGAAATCGCCTGCCGCATCACCCGCACCGCGCGGGAGATGGGGATTCGCACCGTTGCGGTTTATTCGGACGCCGACGCCAAGTCGCTGCACGTGCGCATGGCCGATGAAGCAGTGCACATCGGCGCGAGTCCGGCGCGCGAAAGCTATCTGGTCGGCGACAAGATCATCGCCGCGGCCAAAGACAGCGGCGCCGAAGCGATCCACCCAGGCTACGGCTTCCTGTCGGAAAACGCCGAATTCGCGCAGGCGGTGATCGATGCCGGGCTGGTGTGGGTCGGGCCCAAGCCGGCGAGTATCACCGCCATGGGATTGAAGGATCACGCCAAGACCTTGATGGCGGAGGCCGGCGTGCCGGTCACGCCAGGCTATATCGGGGACGACCAATCGCCCGCGCGGCTGGCCAAGGAAGCGGCAGCGATCGGTTTTCCAGTGCTGATCAAGGCGGTCGCGGGCGGCGGCGGCAAGGGCATGCGCAAGGTCGATGCGGCGGCGGAATTCGACGATGCGCTGGACAGTTGCCGGCGCGAGGCGGCGAGTTCGTTCGGCAATGACGTCGTGCTGATCGAAAAATGGATCGAAAGCCCGCGCCACATCGAGGTCCAGGTATTTGGCGACAGCCACGGCAACGTCGTCCATCTGTTCGAACGCGACTGTTCGCTCCAGCGGCGCCACCAGAAAGTAATCGAGGAAGCGCCCGCGCCGGGGATGGACGAGACGACCCGAGCGGCCGTGTGCGGCGCTGCGGTCAAGGCGGCACAGGCGGTCAAATACGAAGGCGCAGGTACGATCGAATTCATCGCCGATGCCAGTGAGGGCCTCCGCGCCGACCGCATCTGGTTCATGGAAATGAACACGCGGCTGCAAGTCGAGCATCCGGTGACCGAGGAGATTACCGGACAGGACCTGGTCGAGTGGCAATTGCTTGTGGCGAGCGGGGAGAGATTGCCGCTGGCCCAGGACGATCTGACGATCATCGGCCATGCGATCGAAGCACGGCTGTATGCCGAAGATCCGGCCAAGGCCTTCTTGCCGAGTGTTGGCCGGCTCGATCATTTCGACCTGGGTGAAGATGGGCGCGTCGAAACCGGGGTCGAGGAGGGCGATGCAATCTCGCCATTTTACGACCCGATGATCGCCAAGTTGATTGCCGTCGGCGCCGACCGCGACGAAGCGATCGACGAGCTTGCCGCAATGCTCGACGGGGTCGAAGTGTGGCCGGTGAGGACCAACGCCAACTTCCTGTTCAACGCCCTGCTCGACGAGGATTTCATCGCCGGGCGGATCGACACCGGGTTCATCGAACGCAACCTCGCCGAGCTGGTGTCCGACCCTGAGCCCGATGCCGACGTCCGGCGCGGAGCAGCGGCGGTAGCGCTGGTGATCGACGCGGATGACGATGCGGTCGGACTCGCCGGATTTCGGCTCAACGCGCCGCCGCGCAGCTCGATCGCGCTCGGCTTTGGCGGGAGCTTTTCCGAGATCGCCACCGACGATGGCGACATCGCCGCGATTTCTGGCTTTCGCGACGACGAGCGGGTGGTGGTGTTCCACGAGGGCCAAGCGTTCGAGTTCGCGCTCGCCTCGCGTCCCAAGATCGGCGCCGCGGCCGGTGATGGCGCAATCATCGCGCCGATGCCGGGCAAGGTTACCGCGGTCGAAGTCGCGGCCGGGGATTCGGTGATCAGGGGCCAGCGCCTGCTGACGCTCGAGGCGATGAAGATGGAACATGGCCTGACCGCACCGTTCGACGGGGTGGTGGCGCAGCTCAATGCCGCGGCCGGTCAGCAAGTCGCGGTCGATGCAATATTGGTGCGGATCGAACCTTCCGCCGACTGACGCATTGAAGCCAGCGAGAAGGAGTTTCCCCGATGCGCAAGGTCACTGCAATTGCCGCCGCTACTGCTGCCCTGGTCGCAGCGTCCTGCGCGCCGATCGAGCGGGCGGGGGGCGAACCGATGCCGCTGCTCAACAGCGCCGGCCAGCAGATCGGCACCGTCAGCGCCTATCAAAGCGCCGGCGGGGCAACGCTCAAGATCGTCGCCAGCGGTCTCTCGCACGGCATCCACGGTCTTCACGTCCACTCGGTCGGGCGCTGCGACGGGCCCGATTTCAAGAGCGCCGGCGGGCATTGGAACCCGGCCAACCGCAAGCACGGCTTCAACAATTCCGCGGGTCCGCATGCCGGCGACATGAGCAACGTCAGCGTCGCCGCCAATGGCGTGCTCGAGGCGACGCTGGCCATCCCCAATGCCGACATCAGCGTCGCCACCAGCATGCCCGGTGCGCTGATCGACATGGACGGCGCGGCGCTGGTTATCCACGCCGCCGCCGACGATTACCAAACCGACCCCAGCGGCAATAGCGGCGACAGGGTTGCTTGCGCCGTTCTGGTCCCGACAAGCGTCCATTACTGAGGCGAAAAGCGCCCGAAAACCCGCCGTTTGGCGGGCAAATACATCTTTCATTTACCTCGTGCGGGTAATTTGCGTTCACTCCAAAGGTGAGGCTGAATTTTGCGCGTCTATCCCTTTCACGGCGACATGATCGGCCGGCGCGGCGCCCGCGAGGCGGCCACCGCCGCCGTTGATGCTGCCCGAGGTGACGCGCCGGACGCACCAGCTTCGGTCCCCAAGCATCCCGCGGCGGCGGACCTCGCCGAGCGCGACGATCGCCGCTCGACCGAACTGACCGCCCATCTGTTGCGCGGCAGCGGCGAGATCGTCGATGTCGATCTGTGCGACTTGTCCTACGATGGGGCCAAGGTCCGCACGCCGAGTTATTTGTGGCAGGACGAGCGGCTCAAGCTGTCGGTCCCGCGGCGCGGGGTCATCAATTGCGACGTGCGCTGGTGCACCGAGGGTCACGCCGGCCTGCGCTTCGAGCCCGAGGAGGTGGTCGAAAAGCCCATCGTCGACCGCATCGAGCAGCGCATCGAGACCCGCGGCGAGATCCTGCTCCGGCGGATCGGCGCCAACAGCTTTCGGGTCGATATCCACGATTTCTCGCGCTTCGGCTGCCGCGTCGAACTGGTCGAGCGGCCGCGCATCGACGAAGTCATGCTGGTCCGCTTCGAGGGCCTGGAAGCGCTCGACGCGCGGGCCAAATGGGTCGACGGCTTCGTCGCCGGCCTCCAGTTCGAGCGACCGATCCACGTCGCCGTCTTCGACATCCTCAAAGACCGCATCGCCCGCGAAACGCGCTGAGCGGGGGGCGAGCGGGGCGCGCGCTGAGCGGGGGGTAAGCGGGGCGCGAGCGCTGGACCGCAGCAACTCAGGCGGGCGAGGAGCCGGCGATCAAGCGAATGTTCCCAAAGTTCGCACTAACGGGGCAGTTTTGGACCGGGCGGTTTTGGATGAGGGGCGGCTCGGAAACGGGGCGCGCTCTGACGATAGCGCGCGGCTTGGCGACGGGGCGCAGCTTTGCAGCAGGGCGAGGTTTAGCGACGGGGCGGGGCTTCGGGATAGGGCGCGGTTTCGGTATGGGGCGGGGCCTCGGAATAGGACGGGGCTTCGGCACAGGGCGGGGCCTGGGAACTGTCCGGGGACGCGGCACGGGACGCGGCATCGACCGTCGCGGCGCAACTGCGGCAGGCGTATTCGGTTTGTTATTATGGCTCTTCATGAACCGTATTGGAACATAGAATGGGTGCTGTAGGACAGCAGTTTCTTTCCCGCCCTTGCGATTGGCCCCGATTAAGGCAGAGTAAACGCGACGCTCGTGCTCGGGGGCTGAGTCGTTTCGTTTAATTGGGGGAATTTCTATGTCTAAAATGCGCCTTGCGCTGGCGGGAGCTGCGTCCTTCGCCTTTGCGTCTGCTGCGGCCATCGCCCAGCAAGCGCCGCTCGTCATCGAGCAATCGCCAGCACCTCAGGCCGCAGGCGATGTTTTGAAGCAGGGCACACCGATCCAACTGTCCACGGAATCGGAAATGAACTCGAACGAAAATCACGTCGGCGACCGGATCGATCTGCGCGTCCTCGACGCGGTGTCGATCAATGGCCGGACGATCATCCCTGTCGGAACGCGCGGCTTCGGCGAAATCACGTTTTTGAAGAAGAAGGGAATGTGGGGAAAGTCAGGGAAGCTTGAATTCCGACCCTTATACATCCTGATGGGCGAGCGTCAGATCCCCATCTCGGCTCGCAACAATACGAAGGGCAAAGGCGAGACCGGCACTGCGGGTGTCGTCGCCTCCATCGTCGTGCTGCCGCTGGCCGGTTTCTTCGTCACCGGCACCTCCGCGATCATCCCGCGCGGGAGCACCGTGACCGCCGAGCTCAGCGAGGATTTGCCGGTCTTGATCAAGTAAAGGGACGCGCCTCTATCTCCATCAGGTCGCTCCTAATCTATTCGGACTTGCGTGGTTTTTTCGTGCCGCCACTCAAACGTTTTGCACCGACGAAAGGACCTGATTCAATTTGGTTTGCCATTTCCGGTCCAACGAGGGTGCTCAGCTGAAATATAGCCGATTGAAACGCGGCATCGATGGCCTCGCTCGCGGGTAGGTCTTTCAATTGGCCCAGGAGGATGATTTGCTTTTGCTCGTATAATCGCTGCATCAGAATCAAAGCGCGCTGACTCTGTCGTCGAATTGTGTGACCTAGGCTATCCGATCCGCAAATGTTTCTACTAGTACTGAAGAGTTTTTGGACTGAAATTGAGAAGAACAACGAATCTTCTCGAATCGTTTCCGTTCCTAACTGCCCAGGACCGTAATGCGCCAAAGCGTCGTCGCGAAGTCGGACAAGCAGATCGTGGTCCTGACGTTCTAGATCGTCAAACCTTGCACGAAGATCAAACGTCTTCCGATGGTCTGAACTAGATTTGGTCGCCCTCACATAAAAAAGTATGCCGGTAACAAGCAGCGCAAGACCGCAATCCTCGACGAACTCCCTCGGAAAGGCCTCCGACTTGTTTAGGCTGATGAAGCGAGCTGCCGAGTCATGCGCGATCTTCAAGTCTGAATGAGCAGAGTGAACATCAATTGTGTCCTTTATACTCCTTCGTAGTGCCTCGTGCCCTTCTGGAAGCGTTGTCGCGAATTCAGACAAGTCAATGACATCCATCGAGATTTCCTACTTCATCGCCTCTAGATCGAACTCGTTCTCATCGACGTTTGCCTTCCGCGCCCGCGCGACCCTTTTCGGCTTCGTCTCCACCGCCTCCGATTTCACGCTCGCCCGCTCCAGCAACGGTTTCAGATACTCCCCGGTCGCGGACTTCGGCG
>JBDSEL010000016.1:0-4075 GCA_039920065.1 Sphingomicrobium sp. | reverse complement strand
GGGCTGATGTGGACCATATTAGCCGAAAAGACCGCCGCCGCCTGGTCTATTCCCAATTTGGTCGCGCCCGCATCCAGCGCTATCGGTCGGCGGATGTTGGGCAGGCCGCAATCGGCCATCCATGCGGCAATCGACTGCAATGCGCCCTCGTCGACATCGCTCGGCTGCCACTCGAGATCGGGCATTGCTCTCGCAAAATGGACGACATGCTCACCGCTGCCGCTGGCGATTTCCAGCACTACGCCGGTCGCCGGCAGCCATTCGCGAAGGACATCGGTAATCGGCTCGCGATTGCGCAGCGCCGCCGGCGCCGAGCGCTTGCCGCCGCCGCTCACCGGCCCTTCGTAAAAGCGCCCGCTCACCGCGCCGCCATCAACCTCTTCGCGCGCAGGGTGACCTCGGCCTGGGTTGCAACCAGCAGCCCGATCGCGAAGGCCAGCAGAATGTCGGTGAACATCGCCGCTGCGGGATCGGGCGTTGCTCCCGTGGCCGCCGCCGGGTCGATCCCGAACAGACTGCGCGCGCCGAATTTCAGCCCGACTAGAACCACGACCAGCAAGAATCCGATGAGCGAGGGCTTCTGCGTCAACTGGCCGGTCTGCGGATCGTGGTGGATGGCGATGGTCTTGCCCCGATACCAGCCGATCACCGCGCCAACGGCCAATGCCAGCGCGGCCCACATCAACGTCGTCGTATCGGGCGGCATCGCGCTCAAGGTCATCGCCGCAAGCACGATCAGGACGCCAGGGAGAATCCAGATCCGTTTAAGGTCGAGTGGTCGTTCCTTGTTCATCGAGCGAAAGCGCAGGGCGAAGACCAGTGCAAGCACCGCGAACGGCAGCAAAGTCATCAGCATTTTGTGGTCCATCAGCCGCCTCCAACCAAGGCCATTTCCTCGCCATGCGCCTCGGCGGCGGCAGGGACCGGGGTCTTGTACGTCAGTACCGGCTTGCGCGCGGCGAGCGTCTCGTCGAGGCGGCGGCGCGGAGCATGGATCGGCGCGGCCTTAAGGCTCTCGTCACCGGCGCGGGCGCGCGTCGCGATCGAGCGCAAAGCGGCGATGAACTGGTCCAGCCCGGCCTTGGATTCGGTCTCGGTCGGCTCGACCAGCATGGCGCCTTGGACGACCAGCGGGAAATACATGGTCATCGGGTGGAAGCCCTCGTCAATCAGCGCCTTGGCGACGTCGATCGTGCTGAAGCCGGCGGCGAACCCCTTGTCGCTGAAAATCGCCTCATGCATGCACGGGCCGCTGAACGCGAACGGCGCGTCGAGCACGTCCTCGAGGCTGCGCAGGATGTAATTGGCGTTGAGCACGCTATCCTCGGCGACCTGGCGCAGGCCATCGGCGCCGTGGCTGAGGATATAGCTCAGCGCGCGCGTGAACATGCCCATCTGGCCGTGGAATGCGGTCATCCGGCCGAAGCTTTGCAATGGCCCGCCGAAATGCGTGCGGGCGAATTCCTCGGCATCCTCTTCTTCGATCAGGTGAACCACGCCATCCTTGGTGCGCGCGGTGTAAGGCAGCGGACCAAAGGCACTTAGTGCTTCCGACAATACGACTGGGCCGGAGCCCGGCCCACCACCGCCGTGCGGGGTGGAAAAAGTCTTGTGCAAGTTGATGTGCATCGCATCGATGCCGAGGTCGCCGGGGCGGACCTTGCCGACGATCGCGTTGAAGTTGGCGCCGTCGCAGTAAACGAAGCCGCCCGCCGCATGCACCGCGTCGGAAATCTCCTTCATCTGCGGTTCGAACAAGCCGCAGGTGTTGGGGTTGGTAATCATCACCCCCGCGACATCCGGCCCCAGGCGCGCCTTCAGCGCCGCCAAATCGACTCGTCCTTCCTTCGACGCCGGGATATTTTCTACGCGATAGCCGGCGAATGCGGCGGTCGCGGGGTTCGTCCCATGAGCGCTTTCAGGGACTAGAATGACTTCGCGAGCATCACCGCGGGCTTCGAGCGCGGCACGGATGCACAATATCCCGCACAATTCGCCATGCGCCCCGGCCTTGGGGCTCATCGCCACCGCGTGCATGCCGGTAAGATCGACCAGCCAGAAGGCCAGCTCGTTGATAAGCTCAAGCGCGCCGCCGACCGTTTCCTTGGGCTGGAGCGGGTGGATGTCGGCGAAGCCCGGCAGCCGGGCCAATTTCTCGTTGAGGCGCGGATTGTGCTTCATGGTACAGCTGCCGAGCGGAAACAGGCCCAGGTCGATGGCGTAATTCTGCCGCGACAGGCGGGTGTAATGGCGCACGGTCTCGGGCTCGCTGAGGCCGGCGAGGCCGATCGGCGCGGTGCGTTGAAGGCCCGCGAGCCGCGTGTTTTTGAGCGTCGGCGCCGGCCCGAAATCAACCCCGGTGCGCTCGCTGTCGCCAATTTCGAACAGCAACGGCTCTTCCAGCATCAGCGCGCGGTTGCCGGTGAAGGTCCCGGTCTGACCTTGCGCAGCGCTTGGCGCGGTGGGCCGCCAGCCCGACGGATTGACGCTCATCGAATGGCCTCCTTGAGCGCCGCTTCGAACGCATCGATATCCCGGTCGGTGACGGTCTCGGTAACTGCGACGACCAGCCCGTTGGCGAGTGCCGACGATTGCGGATAGAGCCGCCCGAGCGACACCCCGCCGAGCACCCCGGCTTTGACCATGCGGTGGACCGCGGGTCGCGCTTCGACCGGTAATTTGAGCGTGAATTCGTTGAAAAAGCTGTCGTTGACCAGCTCGACCCCGGGGATCGCCGACAGTCGCTCGGCAACCGTCACCGCGCGGGCGTGATTGACCTCCGCCAGGCTTCGCAGCCCCTTTTCGCCAAGCAAGGTCATGTGAACGCTGAACGCCAGTGCGCACAGGCCCGAATTGGTGCAGATATTGCTGGTCGCCTTCTCGCGGCGAATATGCTGCTCGCGCGTGGACAGGGTCAGCACAAACCCGCGCTTGCCCTCGGCATCGACGGTCTCGCCCGCCAAACGCCCGGGCATCTGCCGGACATATTTCTCGCGCGTCGCAAACAAACCGACATAGGGCCCACCGAACTGCAGGCCGACGCCGATCGACTGGCCTTCGCCAACGACGATGTCGGCGCCCATTTCGCCGGGCGAAGTGATCAGGCCCAAGGCGACCGGCTCGGTCACTACCGCGACCAGCAGCGCGCCCTTGGCCTGCGCGGCTTGCGCGATCGGGCGAAGGTCGGCGATGCGGCCGAGAATGTCGGGATATTGGACGACGACGCAGGCGGTGTCGTCGTCGATTGCGGCGATCAATGCGGCGGCGTCGGTCGCTGCCTTGATCTGCGGATCGGCGGTGACCAATGCGTCGCCGGTGAACTTGGCCATGGTCTTGGCGACCGTGACATAATGGGGGTGGACGCCGCCCGAGATGATCGCCTTCTTGCGGCGAGTGACTCGCCCGGCCATGCCGATCGCTTCCCACATCGCGGTCGAGCCGTCGTACATGGACGCATTGGCGACTTCGCAGCCGAGCAACCGCGCGACCTGGGTCTGGAATTCGAACAGCATCTGCAGCGTGCCCTGCGCGATTTCCGGCTGATAGGGCGTGTAGGCGGTGAGGAATTCGCCGCGCTGGATGAGGTGGTCGACGCTTGCCGGAATATGGTGCCGATAGGCGCCGCAGCCGAGGAAGAACGGCACTTCGCCGGCGACCATATTCTTGCGCGACAAGGCGGTCAGATGGCGCTCGACCTCAAGCTCGGTGGCGTGCGGCGGAAGGCCCGCGATCGGGCCCGCCAAGCGCGCCTCGGCCGGGACATCCTTGAACAGATCGTCGATCGACCCGGCGCCAATGACCTCGAGCATCGCGCTCCGGTCGGAGTCGGACAGCGGCAAGTAACGCATCAGGCGGGCTTTCTCATGATAAAGCGAAGGCGGACGTAATCGGCGACGTTGGCGGGAAAGCGTGTCGCGACCGCCGCGGCGATTTCGGAGCGCTCCTCGGCCGGCACGGCGGCGCGGTCGAGCCAGCCGGAGCGGAAGGTCGTGACCCAGGCGGCGATGCCATGATCGAGCGGGGTCGGCCGTTCGATCAGCCGCGCGTCGACCCCGGTGAAGCCTGCGGATTCGTA
>JBDSEL010000015.1:0-6624 GCA_039920065.1 Sphingomicrobium sp. | reverse complement strand
CGCAGCTTCATCTCGCGATACACGCCCTCGCGCTGCAGCTTCTTCTTGAGCGCCCGCAGGGCTTGCTCGACATTATTGTCGCGAACGATGATCTGCATAAACTGCCGTCACACTCCTAATCGTCTTTAGTATCCGCCGCGCCCGTTGGACCGGCAACCGACAGGGCCAGCGAATCGCCAGCGCACCATCGACAATAGAATATCGGCCACCAGAGGAAGTCCTCGGCGGCGCGGGGCCATTAGCAAGGTCTATCCCAAGGAGCAAGCGCGCGAATCGCGGCGACATTGCGATGAACGGTTCAAACGCAGCGATGAGGCGCGAAACCAAGGCCTCAAGGTTATCGGCGGTTAAGCATTTGAATGGTAAACACTCTTCTTAACGCCGGGGAGGTTCTACCGAATGATCGATCGTCGCGAAATGCTGCGGCTTGGTGCCTATGGCGCTGCTGGAGCGGTGATTTCGACCGCCGCCGCGTCGCAGGTTCTGCCGACCCTCATTCCCTCGCCGTCGATGACCGCGGCGCTGCCGTCGCTCATCCCGAGTGCGCCCGCAGGTATCGATCCGACCCTGTTCACCAAGGCCAAGGCTGCGCTCGACCAGCATCGCGTCGCGGCGCGCGACTTCATCGGCGTGGTTGATTTCAACAAGGGCTCGAACGAAGAGCGCTTCCATGTCGTCGACCTGCGCAATGGCACGGTCGAAACCTTCCGCGTTGCCCACGGCCGCGGTTCGGACCCAGCCCATTCGGGCTATGTTGATCGCTTCTCGAACGACTTCGGCAGCCATGCCACCTCGAACGGCACCTACACTACCAGCGATTATTATCATGGCAAATACGGGCTTTCGATGAAGGTCCGCGGCCTCGACTGGTCGAATTACAATGCCGAGCCGCGCGCCATCGTTATCCACAACGCCTGGTATGCCGAGCCCGACATGCTCGCCCAACACGGCAAGCTCGGCCGCTCCGAGGGTTGCTTCGCCTTTGCCCGCAAAGACCAGTTCAAGGTTATGGAAAAGCTTGCCGGCGGCCGCATGATCTACGCCGACAAACTGGCGTAGCACGCATCCGGGGAACGGGTGTGGAAGCGAGTTCGCTTAGCACTCCGCCACCCCCGCTCCCGCCCCCACGCGCTTGACGAATAGCGACCGCTCTGCCTCAACCGACACAATGTCCGGGGCCCAAATCCAGCAACTTTTCGACGCCGCCGAGCGGGCCCAGCAGGCCGGCCTGGCCGATGAGGCACGCGGCCATTTCCACGCCATAGTCGCGCTCGACGCGCAGGAGCCGACCGCGCGCAACTGGCTCGGCGTCGAGGCGCTGTCGAATGGCGATGCCGACGCTGCGGCCGATCATTTCGAACAGGCCGCGGCGCGGGACGCGGGCGAGCGATCACATTGGATCAATCTGGCGACCGCGCAGCGGATGCGTGGAGAGATCGAGGCGGAACGCTCGGCGCTCGAGCGGGCGCTGACGCTCGACCAGCGCGACCTGCTGGCGCTGATCCGACTGGCCGAGCTGCACGAACGCGAGCAGGAGGATGCGCCGGCGACCGAGCGGTGGAGCAGCGTGCTGGCGCTGTCCTCGGGGATCGCCGATCCGACCGACGAATTCGCCGCCGTACTGGCCCACGCCCGCCAATTCGTCGGCGCGCGCAAGCAGCGCCTTGACGGCGCTGTCGATAGCGCGCTGGCCGACGATCTTGCCCGCGCCAGCGAGCGCGATCGGCGGCGAATGGAGCGAGCGGCAGACCATTGGCTCGGGCGGCGAGCCATTTTTACCAACCAGTGCGAGGGGCTTCATTATCCCTTCCTGCCGGCCGATGAATTCTTCGATCGCGCGCTGTTCCCGTGGCTAAGCGATCTGGAGGCCGCGACCGAGATCATCCAGACCGAGCTTGCAGCGATCCTCGCCGACCCGGCAGCGGCACTGACGCCTTACATCACGCTTCCGCCGGGTGTTCCGGAGAGCAAATGGTCGCCGCTAGACCAGTCGCTCAACTGGGGCGCGTTTCATTTATGGAAGGAAGGCGTTCGGTTCGACGAGGCTTGCGCGCGCGCGCCGCGCACTGCAGCGCTGGTCGAGGCCCTGCCCCTCTGTCACATTGAGGGCCGCGCGCCGAACATCTTCTTCTCGATCCTCAAGGCCGGCGGCCACATTCCGGCGCATTTTGGGGTCACCAACGTCCGCAGCGTCGTCCATTTGCCGCTGATCGTGCCCGGCGACTGCACCTTCCGGGTCGGCGGGGAAACCCGCGCCTGGGTCGCGGGCGAAGCCTTCGCGTTCGACGACACGATCGAGCATGAGGCGTGGAACCGCAGCGATCGGGACCGAGCGGTGCTGATCATCGATGCCTGGAACCCGCACCTTGGCGAGCACGAACGGGCGATGGTCAATCGCCTCTACGCCGCCGCCGATGCCGCCCGCACCTGACGGCGCCGATGCTTAGTGACCGATCGCCTTGGCCGGGGGCGCGGTCTTGGGCTTGGCACCGCCGTTACGATCCTTGAGCGCGGCCAGCGCCTTGCCGTCGCGGCTGTAGATGTCCTTGTAGTCGACGATGCGCCCGTCATTGAGCGCCGCAGCGCTGAAATAGACGATATAGACCGGCAGCGGCTGGACGAAGCTGGCCACCACCGATTTGCCGCTCTTGAGGGTCGAATCGACCTTGTCGGGCACCCATTTGCCGCCGCCATCAGCGAGCAATTCCTTCGACAGATCGACGATGTGCTGGGTGCGAATGCAGCCATGGCTGAGCGCCCGGGTCTTGTCGTTGAAGCGGCTTCGCGCATTGGTGTCATGGAGGTAAATATTATATTGGTTGTACATCACGAATTTGACTTGGCCGAGCGCGTTGGTCGACCCCGGCGGTTGACGCCAGGTCTTGCCGTTGGAGGCTTTGACGAAGCCCTTCTTGCCTGCCACTTCGCCAGTGATCGAGGGCGGCACTTCCCACCACGGGTTGAGGACGACGCCGGTGGCGGTCGCGGTCAGCTGCGGCGTTGGCGTCTTCACCGACCCCGCAATTGCGCGTTCCTTCCAGCGATTGACGCCGTTTTCAACCAGAGTGGCATGAAAGCCGGGCACGTTGACGATGATATATTTGGCGCCGAGATCGTGCGGCAGCCAGCGCCAGCGGTCCATGTTGAGGCGGATGCGGTCGGCCTTGCCGGTTTCGGTCACCGGCGTCAGCTCGAGCGCAGAGCGGAGCGCCGCATATTGCGGGTGGGTCGGAAGCAGATCGCTCAGCGCCGACTGAACGTTGCGGGCGGCGAGCGCAGCGCGGAGCAGGCTGTCCTGCCTGGCCGCGTCCAGATCCTTGTCGACGATATGCCAGTCGGTGCGCGCGGTCCGGCGGACGTGGCCGAGCGCCAAGTCGTTCGACAGGCCATTGAATCGCTGCGTCGCCGCGGCCGACATCAAGGCAATGTCGCCCGAGCGGATCGCGCTTTCCAGGCCGGCGGGGTCGTAATCGGTCGGGTTGAGCCCTTCGCGGCCAACCTGCTGGATCGCCATCAGCAAATCTTCGGCGTCGACCTGGGTCCACATCGCTGGTGGCAGCGGCGGTGCGGGCAGCGGCGGAAGCGGCATGCCCGTTGCGGCCGGTGCAGTGGGCGTTGGGGAAACTGGCAGCGATTGCGGCGCGACCTGGGCCTGAGCCGCGAGCGCAGCGCCCGAGCCGAGTGCGGCGATTGCCAGCAGCGACGTCCCAATCCCAATCCCGAAAAGCTGTTTCACCAGTATCGACCCTTTCCTCGGCGCGAACCGCGCCGCTGTGCCTGTTATATCGCGGCCGCGACCGTCCGGCCAGTGACGCGAGCGCCACATGATGGCGAAATTGCGCACCATAAGTATTTGCAAACCAATCCTTAAGCCACTCCTGCTAAGCCAATGCTGAACAAGAGCGTGGGGAGCTATGGTGGCGACAGGCTATTTCCTGGACGGGTCGATGATCGAGCGATCGAGCGCGCGCAGGATCGACGAGCGCATCGACGATCGCGTCGCGCCGGTGTCGGAGACCGCAGTCCTCGAATTTCGCGGCCGCCGCCACGTCGTGCGCATGGGCAACGTCTCCGCTTCGGGCGCGATGGTCAGCTTCGCACTGATGCCGAACATCGGCGAGATGGTGGTGCTGCAATTACTTGACCAGGGGCTCGTCCGGGCACAAGTGCGCTGGGTGAAGGACGGCCGGATCGGGCTGGCGTTCACCAATGACGGCGGGGCCCCCTGCTGATGGAGATGAATTTTTCAATGATCAGGGCGAGGATCGCCGAAGACCCGACCGATCGCCGTCGCGATCCGCGGGTCCCGGTCGAGTTCGAAGCGCAGATGCGCGAACTCGGCGCCAACGGCATCGAGGCTCGGGTCCTCAACATCTCCGAAAGCGGCTTCATGGCCGCGACGACCGAGCATTTCGAGGTTGGCAGCCGGGTGTGGCTGATGCTGCCCGGGCGCGAGCGCGCCAATGCGGTCATTCGCTGGACAGCGGGCGAGAAGATCGGCGCCGAATTCGCCGAGCCGATTTCGCTTGAAGGGCTGCGGCTTTAGCGCCAGCCGTCCCGCCCGCCGCGCCTTAGCCCTTGCGGCGGATGGGCACCTGAACATTGCATAAGTCGGTACCCTTCGCCGAGACGCGATAGAAATCGTCGTCGCGGTGGCCGCGCACCCGCACATAATGGGCGAAGGAACGACTGTTGGTGTCCATCACCTCGAACGACGGCCGTTCGGCCGCCGGCATGTCGCTGGCCAGGCGGACGCTGGCGATGGGCACGAACGCGCTCTTTTCCTTGTAAAAGCCGAGCGCCTCGGTGCCGCGCGGGAGCGAGCTCAACAGATCGATGCCTTCGATTACACGGCCGACGATGGCGAGGTTGCGGTCCATATGGCGCGTGGCGTGGCCGATGATTGCGTATAGTTCGCCGCCGCTGCCCGAATCTTCCATCCCGCGCCCGGCGCCGACGGTCGAATAGCAATGGGCCAGCGTCGCCCAGCCGCGCTTCGGGCTGTAGGCAATCGGCCAG
Source organism: Sphingomicrobium sp. (assembly GCA_039920065.1). Classification (GTDB taxonomy): domain Bacteria; phylum Pseudomonadota; class Alphaproteobacteria; order Sphingomonadales; family Sphingomonadaceae; genus Sphingomicrobium. The sequence goes on along the minus strand of JBDSEL010000015.1, from coordinate 1,605 downwards.
CCGTCGACGAACCCGGCCGCCGGGGCATAGGAATCGGCGAAGCCCAGGGGTTTCACCCGGAGGCCTTTAAGGCGCCGCTGATATTCCTTGGGCGGGGTCGGATCGACCCCCGTCGGCCATGGCTTCTCGCTTTCATTATTGCCCCATTGGGCGACATAATTGTCCTGCACGCGATAGACGCTGGCGCCGGCCCAATAGCCGCTTTTCGCAAGCGCGCGGATGTTCGAAACATGGACCGGCGCGAACTTCGGCGCGAGCTGGAGGACGATCCGCTTACCCGGCGCAAGGTCGATCACCAGCAGGTCGTGAGCGGCGATTGACTTCCATTCTGACGACGCTGCGGCGGCGACGATCTCGCCTGGTGCAAGCTTCTTGGCCGGCGCTGCGCCAATCACCGCAATCGCCGCCCCGATCAACCAAATCGCTCGCATTGTCCGCTCCCCGTCATTGCTTCGCGGGCGACCCTAGCCGAGGTCGCTGCGGCGGGCTATCGCCCAGGTCATGTATATCGCCTCCGTCATGTTGCTCGGCTCGGGTGAGCTCGGCCGCGAATTCGCAATCGCCGCCAAACGCCTTGGCTGCCGAGTCATCGCCTGCGACCGTTACGAGAATGCGCCGGCAATGCAGGTCGCCGACGCGTGGGAGGTGTTCCCGATGCTCGATGGCAAGGCGCTCAAGGCGGCGGTCAAGAAGCACAAGCCCGACGTTATCGTGCCCGAGATCGAGGCCATCGACACCGCCACCCTTGCCGCGCTGGAAAGTGACGGCTGGCGCGTGGCGCCCTCGGCCAAAGCGGTGCAGCTGACCATGAACCGCGACGGGATTCGCGACTTCGCCTCGACTCAGCTCGGGCTGACGACCTCCAACTACCGCTTTGCCGAAAGCCGCGACGAAGCCATCGCCGCTGCCGGCGACGTCGGCCTGCCGTGCGTCATCAAGCCGGTGATGTCGTCGTCGGGCAAGGGCCAGAGCGTGGCCAAGGACAATGGGGAGGTCGGCGCCGCATGGGATTATGCAGTGGCCAATATGCGCGGCGATCGACCGCGCGTAATCGTCGAGGAATTCATCAACTTCGACAGCGAAATCACCCTGCTTACCGTCGCCACCAAGGACGGCATCGTCTTTTGCCCGCCGATTGGCCACCGCCAGGAAGGCGGCGACTATCGCGAGAGCTGGCAGCCCGCGGCGCTTAGCGAAGGCGCGCTGTTTTCTGCCCGCCACCAGGCGCGCAAGGTGGTCGAGGCGCTCGGCGGCCACGGCATTTTCGGGGTCGAATTCTTCGTCTGCGGGGACAAGGCGATCTTCTCCGAACTTAGCCCGCGCCCTCACGACACCGGCATGGTCACCCTGATCAGCCAATTTCCCAATGAATTCGAACTGCATCTGCGCGCAATCCTCGGCCTGCCGGTCTCGGCGGTGGAATTTGCCGGGCCCTCGGCCTCGGCAGTGATACTGGCCGACCGCGAGGCGAGCGACTTCAGCTTTGAAGGGGTCGCCGAGGCGCTTGCGCTGAGCGCTCCGGGCAGTCCGGTCGACGTGCGCCTGTTCGCCAAGCCGGCGACGCTCAAGAATCGCCGGATGGGCGTCGCGCTCGCGCGCGACACC
>JBDSEL010000014.1:0-14040 GCA_039920065.1 Sphingomicrobium sp. | reverse complement strand
CCAAGCGACTTGGTGCCTTCGACGGCGATCGTGCTGGCTTCGACAATGGCTTCGACATTGGCCTTGGCGAGATCGGCGAACTGCTCGGCGACCTTCTGCGACTTGACCGCGAGATCCTGACCGCGCTCGTTGGCGCCGGTGAACAGGTTCTGGAACGGCGCGAACGCCGGGAGATTGTCGAACGCGCCGAAGTTGAACGCGCTGTTGGTCTTGCTGGTCATGGTTTCAATCCTCTTCTGGGCGGCGCGGACCTTGCCGGCGGCCTTGATCTTGGTGGCCTTGGCCGAGGTGGCCTTGACCTTGGTGCGGGTGGTGGCCGTGGCGGCAACGCGCTTGGCGGCCTTGCGGACCGTCTTGCGGGTCAACTTGCGCGCACGACGTGCCTTGGTCGGCTTGGCAGCCGCCTTGACCATCGCCTTGGCGGTTTTGGTCGTGGTCTTCTCGGCCGTCTTGGCGACGTTGCTGGCCGTTTCGATCACGGCGACAGCTGCCTTGGCCGGAGCCTCGAGCGTGTTGGCGGTGTCGATCTTGGTCTGGTCGTTCATAACGGGATCCTTCTCTTTGCTGCAGTGCAACATATACATTGTGCCGCAGCATTTCAAGGTCTTTTTGTGCACTGCACCATAGTCCGGCTTGACGCTGCGCATCGCCCCGTCGCAAGAGCGGCCATGGATCCCGCCACCACGCGCCCCCGAAACCCACAACGCCGCGGCCTGCTGGTCGTACTGTCGTCGCCATCGGGCGCGGGCAAGACCACGATTTCGCGCCTGCTGCTTGCCGCCGACGGCGACGTCAGCATTTCGGTCAGCGCCACGACGCGGCCGAAACGCCCGGGCGAGGTCGATGGCCGCGACTATCATTTCGTCGATACCGCCAAGTTCGAACAGATGGTCGAGGCCGACGAATTCGCCGAATATGCGACTGTTTTCGACCATCGCTACGGCACTCCCGCCACCCCTGTCCGCGCAGCGATCGAGGCTGGCCGCGACATTCTGTTCGACATCGACTGGCAGGGCACCCAGCAGCTGCACCAGTCGATGCGCGACGATCTAGTGCGGATTTTCCTCCTGCCACCGTCGATGGATGAGCTCGAGCGCCGTTTGCGCACTCGCGGCACGGACAGCGATTCGGTGATTGCCGACCGCATGGCCCGCGCCCGCGGCGAAATCAGCCATTGGGCGGAATATGATTATGTGCTGATCAATGACGATAAGGATGCGTGCCTGACCAAGGTCAAGGCGATCATCGTCGCCGAGCGGTTGAAGCGCGTCCGCCAGACCGCGCTCAACCAATTCGTCCGCGCTTTAGGCGTCGAGTAGGTCGAGAAACTGCGCCGCGGCCATGAAGTCGCGGCGGCGGGCCTCAAGCGCTTGCTGAGCCTCCTCGTCAGCGCCCCACTGCGCCTCCGACCAGCGATCGTCGAGGCTGACCGCGTGCCAAGCCGCTTCCACGCTGATGCCCTTGTCGAGCACCGCGAGCGCCGCAATCAGCGATCCGCCGATCGTCACCAAGGGCGCCAGCGCGGCGAGCCGGAAGGGATCGCAGTCGAGCACCTTATGCGCGAGCCGCTCGACCGTCGCCGGCGGTTGGTCAACGTGTTTCAGCGCGGTCGTGATCATGAAATCGACGTCGAAGCGCCGCCGCGCCCAGGCCAGCAACGGGTCCCAGTCCGCCGCCTGCATGGCGACCAATTCGGTCGGACCGTCGGCGCGATAGCAAGCGAGGTCGGCCTCGGCGTAATCGGCGATCGTTTGGGCGAAAGCACGCGGGTCGGGCGCGATGCGGTCGACCGCGGCATTGGCGAGGCCGGTGAACGGCATCGCGCGCGGATCGATCTCGCCTTCGACCGAGATCCATTCCGCAACGATGGCGTTCGCCAGCGGCTCGGTTGGCACGATCAGCTCGGCGCGGGCCGGCGTCCGCAGCGGGCGCCCGTCGAGGGTCACCCCCCACCCACCGTCGGCGGGCACGGCGGCAACATCCGTCCAGAACCGCTTCACCGCGTTTCGCTGTCCTGGCGGCGCCACATCCGCCGCAACAGCCGTGGCGCGAGCACCATGTCGAGGGTACCCAGGATGACCAGGATCGCACCGACCTGAGGCCAGCCGCCCGGCCGCAGCACATCGCCATAGGCAATCGCGATGCCGAGGAAGAAGATCAGCAGCGCGATCAGTCGAGCACCAGTGGTGAGCGCAAACCGGCGCTTCCACACGGTCTCGTCGAGAGCGCTGGGGGGCGGAAGTTCATCCATCGAGCTGGTCGCGCGCGAAGTCGAAGATCTGGCGCGGCTCCTCGGCGACCAGCAGCGCACCCGCGTCAATCAGCTCCTCAGGTTCGTGATAGCCCCAGGCAACCCCGATGGGCGCGGCGCCCGCCGCCACCGCCATTTCGATATCGAAACTGGTGTCGCCGATCATCAGGCAGCGGTTGGCGCTGGCGCCGCTGTCGCGCAGGACTTGCTCGATCATCGACGGATTGGGCTTGGACGGGTGGCGGTCGCCGGTCTGCAGCGAGACGAAGCGCGCGTGCAGGCCATGGCTGTCGAGGCAATGTTTGAGCCCGCGGTCGGACTTGCCGGTCGCCACCGCCAGCAGCCAGCCGTCGTTCTCAAACGCGTCGAGCAGATCGAGGATGCCGGGGTAAAGCGGTTCGGCGACCCGGCCGGTGGCGCGCAATTGCTGGAAATGCTTCTTATAGCGCTCGGCCAGATCGACATGGTCATCGCCGGTCGCATCGGGCACCAGCCGCGCCATCGCCTCGACCAGGCTGAGCCCGATCACCCGGCGGGCGATGTGTGGTGGCGGCATGGTCACGCCGCAATCGGCAAAGGTCAGCGCCAGCGCATCGGCGATGGTCGCGCCCGAATCGACCAGCGTCCCGTCGCAATCGAAAATCGCGACGCGGGTCATGGGCGCAGCGCCTCGATGCGGCGCCGCGCGATATGGAAGCGCGCCGTGCGCCGCTCGATCGTGAGCGGGGCGTGGATCACCCCTGGTGCCGGCAAGGCGATGGTGGCGAAGGCGGTGCGCTCGACGAACTCGAGCATTTCCGCCTCGTTTACCCACGCGGACGCCGGGCTGAAATGCATCAGTCGCGGCCGCGCGGCTTGGGTTTTCCGCCGCGGGGCTTGCTTCCCGGGCCGGCTCGGCTGGGTCCGGTTCCCTTTGGCGCGGGTCGGCTCGGTCCGGTTCCTTTCGGCCCGGATCGGCTTGATCCGGGTCCTTTCGGCCCGGTTCGGCTGGGGCCGCTGGGGCTTGCGCTGCCCCGGCTGCGGCGCTCGCCGCGCCGTTCGCGGCGGCGGGTCTTGGCAGCGGCGGCGACCTTTTTCGACTTGGCGTTCGCCGTTGCCGCCGGGGCATGGTCGAGCGGCATCATGTCGCCGGACATCGGTTCGAAGCCGAGCATGGTCAGGCTTTCGGCGAAGTGCGGAGGAAGCTCGGCGGTGACATCGATCTTGCCCTTGTCGATGCCATCGATGCGCAGGCGCCGCGCGTGCAGGTGCAGCTTGCGGCTGACCCCGCCGGTCAGCAATGCTTCGGCGCCGCCATATTTGGCATCGCCGACAATCGGCGTGCCGATCGCCGCCATATGCGCGCGCAGCTGGTGTGTGCGGCCGGTCAGCGGCTGCAATTCGACCCAGGCGGCGCGGTTGCCGGCGCGGTCGATGACCCGGAAGCGGGTTCGCGCCGAGGCGCCATGTTCCTCGTCGACGTGCATCTTCTCACCGCCCGATCCCGGCTGCTTGGCCAGCGGCGCGTCGATCATGCCCTCGTCGGCGTCGGGGATGCCGACGACCAGCGCCCAGTAAACCTTTTTCGCGGTGCGGCCGGCGAAGCTTTGCGAAAAATGCGCCGCTGCGCGCGACGAACGAGCGACCAGGATCGCCCCCGACGTATCCTTGTCGAGGCGGTGGACCAGCTTGGGCCGCGGCTCGTCCTCGTCCGCAAGCCCGTCGAGCAAACGGTCGAGATGCTGGGTGGTCTTGGTCCCGCCCTGCGTCGCCAGTCCCGGCGGCTTGTTGAGCACAAACGCATATTGGTCGCGGTGGATGATCATCTCGCGCACCATTTGTTCTTCATCGGGGGTTAGCGGCACCCGCTTGCGCTCGACCCGGGCGCCGAAATGGGCGGGGTCAGGCGGGGGCAGGCTGATCACTTGCCCGGCTTCGATGCGGTCGCCCGGCGTCGCGCGCTTGCCATCGACGCGTAGCTGGCCGGTCCGCGCCGAGCGGCTGACGAGGTTGAAATTGGCATCGGCCATGTGCCGCTTGAACCAGCGATCAAGACGGATTCCGTCATCGTCTTCGCCGACGGTAAAGGTGCGATTGTCGCTCACGCGCCGCCCCCTAGCGCGGATCAGGCCGCACGTCGCTCAGAAATCGCGTGTCACGGCTCGCGCCCCGCCCAGAAATCGAACGCGCGCTGCTGAACCGACCGGATCAGCCGCGCCGCCGCCGGCCCTTCCCACAAGCCGGTATAGCCATGTGCCTTGGCGCCGCCGATCCACCAGCCTTGTCCTGGCAGACCATCCGACGCGCGCACCACCAAAACCGCAAGCTCGGGCTCGCTGCGCGCTGCAGTGTCCTCATCGACAACCGTCAGCACGACGCACAGCGCGCGCATTTTCGGGCGCGTGAAGTTGTGGCCGAGCAGGCCGAGAATTTCCGAATACGTGATTGCCTGCCCGGCCTGCGCCGACGCGACCAGGATTGCGCGAACTTCGGCGGGGTCGGCGAGCAACCCCGCGCGCTCGCCGGCTTCGCCAATCACTCGGGCTGGTCGGCGACCGGGGTCAGCTCGTAAACGCCAAGCTTGGCGCTGTTATCGCGCGGCCACGGTACCACTAGCCGCCAGCGAAAGGGCCCGACCCGCTCGAACGTTGCGGCCATGTCTCGCCGGGCATCGTCGCCATAGGCCAGCGCCTTGTCCTTGGGCGTCATGGCGATCGAGCCGAGGAAGATCATGCGCTTGCTGTCGTCGTCGTCCCACAATCGGCCCGACGGGCGCTGGCTTCCGGTCTGCTTGACGAAGGTCAGCTGGCCATCGTCCAGCTCGACGTAGCAAAAAAACGGCTTGTAGGCGGTGAAGGCGGGGCCGCGCGCCTTGCCGCTCCCGCGACCAAGCTCGATCAGCCGGCAATTGTAGCTGCCCGGGGTCGGGTCGGGCTGATCGAGCCCACCGCGCGGCCGCAGCAGCATGCCTTCGCGGCGGACATCGGCGGGATTGCTTCGGTTCGCTTCGGCCAGTGCCTCCGACCACGCTAGGCCGAGGCGGTCGAGGCGGTCGCGATCAGCCTCGCTGGCGACCGCGCGCCAGACGTCGGCCTTGAGCGGCACGGCGACCGAAACACTGGGCTGACGGCCACCTGGCTTGACCGGTTTGGTCTGGCACGCGGCCAGCGCCAACCCCGCGCTGCTGAGTAGCAACAGCACGCTTGGCCTCTTTGTTCGCTGATCCAGAACCGGCATTGCCGTTCCTCCCGCCGTCACCATCGCAAAGGGTTAGCGGCAATACAACCGAGCGATGGTTAACAATTCCTTTCCACCACGCCAGCGCGCCGCTAGGCGGCGGCGAATGACCCGGCCACAACCCTCGACGGCGACGGCGCATCGGCACCGCAACGGCCTGCTCCTGGGTCTCGGCGCCTACGGCCTGTGGGGCGTCATCCCGATCTATTTCAAGCTGCTTGCCGGGCTGTCGGCGATCGACATCGTCGCGCATCGCGTCTTGTGGTCGCTGCCATTCCTGTTGCTGCTGACCGCCATTACGCGCGGCTGGGACAAGGTGCGGGTCGTGCTGGCGGATCGGCGAACGCTCGCCATGCTCGGGGTCAGTGCGTTGCTGATCGCGATCAACTGGCTGGTCTATGTCTATTCGGTGGTCAGCGGCCACATCCTCGCGTCGAGCTTCGGCTATTACCTTAATCCGCTTGCCAACGTCCTGCTCGGGCGCTTCGTGCTCAAGGAACGCTTGTCGCGGGTGCAGTGGATCGCGGTGGCAATCGCCGCGGCGGGCATCTCGGTCCTTGCCGCCGGCGCGCTCGCGCATTTGTGGATCAGCCTGGTGCTGTGCGTCAGCTTCGCCAGCTACGGATTGCTGCGCAAGGTGGTCGATGCCGACGCCATGACCGGCCTGACGGTCGAGACCGCGATCCTGCTGCCGGTCGCCATCGGCTGGCTCGCGCTGGGCTTCGCTAGTGGCCGCGCTGTCGCCGGGACATCCGACCTCGACCTCGGCCTGCTGATTGCCTCCGGCGTAATTTCGACTACCCCGCTACTGCTGTTCACCGCGGCCGCGCGGCGGCTCAAATATTCGACGCTCGGAATGCTTCAGTTCCTCGCCCCGACGCTCCAGTTCCTGATCGCGGTGTTCATCTATGGCGAGCCGTTCACGCCTGCCCACGCGATTGCCTTTGGTGCGATCTGGACCGCGCTGGCGCTCTATGTCACCGCTTTGCTGCGCAAGCCGCGGCTCCCCACCGCCCCCGAATGATGCTAGGATAAGCTTATGCTCAATATCGTCTCGATCATCATCGGCCTGGTCGCGCTCTTGTTCGCGATCCCGGCCTTCCTGCCAATCCTGGCGCTGGCTTATTATCTGATCATTCCGCTGGCGATCGTCGGCGCGGCGATCGGCATGGCGTCGAAATCCAATGCCGGCCGCAACCTCAACCTGTTCGTGATCGTCGTCGGCGTCCTGCGCCTGATGCTCGGCGGCGGCATTCTCTAGGCGTTCGTCAGCGCGTCCGGACGTAACGTCCCGGCGCGTCCTCGATCGCCTTGACCTTACCCTTGCCGGGGATGCGCGCGCCCGTCGCCTCGACCGCCGCCGGATCCTGCGACCTTAGCCACTTCACCCAGTCGGGCCACCAGCTGCCCTTATGCTCGGTCGCGCCGGCGATAAACTCGCCGAGGGATGCGGCATCGGCGTCGTTGGTCCAATATTGATATTTGCCGGCCGCCGGCGGATTGACGACCCCGGCGATGTGGCCCGACCCGGCCAGCACGAAGCGCTTGGCGCCGACGAAATGGTCCATCACTTTCCACACGCTTTCGGGCGGCGCGATATGGTCTTCGCGCCCAGCCTGGATGTAAGATGGGGTGCGCACGCTGCCGATGTCGATCGGCACGCCGGCGATGGCGATGCCGCCCTTTTGCGCCAGCTGGTTCCCCTTGTAGAGCGTGTCGAGGTAATTGCGGTGCCAGCCGGCGGGGAGATTGGTGGTGTCGCTGTTCCAGTGGAGCAGGTCGAACGGCGCCGGCTCCTCCCCCAGCAGGTAATTGTTGACGACGTAGGACCAGATGAGGTCGCGCCCGCGCAGCAGGTTGAAGGTCGCCGCCATGTAGCGCCCGTCGAGATAGCCCTTCTCTGCGGTCAGCCGGGTGAGCAAGCCCATGGTCTCGTCGCCGAGGAATAATTTGAGGTCGCCGGCCTCGCTGAAATCGACCTGGGCGGTGAAAAAGGTCGCTGATTTGACCTTTGCCGCTTCGCCCTTGGCCTCGAGGTAAGCGAGCGTCGCAGCAAGCGTCGTGCCGGCGACGCAATAGCCGATAGCGTGGACATCCTCGACATTCAGCGCCGCGCGCACCGTGTCGATCGCGTCGACCTGTCCGTTCAGCGCATATTCGTCGAGGCCGGCCTCGGCGATGCTCTCATCGGCCGATTTCCAGCTGACCATGAACAAGGAAATGCCCTCGTCGACGCAATATTTGACGAAGCTTTTTTCAGGGGTCAGGTCGAGGATGTAAAAGCGGTTGATCCACGGCGGGAAGATCACCACCGGCGTCTTGAGCACGGCGTCGGTGACCGGCGTATATTGGATCAGCTGATAGAGCGGGGTTTCGTGGATGACCTTGCCCGGCGTGGTGGCGAGGTTGCGGCCGACCTCGAACGCGCCCTTCTTGGTCTGGGTGACCTGCCCCGCCGCCAAGTCCTTGAGCATGTTGCTCAGGCCCATGAGCAAATTTTCGCCGCGCGTCTCGAGCGTGCGCTTGAGCACGGTCGGGTTGGTCAGCGCGAAATTGGACGGGGCCATGGCATCGACGAAGCTTTTGGTCGCGAAGCGCAGCCGCTGGCGCGCCTCGGGGTCGAGCCCGTCGATGTCCTCGACCGATCCCAGCATCTGGTCGCTGATCTGCAAATATGTCTGGCGGATGGTGTCGAAGATCGGGTTCTCGGCCCATTCCGGCGCGGCGAAGCGACGATCGCGAACCGGCTTGGCGGCACCCTCTCCCGCCGCCGGCATCACACCGACTCCGCCAAGCATCTTACCCCATGCTTCGAGGCCCTTGGTCCAGGCCTGCGCGCCTGCGTCCATCATCTCGGCGACATTGAGCTGCGGCGCCGGCGCCATTGCCTTGGTCCAGTCGATCGCCGGCATCTCCTTGCCCGCATGCTGGGCCCAATATTCCATCATCATCTGCTGGGCGCGGCCGATCACTAGCGTCCAATGCTGCCAGTCCTCGAGCGTTGGAAAGGGCGAGGTGTCGGGCGTCGGCGATTCATCGGTCATTGTGCCGCCATAGCCGTCAATGCGAGCGGAGCGAAGCAATCCAGCTTCGTTCGCACTGAGCGCCGTCGAAGGGCGCCCCGCTTCGTTCAGGACGAACCGATAATCATTGGCTATTGGGGAGGTGCATGACCAACGCCGCCCTTCCCTTCGCGCTCGAGTGGCTCGATTATTTCGGGATCGCCGTGTTCGCTGCCTCGGGCGCGCTGCTCGCCGCCGAGAAGAAGCAGACGCTGGTGACCTTTTTCTTCTTCGCGGTCGTGACCGGGGTCGGCGGTGGAACGCTGCGCGACCTGCTGATCGGTGCGCCAGTGTTCTGGATGCACAATAATGCAACGCTGCTGATCTGCATCGCGGCCGCGCTAGGGGTGTGGATCGCGGGCCGCGGCTGGCTCGCGGGCAATGCCATATTGTGGTTCGACGCGCTTGGCCTGGCTGCCTATTCGACCTTCGGCGCGGCCAAGGCGCTGAGCTATCATGTCGCCCCGGTCCCGGCATTCGCAATGGGCGTGCTGACCGCCTGTGTCGGCGGGATCATCCGCGACGTGCTTGCGAACGAACCGTCGATCCTCATGCGGCCCGAATTATACGTCACCGCCGCGGCGCTCACCTCCGGACTATTCGTGCTACTGGTGCTGGCCGGGGTGCCGATCTGGCCGGCGTCGGTCGCCGCTGCACTCGCCGGTTTCGTGCTGCGCGGTCTCGCCATCGCCCGCGGCCTTGCTTTGCCCGCTTTTAAGGAATGAACCCGATGCGCCTGATCTTTGCCGCCACGTTCGCACTCACCGCCTGCGCGGCACCGCGTGCGCAGTCACCCGGGCCGATCGGCCAGGTTGGCATTGCCTTCACTACTCAAGGCGAAGTCGGCACCTTCGCCGAGGGCTTCGCCGATCGCGACGCTGGCCGCCGCATCACCCCCGACGATCCAGCGCGAGTCGCCTCGGTGAGCAAGCTCGCGGTCGCTATCGGCGTGATGAAACTGGTCGAGGCGGGCAAGCTCGACCTCGATCGCGACGTGTCGAGCTACCTCGGCTTTGCGCTGCGCAATCCGGCGTTTCAAAACCGGCCGATCACGTTGCGAATGCTGATGTCCCACACCAGCTCGGCTCGCGATCATGACGATCAATATGCCATTCCCCTCGGCAGCTCGGTCGCCCAGGTGATGGCCGATCCGGCGTCGTGGGACCCGGCCCACGGCCCCGGCGATGGCTATTTCACTTATGCCAATATGAACTTCCCGATTGTCGGGTCGGTGATCGAGCGCGCCACCGGCGAGCGCTTCGACCATTATATGCGCCGCGCCGTGTTCGAACCGATGGGCCTCGATGCCTGCTTCAACTGGCCGACGTGCAGCGACGCCGCGGTCGCCCGCGCGGTTGTGCTCTATCGCGACGGCAAGGTCGTGCGCGACGACCTCAAGGGCGTTCGGCCGGACTGCCCGGTCTATCTCAACGACGGCGACCGCTGCGACCTCTCGCGGTGGCGGGCGGGCGAGAATGGATCGATGTTCTCGCCCCAGGGCGGAATGCGGATCAGCACTCGCGGCCTGTCGCGGATCGGGCGGATGCTGCTCGCCGGCGGAACGATCGATGGCGTGACCATCCTCTCGCCGCATTCTGTCGACACCCTGTTGCATCAGGGTTGGCGGTTCGACGGCAGCAACGGCGCAACGGAAAACTTTTATTGCAGTTACGGCCTCGCCACTCAGCAAATCCCGGCCGGCGTTCCTGGTTGCGCCGAGGATCCTGGCACACGCGGCACGACCTTCGTCGGTCACGCCGGCGAAGCGTATGGCCTGCGCTCCGGCCTGTGGATCGACCGCGCGTCGGGCCGCGGCATCGCTTATTTCCTGACCGATCAGCCCGACAGCGTGACAGGCAATGCCAGCAACACCCCCGCCGAAGCCGCCGCCTTTCGCCGGGCCTTGGCTTTGCTCCCCCACTGACCCCCGCTAGGGGACCGCCTGGACGATCAATTTTACCGCATTCAGCGCCTGCCCCCCCCATGTCTTCGCCGAGGTCAATGCGATGAAGGCCGCCGCCCGCGCACGCGGCGAGGACATCGTCGATCTTGGCATGGGCAATCCCGATGGCGCGCCGCCCAAGCACGTCATCGACAAGCTTGCCGAGGTCGCCGCCAAGCCGACCGCCCATCGCGATTCCGCGTGACGTGCATCCACAAAGCTCAGGTTCTCGTATCTGATAAACCGCTTTGTGGCGGTTCGTTGGAGGAGAGACACGTGTCAGCCACCCTTATCGCCCCGATATTCAAATTGGCTCGCAGCGAGGCTAACTTTCATCCGAGAGCAGTAGTTTCCTGCCCGGCTCTCGAGCAGGCGCGAACACGGGCCTACATGTCCGCTGCTAAAATCTCGTTTTTAACAGCCCGGCAGCGGGATGTGCTGGAGGGCATGATGCGAGGGCTCCTCAACAAGCAAATCGCATGGTCACTCGATATCTCTGAGAAAACGGTGAAGATGCATCGGGCGCAAGCCCTGCGTAACCTGAACTGTTCGTCAACCGCTGGTGCGATCGCTATCGCAGTCGAGGCTAGCTTTGCACCGCTCCTAGACCGAAGCGCATTGTAACGGTGATCCGCCTAGTGTCCGCATTCCACCCTAATCAACACTTCGGCTACCCATCAAAAACGCACTGACACCCCGCCATAAATCTCCACGTCCGCAGTGCTCCGATTAAGGCCGAAATTGGCGCCGCCGTCGATCTGCCATTCGCTGCCGATCTTGTACGCGAACGACCCGTCGACCGACGCCTCGCGCGTGGTCCCCGCCGGGTCCCAATCCCACGATCCCCATATTTCGGCGGACATACTCAGCGCCTCAGTCGCCTGAAGATCGAGGCTGAGCGATTGCGCCATATGGGGGTGGTATCCATGCCCGTCGCCGTCGAGCGAAGCGTCGAGTTCAGGTGCCGCCGACAGCGAGAAGGCCGACTTGCCCAGCGACAGTGCAAGCGGCACGATCAGCCCGCCTTCGACCTTGCCATTGCCGATCGGCTTCGTTGCGGTGGGGATTTTGACATAAGGGTAGAGCGACACCGCCAAGGGCGCACCATCGCCGGTCAGTTCCTGCTTCACCTTTAAATTGACATCGCCGAAGCCGCTGTCGCGCCTGTGCACGCCGCCATCGCGGCTGGTGTTGCGGACCAGCGGGGTGAACGTCAGTTCGATATGGGTGCGGTCGCTAATCCCATATTTGATCGCCGTTTCGCCGAGCTTGAGGTCGGTGCTGCGCGTGCCCTGGTTCCTGGTGAGCGACCAGTCGGCAAGCCCCGTCTCAACTTGCCAATGGCCTTTGGGCGCAGCGCAGGTCGCGCTGCCCTTGCCCGGCCGGTCGGCGCAGATCGGCTCGGTTATCGACCCGGCAGCGACAGGCGATTCACCCGCGATGGCGGCGATGGCCGCGCTACCCAATGCAATGCGCAGGACATAATTCACTATCGAAATCCCTGGTGACCCTGTCGAGGTCGAGACTGCAGTACCTGCATCGGACTGCCAAGCTCGATCCCGCCCATGGTCGGCAGCTTTACAGGATTTCATCGCAGTCACTTGGCTAAAGCATCAACACGGATGGCGGCTTGCACCTTGGTCGATGTCGCGATCAATGGCGCTCGGCGTCGCTTGCTGCACGAACCTTGGCGAATTCGCTCGCCGGCAGCCAGCGCGGCCAGGCGCGGCCATTGGCAAGCCGCTCGCCGATCGCGAAGAACAGGTCCGCTTCCTGCTGCGCGCCGTCCAGATTCCAGGTCGGCGACCAGGCATCGCACGGCTGGTGATAGCAATTGGCAGTGAAGTCGCTGAGCCATTGCTCCCCCGCCGCGCGCCCGCCGGCCTTCATGTCATAGGCCCCCGCCAGCGCCATGCTGAGCAGGACCGGAACGCCGCGCTTGGCCAGGCTGAAATGATCGGCGCGGAAGAACAGCCCGCGTTCGGGATGACCCTCGATCGAGACGCTGCGTCCCTGCTTGGCCGCTTCCTCGGCGAGGACCGTCTCCATCTCGCTTTGGCCCTTGCCGATCAGCACGACGTCATTGGTCGCGCCATTGGGCTGGAGCGTGTCGAACGTCAGATTGGCGACCATCTTGGCTAGCGGCACGGTCGGATGTTGTGCATAATATTCGCTGCCCAGCAGCCCGCTCTCCTCCGCCGTCCAGGCCGTGAACAGCAAGCTGCGCTCGGGACGCGGCCCGGCGACAAAGCGGCGCGCGACCTCGATCATCGCCGCCAGGCCCAGCGCATCGTCGAGCGCGCCAGCGCGGATGGTGCGGCCCTGTGCGTCGGGCTTGCCCACGCCATGGGCGTCCCAGTGGCCGCCAAAACTGACGAACTCGTTCGGGCGAGAGCGGCCGTCGAGCTTGCCCAGCACATTCTGGCTGGCGATCCGTTCGACCGACACTGGTGATGACGCCGAAAAGGTCGTGTGAAGATCGACCGGGCGGAAATCCTTGCGCCGGGCGGCGCGCTTCAAGATGTCGAGGTCGAAGCCTGCGGATTTGACGATGCCCGCCGCCACTGGTCCCTGGATCCAGCCCTGCAGCACGGGTGGCCGCGGGGCGCCGGGCAACAGGTCGAGCGAAAAATTCTCGCCCCGCGCGCCGCCCGAGGCAACTTGCCAGCCATAGCCGGCGGCGTCGCTCTGATGGATGATGAGCACGCCCGCTGCGCCCTGCCGCGCGGCTTCCTCGAACTTGTACACCCAGCGCCCGTAATACGTCATCGCGATGCCGCCGAAGCGGCCATCCGAATCGTCGCCCGCGACCGCTTCGAAATCGGGGTCGTTGACCAGCATCAACAGGACCTTGCCCTTGAGGTCCGCGCCTTTGAAATCATCCCAGCCGCGCTCGGCGGCGCTGACTCCATAGCCGACGAACACCAGCGGCGCGTCGGCGATCCGGGCCTCGGCCGCCGGGACCGAAGTGTTGAGAGAATAGTCGCTGCCCCAAGTCAGCGGCCGGGTCGAACCCTGGTGCCTGACCGAGGCGACGACCGGGCCGCTAAGTTGGGTGTGGACCAGCGGCACCGCTTGAACCCAGCTGCCGTTTTCGCCCGCCGGGGCAAGCCCGGCCTCGCGGAACTGCGCGATCAGATAGTCGACAGCGCCCTGCTCGCCGGGTCCGCCGGGGGCCCGGCCCATCAACCGGTCGTCCGACAGAACACGCGCGACCGCGCTCATTCTCGCCATATCGGCGTGGCCGGCGTCGAGATTGTCCGGCATTTGGAGCGGCGGCGGCGGGGCCATCGCAATCGGCAACGGCGCCATGCACCCGCCAAGCAATCCGAACGCCGCTGCGATCGCCATTTTACGCCTGATACCCATCATCACCTCTCCCGTGCCGACGAGCCCACCTTAAGCCTGTCGCGGCGCCCAGGCGAGAGAGGTCCCGAAAATTCGCAGAATAGCCTCAATCCACAGGAAATTTATCGTTAACGGGCATTTAGACTCTTGCATCCCACGCTGGTTGAGGCACAATGGATAGTAGCGTGGGATAGGGGACACCCAATTACTGGTGTGTACGC
>JBDSEL010000013.1:0-15657 GCA_039920065.1 Sphingomicrobium sp. | reverse complement strand
CTGGCTTGGGCGGAGCGATCCTGACGGCACGCTCAGCAATCGGAGCCTCATCAAATATCGCCTGATCATCGACGAATGCGGTGGCTGGGACGCATTACAGGCGCTGCTGGAGGTGCTGGCCGAAGTGGCGCGGCGCCACGATGCGCCGCTTTCGGCGGTGGCCGCGCGCTGGGTGCTCGATCAGCCGGGCGTGGCCGCGGCGATCATCGGCGCCCGCCATGCCGGGCATCTGGCCGCTACGCTCGCCATCGACGCGCTACGGTTGAGCGAAGCCGACCAGGCTGCCATCGGCGCCGCGCTGCCGCCGCGGCCGCAGGGCGACGTCTATGCACTGGAGCGCGATCGCGAGGGGCCGCACGGCCGCATCATGAAATACAACCTCAACACCGCCTGATCCGGACGATCGTGCGATTCTGGCCGCCCAGCGCCTTAATCAACCATGCTCTATCGGCCGCGCGATGGCTGGACCTAGCGCCACGCCCATCCTGCTCGAGGGATTGTCCGAGGCCGCGCTGCTGGTGGCGGCGGGGCAGCCACGACCGCACAGGCGGGCTCGACCACACCGCATGAAACGCCGGAGTGGCTTGGAACGCCGCCAAGTCGCTGACCGTCGACTTGCGTTACTACGACACGAAGCGCGGCAGCGATGACTCCTACAAGGCGCGCTTGGTCGCGTTCGCATGACTCAAGTTTTAGACGATTCACTCGTGAGCTTGGGAATGCCCGCTTTGGGTCGAAAGCGGACCCCGCGCCTCTGATTAAACTACCTGTCCCGCGGCATATCCGCTGGCCCAGGCCCATTGGAAATTATAGCCGCCGAGCCAGCCTGTGACGTCGACCGCTTCGCCGATTGCGTAGAGGCCGGGGAGACGGGTGGATTCCATCGTCTTTTGCGACAGATGGTCGGTGGCGATGCCGCCGATGGTGACTTCGGCCTTGGCGAAACCTTCGCTGCCGTTGGGGATGAAGTGCCAGCTCGCCAGCCGCGCCTCGGCGTCCTCGATCGCGCGGTCGGGGATATTGCCGAGGTCGCCGGTGACGCCGAGTTGCTCGACCAGGGTATCGGCAAGGCGGACAGGAAGCCGCGCGGCGATGGCGCTGCGCAAATGGCTGCGCGGGTCACTGCGTTTCTTGTCCTTGAGCCACCCGCGCGGGGCATCGGGCAGGAAGTCGATGGTGACGGCCTCGCCGTTGCGCCAATAGGATGAGATCTGGAGGATGGCCGGGCCGCTGAGGCCGCGGTGGGTGAACAGAGCGGCTTCGCGAAAGCGCCCCTGGCCGGCGCTTGCGACAACCTCGGTCGCGACTCCCGACAGGGTCGTGAACAGCGCCGCCTCGGGCGGCAGCGTGAGCGGGACCAGCGCCGGGCGCGGCTCGACGATCTTGTGCCCGAAGCGGCGAGCGAGGTCATAAGCGAAACTGGTCGCGCCGAGCTTGGGGATCGAGAGGCCGCCGGTGGCAAGGACCAGGCGCGGGGCCGCGGCCCCGGCGGCGTGGAAGTGACCGTCGCGATGCTCGACCAAGGTTGGCTGGCCGAAGGCGAAGGTGACCCCGCCCTTGGCGCATTCGTCCAACAGCATGGCGAGGATCTGGCGCGAGGAGCCGTCGCAGAACAATTGGCCAAGGGTCTTTTCGTGCCAGGCGATGCCGTGTGCGTCGACCAAGGCGATGAAGTCGGCGGGCAAGTAGCGGCCGAGCGCAGATTTGGCGAAATGAGGATTGGCGGAGAGATAATTGGCAGCGCTTGCGCCGACGTTGGTGAAATTGCAGCGCCCGCCGCCCGAAATCAGGATCTTCGCGCCCGGTTCGGCAGCATGATCAACCAACAGCACATTTCGCCCGCGCTGGCCGGCAATGGCGGCACAGAACAGGCCGGCGGCCCCGGCGCCAATCACGATTGCGTCATAAACTGGGGGCGTGGCCATGGTCAGTCCCTAGCCATCTGGCGTTCATGGCGACAAGCGGGTATGATGCAGCCATGAGCCGCACCGCGACCGCCGCTGCCCCTTATTATCCCGACGAGGTTGGGACCGGCTGACGCGCGCGCGAACCAGACCGACCCCACCTCGACCCCGCCAAGCCCAGCTTCGGCGGGTTTTTTAATGCCTGACGAAAGGATGACCCGATGTTCCAGCCCGATCCTGCCACCGCCCCCGCTGCTACCGGGCATTGGTCGGACTATGTCGTCGACCAGTGCTGGGATCGCTTCACCGCCGAGGATCATGCGGTCTGGGACCTGTTGTTCGAACGGCAAGTCGAGTTGCTTGGGTCGCGCGTCGTGCGCCAGTTCCTCGACGGCATCGACTTGCTGCGGCTCGACCACCCGGGCATTCCCGAGCTGGGCGAACTCAACGCTATTCTCGAGCCGCGCACCGGCTGGCGGACGGTGGCGGTGCCGGGGCTGGTGCCCGACCCGATATTCTTCGCCATGCTCAAGGAGCGCATATTCCCGGTCGGTAATTTCATCCGCCGCCGCGCGGAGCTGGATTACCTCGAGGCGCCCGATTGCTTCCACGATCTGTTCGGGCACATTCCGATGCTCGCCAATCACGACTTCGCCGACATGACCCGCCACATCGGCGAGCTTGGGCTGGCCGGGATCGCGGCCGGTCATGGCGAGCGCGCGGCGCGGCTTTATTGGCACAGCGTCGAATTCGGGCTCGCGCGCGAAGGCGATGACCTCAAAATCCTCGGCGCGGGCCTCGCCTCGAGCTTTGGCGAGGCGCATTACAGCCTTGAGGATGAGACGGTCGAGCGACTGGCCTTCTCGATCCCGCGCGCCTTCGCCACCGCCTATCGCCACGACGCCTTCCAGCCGCGCTACCTGGTTTCTGCCTCGCTCGACGAAACCGTCGGCGCAATCCTGGCCCTCGACGGAGAGTCATTGGTGAATTTTTGACGCAGTGCACAAAAACTATTGTCGAGCGCGTAAGTAGGGTTTAAATCGCAACTTAATCAGTCCCCCAATGACTGATTCGCCGGGGGCGGCCCTCCCTCCCCTCCTCAAACCGCTCCCGGCCCCCTTTTCTCGACCAGACGCAGGAACGCCCGGACCAGCCGGGCGTCTGCAATCGATCGTGCGGGGAGGCGGCCGATCGGGCTTTAGTCGACGATCAAATCTTCGGGATGGCTGTGGAAGCGGCGGACGAGCCATACGATCACGCTGCCGACCAGGATTCCGGCCAAGGCCCCGCCCAGTGCCCCGACCAGCCATTCGGTAAAGCCGCTGAGCGGCCCGATCACGCTCGAGGCCCATAAGGCGGCGGCGTGCACCCCCTCGGGAATCGCGGTCATCAGGTGCATTTCCTCAAGCCCGTGAACCAGGATGCCGCCACCGATCCAGAGCATCGCGGCGGTGCCGACGGTCGCCAGCGCGGACAGCAATTTGGGCACGAAGTGGACAAGCAGGTCGCCCAGCCGGCGAGACGCGGGGTTGCGGCGTTCGCTCATGTGAATGCCGATATCGTCGAGCTTCACGATCAGTGCGACGACTCCGTAGACCCCGGCGGTAATCGCCAGCGCGACCACCGCCAGCGCCGCCGCAGTGGTCCAGAAATCCAGCTGTTCAAGGCTGGCGAGCGCGATCGCCATGATCTCCGCCGAGAGGATGAAGTCGGTGCGGATGGCACCTTTGACCTGAAGCTTCTCAAGCTCCTCCGGGTCGCCCATGGCATCGACCAATTGCTCTTCGTGATCATGCTCATCGCGCAGGCGCTCGACGATTTTCTCGGTCGCCTCGAACGCCAGATAGGCGCCGCCGAGCATCAGCATCGGGGTGATCAGGAACGGCGCGAAGGCGCTCAGCAGGAGCGCTGCGGGCAGCAGGATGAGTAGCTTGTTGCGAAGGCTGCCGATAGCGATCTTGCCGATGATCGGCAATTCGCGCTCGGGCGCCAGGCCGACGACATAGCGCGGGGTTACCGCCGTATCGTCGATGACCACGCCGGCGGCCTTGGCGCTGGCCTTGGCGGCGGCGGCGGTGACATCGTCGAGCGATGCAGCGGCGAGCTTGGCGATGGTTGCGACATCGTCGAGAAGTGCGAGCAGACCAGAAGACATGAGCGCCCTTTGGCCGAGCCGGGCGAGTCCCGCAACCTTGCTTCGCAGCGGCATTTCGCTAGGCATGCGCGCCATGCTGAGCATGGACTTCATCAAATCGAACCGGGCCGATGTCGAGCGCGCGATCCGCGACAAGAATGTCGCCCTCGACCTGGACGCCTTGCTGGCGCTCGACAGCGAAACGCGCGGCCTCAAGACCCGGATCGACGAGCTTCGCGCCGAGCGCAATGCTGTCAGCGCGCGGTTCAAGGGCGCAGCGCCCGAAGAGCGTGCTGAGCTTGGCCGGACGGCGAAGGAAGCCGGCGCCAAGGCGGCCGAGATCGAGGGCGAGCTGGCGGGCAAGGACGAGGCGCTGAAAGCGCTGATGCTGCGCTTGCCCGGCATCCCCTATGACGGCGCGCCGGTCGGGCCGAACGAGGATTCCAATGTCGTCATCCGCACCGAGGGCAATGTGCGCGAGTTCGAATTTGAGCCGCTCGACCATGTTGCGCTGATCGAGCAGAACGACTGGGCCGAGCTAAGCCGTATCGTCCAGGTGTCGGGCAGCCGTACCTATTGCCTCAAGGGCCAGCTGGCGTTGCTCGAGACCAAATTGATGGGCTGGGCGCTGGACAGGATCGCCGCCGCTGGCTTCACTCCGATCACCGTCCCGGCGATCGCCCGCGAACAAGCGTTCCTCAACCAGGGCCAGTTCCCCGGTCACAAGGACGAGACCTATGCGCTGCCCAATGACGATGCGTTTCTGGCCGGCACCGCCGAAGTCGCGCTGACCAGCCTCCATTCGGGTGAGATCGTCGAGGCCGATAAATTGCCGTTGCTCTACGCCGGTTTCTCGCCCTGTTTCCGCCGCGAGGCGGGAAGCGCGGGCAAGGATGTGCGCGGGCTGTTGCGGGTCCACCAATTCCTCAAGGTCGAGCAATGGGTAATGTGCGAGGCCGACGAGGCGCAGTCGGCGTCGTGGCACGCCAGGCTGCTCGAGCTGGCCGAAAGCCTGCTGCAAGCGCTCGAAATCCCCTATCAGGTGATCGAGACTTCGACCGGCGACATGGGCCTTGGCAAATATCGCATGAACGATATCGAGAGCTGGGTGCCGAGCCTGGGCAAATATCGCGAGACCCACAGTTGCTCGACCTTGCACGATTGGCAGGCGCGGCGCGCCAACCTTCGCTATCGCGGCGCCGACGGCAAGGTGCGCTTCGCCCACACCCTCAACAATACCGCGCTCGCCTCCCCGCGGATCCTCGTGCCGCTGCTTGAGAACCATCAGATGGCCGACGGACGGGTCAAACTGCCCAAGGCCCTTCAAGAGCTAATGGGCGGTGACTATCTCTAACGGCGTGAACGCCGACGACCTCGACCTTGAACGCATTCCCTCGACCCGCCAGCGGATCGGAGAGGTCCTGTCGCTGGGGCCGCGGCTGTATCGTGGGTTCGGGCATCTCGGCCCGCGCGGACCCGAAGATGGGCCGCCGGCGCTGGTCTTGCCGGGGTTTA
This sequence comes from Sphingomicrobium sp., assembly GCA_039920065.1. GTDB lineage: Bacteria > Pseudomonadota > Alphaproteobacteria > Sphingomonadales > Sphingomonadaceae > Sphingomicrobium. The sequence goes on along the minus strand of JBDSEL010000013.1, from coordinate 10,104 downwards.
TCGCCAGCGATCGCGGCACGATGGAGCTTCGCCGAGCGCTCGCCGAGGCCGGGTTTCGAGTGCATCCGTGGCGGCTTGGACTCAATCTGGGGGCGCGCGCCGATATCGTCGAGCGGCTGGAGCAGAGCCTGGCGCAGATCGAGGATCCGCGCCCGGTGCTGCTGGTCGGCTGGAGCCTGGGCGGCGTCTTCGCCCGCGAACTGGCGCGGGCGCGGCCCGAGCGGGTGCGAGCGGTGGTGACACTGGGGTCGCCATTTTCGGGCGACCCGAAATTGAACAACGTCTGGCGGCTGTACGAACGGGTCGCCAAGCACAAAGTCGATGATCCGCCGATCCCGCGGATTACCGAAAAGCCGCCAGTGCCAACGTTGGCCTTGTGGTCGCGCAAAGATGGCATCGTCGCACCGCGGGCGGCGATGGGGCTGGAGCATGAGCGCGACAAAGCGGTCCAAATCGACTGCAACCACATGGCGTTCGGCGTGTCGCGGCGGGCGACGCGCACGGCCGTCGCGGAAATCGCGATTTTTTTGAATGAGGTTGAGCAGGCGCGCTCCCCCTGAGCTTGTCGAATGGCGGTCGTCGAACGCTGGCTGCCCCGGACTGAGCGGCATTTCGACAATCTCAATACGAGCGCTGTTTAGGGCCCTTCCGAGTCGCACCATTGACTCCGGATGGCGAGTCGGAGCAAAAAAGAACAAAAGTAGAACAAAGCAGTTATGAGTCGTGTGGCGAGACCCTTGTCCCTCGTTGCCGGCGGCGCTCCCCCGTCGTCTGGTGCAACCCCCTGTGCTCCTGCGAAGGCAGGGGTCGAGACCGGCGAAGCCGCATCCCTACTCCCGCAAACTGCGCTGCGCGCGCCTTCGCCCCTGCCTTCGCCGGGGACCATCTTATCCGAACTCTTTTGCCACCCGCGCGACGCCGGCTGGGCCGGTTTCCTGCTTGCCCGACATCAGGGTTCGGGGCCCATCCTGTGGGTGCAGGAGCGGATGGCAATCCTTGAAAGCGGGCGGATTTGCCCGCCGGGACTGCCCGTTCCCGACCTCGTCCATGTCGAGGCGCGCGATGCCCGCGCCGTGCTGTGGGCGATGGAGGAAGGCTTAAGATGCGCTGCGCTGTCGCTGGTCATCGGCGAAATCTGGGGCGACCCCAAGGCGCTCGACTTTACCGCCACTCGGCGGCTGGCGGTTGCGGCGGAGCGCAGCGGGGTCGGCTGCTGGCTGGTCCGGCTGGGCGGGACCGCCAATTTGTCCGGCGCGCGGATGCGCTGGCGGCTTGCAAGCCTGTCTTCGCTGGCCAATCCGCTCGACCCCAAGGCACCGGGCGCGGCCGCTTGGGATGCCGAGCTGTTTCGAGCGCGCGGCGTGCCGCCGGGACGGTGGAGCGTAGCGCATGACCGCGGCCCAGCGGGCGGCGCGGATCCTCTCCGCCTGGTTGCCGAATTTGGTGATCGAGCAGTGGGCCAGGATCGCCGACGCCTGTCCCGAGCCTAGTCGAGGGGCGCCTGACCAGCCGGTCGCGCTGACCCTGGACAGCGCGCATGGCCCGGTGATCCATGCCGTTACCGCCGCCGCCGCAAGCCAGGGTGCGCGGCCGGGGATGCGCCTGACCGATGCGCGCGCGCTCAACCCCCAGCTCAAGATCGCCGAGGCCGACCCCGCCGGCGAGCGGACCTCTCTCGAGCGGCTAGCCAATTGGGCGAGCCGCTGGTCGCCGCTGGTCGAGGTCGATGGGGCGGACGGACTGCGGCTCGACATTGCCGGGGTCGCGCATCTGTTTGGCGGCGAGCGCAAGGTGATCGCCGACATGGAGCAGGCGTTCGCGCGACTGGGGCTGACCCTGCGCGCGGCGGTTGCACCAACTCCCGCCGCGGCCTGGGCGCTGGCGCGCTTCGGTCGGTCGGGTGCGATTTGCCGGGGCGACGTGGCGCAGGCGCTGGCGCCGTTGCCGGTCGCCGCGCTGCGCTTGTCCCCGCTTGCCACGCGGACGCTGGAGCGGCTTGGCCTCAAGACGATCGAGGCGCTGGCGGGGATCGAGCGGCGCAGCCTCGCGCGGCGCTTTCGCGAGGCCGACAATCCGCTCGACGCGCTCGACCGCGCGCTTGGCCGCAAGCCCGAGCCGCTGACTGCGATCCATTGCCCGGCGCCGCCGCGCGCCGGGCTGCGGCTGGCCGAACCGGTCACCCACCCCGAGGCCGCGGCGCAGGCGCTGGCCATCCTCATCCCCCGGCTGGTCGGCGAACTCGAAACGCGCAAGCTCGGCGCGCGCCACCTCTCGCTGACCGGTTTTCGAGTTGACGGGAGCCTGGCCGCGGTCACCGTCGCGACCTCCATTGCGACGCGCGAGCTCGGCCATTTGCAGCGCTTGCTCGACGGCGCGATCGAGCGGTCGGCGGGAAGCCTCGACCCCGGCTTTGGAATCGATGCTTTCATGCTGACCGCCGACTGGGCCGAGCCGCTTGGTGCAGCGCAGGACAGCCTGGTCGGGAAGCCGTCGGGCGAGGTCGAGATCGCGCGGCTGATCGACCGGCTGAGCGTCAAGCTCGGCGCGGCGCGGGTCCGTCGGCCGTGCGCGCAAGCGAGCCATTTGCCGGAACGGGCGAGCGGGTGGGAAGCGGCGGTTTCTCCCGCCAGTGGAAAGGGGAGCCATGGCCCCTCGCGGGGAAAGATCAGGCCGCAGCGCCTGCTCGACCGGCCCGAGGCGATCGCAGTGCTTTATGCCACCCCCGAGGGCCTGCCCCGGCGCTTTGTCTGGCGCCGCGTGGTCCACGACATCGCGCGCGTCGCGGGGCCCGAGCGGATCGCCCCCGAATGGTGGCGGCAAGCCTCGGGCGCGCGGTTGCGCGATTATTACCAGATCGAGGATTCGGCTGGGCGCCGGTACTGGATCTACCGCGAAGGCGTGATCGGCGACGGCCGCGGCGCGGATCGGCAAGGGCTTGCGCCGGCCTGGTTCATCCACGGCCTGTTCGGGTGATGGGCCGGGCGACGGTGCTCCGGCGCGGGCGGAGCCCTATGCGATTGAGCGCGCTGGTCACGGTTCCTGCCTGCGCAGGAACATGGCGATGAGATCGAACGATGCCTGAATATACCGGCTTCGGGCGCAAGCAGCTGATCCGCGACGGGCCGGTGGAGGCAATCCCGCGCGCCGCGTTCGTCGAGCTTGGTGTGACCTCGCCATTCTCGTTCCTGCGCGGCGCGTCGGACGCGATCGAGCTGGTGTTGCAGGCGCTCGATCACGGCATGGAGTCGATCGGCATCGCCGACCGCAACACGTTGGCGGGCGTAGTCCGGCTGCACAGCGCAGCCAAGGGCGCGGGACTGCGGCCGCTGATCGGGTGCCGACTGGAGGTATCGCTCGACCGTCCCTCGACACCTATGCTCAGCCTCCTCGCTTATCCGATCGACCGCGACGGCTACGGCCGCCTTTCGACCCTGCTCAGCCTGGGCAAGATGCGCGCGCAGAAGGGCGAGTGCCAGGTGACGCTGGATGACGTCACGGCGCATGCCGAGGGGATCGCGTTCATCCTGTGGCCGGGCGATGATCCGGGCCGCATTGCGGGCGACCTGGCCCGCGTCAAAGCGGCGATCCCGACGCTTCGCCACCTCGCCGCCTGCCATTGCTATCGCGGCGACGATCTGCAGCGGATCGCGCAACTGGACTCGATCGCGCGCGCCCAGGGGTGCACGATCATCGCCACCAACGATGTCCATTATCATGCCCCCGAGCGGCGCCCGTTGCAGGATGTCATGACCTGCATCCGCGACAAGGTGACGCTGGCCAGCGCCGGCTATCGGCTCCACCCTAATGCCGAACGGCACCTCAAATCCCCGACCGAAATGATGCGGCTGTTCGAGCGTTGGCCGCACGCCATCCGCGCCACCCGCGACTTCGCCGATGCGCTTCACTTCAGCCTCGACGAGCTCAAGTACGAATATCCGCGCGAGAACGTGCCCGCGGGCCGCAGCCCCCAGGCGCACCTCATCCATTTGACCTGGGAGGGAGCAAAGAACCGCTGGCCCGACGGGCTGCCGGCCAAGGTCGAAAGGCAATTGCACCACGAACTGGCGCTGATCGAGAAGCTCGATTTCGCGCGCTATTTCCTGACGGTGGACGAGATCGTGGCTTTCGCCCGAAGCCTCGACCCGCCGATCCTGTGCCAGGGGCGTGGGTCAGCCGCCAATAGCGCGGTCTGCTACGCGCTCGGCATTACCGCGGTCGACCCGGCGACCAGCGATCTGCTGTTCGAGCGCTTCATCAGCGAGGAGCGCAAGGAGCCGCCCGACATCGACGTCGATTTCGAGCATGAGCGGCGCGAGGAAGTGATCCAGCACATCTACGCCAAATATGGTCGCGAGCGGGCGGGCATTGCGGCGACCGTCATCCATTACCGCCCGCGCAGCGCGATCCGCGAGGTCGGCAAGGCGATGGGCCTCTCCGAGGACGTGTGCGGGGCCATCGCCGCGACTCACTGGGGCAGCATGGAAGCGGAGATCGAGGACGAGCGGGTGAGCGAGGCGGGGCTCGATTTTTCCGACCCGCATCTCAAGCGCGTGATCAAACTGGCCAGCCAGATGATCGGCATGCCGCGCCATTTGTCGCAGCATGTCGGCGGCTTCATCCTGACCGAACGGCCGCTGACCGAGACCGTGCCCATCGGCAATGGCGCGATGGACGATCGCACCTTCATCGAATGGGACAAGGACGACATCGAGGAACTGGGCATCCTCAAGATCGACGTGCTCGCGCTCGGCATGCTGACCTGTTGCCGCAAGGCGTTCAACCTGATCGAGCAGCATCACGTTGAACGCTTCGACCTGGCCACCGTCCCGCGCGAGGTGCCGGCGGTCTACGACATGCTGTGCCAGGGCGATTCGCTGGGCGTGTTCCAGGTCGAGAGCCGGGCCCAGATGAACATGCTGCCGCGATTAAAACCGCGCTGCTTCTACGATTTGGTGATCGAGGTCGCGATCGTCCGCCCGGGCCCGATCCAGGGCGACATGGTCCACCCCTATCTAAAGCGACGGAGCGGCAAGGAGGCGGTGTGCTTTCCCTGTCCCGACCCCGACCACGGTCCGCCCGACGAGCTGGAAAGCATCCTCGCGCGCACGCTCGGTGTGCCGGTGTTCCAGGAACAGGCGATGAAGATCGCGCTCGATGCGGCCAAGTTCAGCCCGGCCGAGGCCAATCAATTGCGCAAGGCGATGGCGACCTTCCGCTCGCGCGGGACGATCGATTTATTGCAAGACAAGATGGTCGGGCGGATGGTCGAGCGCGGCTACGATCCCGATTTCGCTGAGCGCTGTTTCCACCAGATCCGCGGTTTCGGCGAATATGGCTTCCCCGAGAGCCACGCGGCGAGCTTCGCCCACCTCGTCTATGTCTCGAGTTGGATCAAATGGCGTTATCCGGCGGTGTTCGCGGCGGCGCTGCTCAACAGCCAGCCGATGGGCTTCTACGCCCCCGCCCAGATCGTCCGCGACGCCCAGGAGCACGGGGTCGAGGTGCTGCCGGTGGATGTCAACCTGAGCGATTGGGATTGCACATTGGAGAACCCCCAAAGTGTTGGGACCAACGCCTGCTACCCAAATCAGGACATGCGAGTGGCCCTGCGCCTTGGCCTGCGCCAGATCGATGGGTTGCGGCTGGACGAGGCGGCACGGCTGGTCGCGGCGCGGGCCAGCCGGCCCTATGCCGATGTCGAGGATTTGCGCAGCCGCAGCCGGATCGGCGTTGCAACCATCCAGCGGCTCGCCAGCGCCGACGCCTTCCGCTCGATCGGGCTCGACCGGCGCCAAGCCTTGTGGGACTCGCGGGCGCTCAAACAGGCGCCTGATTTGCCGCTGTTCATCGCCGCCGACGAGCGCGACGAGGGCGCCGAAGCGGTCGCTGCGACCCTCCCGCAAATGCCGCTCAGCGAGCATGTTGTGAACGATTATCAGACGGTTCGGCTGAGCCTGAAGGCGCATCCGATGAGCTTCCTGCGCGATCATTATGGCGGCCGCGGCTTCGTCACCGCCGACCGCTTGCGCACGCTCCGCTATGGCCAGCAGGTCAGCCTAGCCGGCCTGGTCTTGATCCGCCAGCGGCCGGGCAGCGCCAAGGGCGTATGCTTCATCACGCTGGAGGACGAAACTGGCATCGCCAATTTGGTGGTGTGGCCCGATCGGTTCGCGGCGCAGCGCAATATCGTCATGGGGGCGCGGCTGATGGTCGTTCACGGCATCGTTCAGCACGACGAGGCGCCGCCGGACGGCCCCGACCGGTCCGGACTTTCGAACAATATCGTCCATGTCATTGCCAGCCGGCTGGAGGATGACACCGCCATGCTTCGCCACCTCAGCGACGACATCATGCCCGCGACCACCAGCCGCGGCGACGGCGGTGGCGCCATGGCGCCTGACCCGCAGCTGTCGGGCTTGCAGCCGCCGAGACCGATGGTTCACCCGCGCAACGTCCACTGTCTGCCCAAGAGCCGCGATTTCCATTAGCGTGCCGGCCGATGAGCCTCACCGCCCTCATCCTCCTCGCCGCCCAATCCGCCCAAGCCATCCCGGACGGATTCCCAAGTGTGGACCCGGACCAGTGGTTCGGCGACGCCGTCGAACCGATGCGCATTGTTCATCGGAGCGCAATCTGAGGGTGCCATTTTGGCCATAAACCATGGCTAAGCATATGAACATGAAGACGATTCTCACATTCCTCGCACTTGGCGCCTTGCTTGCGTCGAGCACCGCCACGGCGGCCACGAAAGCGCCGCTCGAAGGGCAATGGAAAAACCCCAAGGGCACTGTCGTGGTCGAGGTCGGACCATGCGGCGGCACCTATTGCGGGACGGTGGTTCAGGCCAATGCCAAGGCCCGCGCCAAGGCCCGTCAGGGGGGCACGCCCAACCTTATCGGGACCCGCATCATGACCGATATGCGCGCGATCGGGGCCGGCGTTTACAAGGGCAAGGCGTTCGATCCGAAGCGCAACATCCATGCCCCGGCGACCATTCGCGTGCTTGGCCCGTCGCTGATTTCGATCAAGGGCTGCCTCGTCGGCGGCTTCATCTGCAAGGAACAGCGCTGGACCCGCGTCGGCTAAACGCGCCGCGCGCAACCACTCAGAGCCAGGTGCCGGCGCCGATATCGCCGGCCAGAACCGCCGACTGCAGCGCCGCCATTTCATTGGCCCAATAGCGATCGCCGTCGAGGTGGGGCGTGATCGCCCGGACCTTGGCATGGACCGCCTGCAGCGCAGCGCTCGATTTGAGCGGCGCATGATAATCGACGCCCTGAGCCGCAGCGATCAGTTCGATCGCGATCACGCCAGCGGCATTGCGGGCGATGGTCACGGCCTTGCGCGCGGCGATGGGCGCCATCGACACATGATCCTCCTGACCAGCGCTGGTCGGGATCGAATCGACCGACGCTGGAAAGGCGAGGCTCTTATTCTCGCTGACCAAGGCGGCGGCGGTGACCTGCGGGATCATCAGCCCCGAATTGACCCCGCCGTCGTCGGTCAGGAAGGCCGGCAAATGGCTCATATTGGGGTCGACCAATACACTCGTCCGGCGTTCGCTGATCGAGCCGACCTCGCATAACGCCATGGCAATGATGTCGGCGGCGAAGGCGACCGGCTGAGCGTGGAAATTGCCGCCGCTGATGACGTTATCGCCGGCCTTCCCGCCAGTTTCATCGGGGAACAGGATGGGGTTGTCGGTCACTGCATTGGCCTCGATCTCGAGCGTCCGAGCGGCGTTGGTGAGGAGGTCGAGGCTGGCTCCCATAACCTGCGGCTGGCAGCGAAAGCTATAGGGGTCCTGGACCCGGTCGCAATCGTGATGGCTGCTGTTGATTGCGCTGTCATCGAGCAGCGAGCGCAGCCTCGCCGCGACCGCAATCTGCCCCGGCTGACCACGCGCGGCGTGGATGCGCGGATCGAACGGTGCGCAGCTGCCCTTGAGCGCATCGACCGACATCGCCCCGCCGTGCACCCCGGCTTCGAACACGCGTTCGCCAAGGAATAAGGCGTCGAGCGCAATCGCGGTCGAGGCCTGGGTGCCGTTGATCAGCGCCAACCCCTCCTTCGGACCAAGGATAAGGGGTTCGCGGCCAAGCCTTTGCAATGCATCGGCAGCGAGCATTACTTCGCCGGCAAGGTCGATGCATCCTTCGCCCATCAAGGCCGCGACCATATGCGCGAGCGGTGCGAGATCGCCCGAGGCGCCGACGCTACCCTGGCTCGGGATGACCGGCAGTGCATCGGCGTCGAGCAGCGCCTGCAAAGCGTCGATCACCACCCGCCGAACGCCGCTGTGGCCACGCCCGAGTCCGACCAGCTTGAGGATGATCATCATCCGCACCGTTCCCCGCGGTAACGGATCGCCGAGCCCGCAGCTGTGGCTGAGAATGAGGTTTCGCTGGAGGTCGGCGAGCTTGTCGGCAGGAATACGGGTTTGCGCCAGCAAGCCGAAGCCGGTGTTGATTCCATAAACGGTCTTGCCCACAGCAACGATGCGGTCGACCGCCGCAGCGGCGGTGTCGATCGCGGCGAGCGCGCTGTCGGAAAGGCTCGCGGGTTCGCCGCTCCACAGGTCGCGAAGTTGGGCCAAAGTGACGGCGCCGGGATGGAGCGTGATCATGGCGTCCCCATATCGTCATTCTGGCGCCAGCGGGAACCCGTTTTCGTCATTCTGGAGGCCGAGGGATACGCTTGCCCTTGGTACGGCTGGTGAGATGGAACTGGCGGCAGCGGTCGCAGCGTTAGGCGCGCAGGACGATGGTCGCGGCGGCGGCGGCGCGATAAGTGTCAGGGCCTGACGAATAGCGGGCCTTGCGGTTGCAGACGCTGAGCCGCGTTTTCACTTACCCGATCATCGGCAAATCGAGGCCTTGGTCGCGCGCGCAATCCACGGCGATGTCATAACCCGCATCGGCGTGACGCATGACACCGGTAGCGGGGTCATTCCACAGCACGCGCTCGAGTCGCCGCGCGGCATCGTCGGTGCCGTCGGCCACGATAACCATTCCGCTGTGCTGCGAATAGCCCATGCCAACTCCGCCGCCGTGGTGGAGCGAAACCCAGGTCGCGCCGCTGGCGGTGTTGAGGAGCGCGTTGAGCAAGGGCCAGTCACTGACCGCGTCGGAGCCGTCCTTCATCGCTTCGGTCTCGCGGTTGGGCGAGGCAACGCTGCCGCTGTCGAGATGGTCGCGACCGATAACTATCGGGGCGGAAACCTCGCCGTTCCTGACCATCTCGTTGAAGGCCAAGCCAAGGCGGTGACGCTGGCCCAAGCCGACCCAGCAGATACGCGCGGGCAGGCCCTGAAACGCGATCCGCTCACGCGCCATGTCGAGCCAGCGGTGAAGATGCGCGTCGTCGGGGATGAGTTCTTTCACCCGCTGGTCGGTGCGGTAAATATCCTCGGGGTCGCCCGACAGCGCGACCCAGCGGAACGGGCCGATGCCGCGGCAGAACAAGGGCCGGACATAGGCCGGGACGAAGCCGGGGAAATCGAACGCGTGAGCAACGCCCTCGTCCTTGGCTTCCTGGCGAATGTTATTGCCATAATCGAAGGTCGGAATGCCCATCTTGTGGAAGGCGAGCATGGCCTCGACATGGACCGCCATCGACGCGCGCGCGGCAGCGGCGACTACTGCCGGATCGGTCTCGCGCTTGGCGATCCATTCGGCGACGCTCCAGCCGATGGGCAGATAACCGTTGGCGGGATCGTGCGCGCTGGTCTGGTCGGTGACGGCGTCAGGGCGAATCCCGCGCGCGACCATTTCGGGCAAGATTTCGGCGGCATTGCCGAGCAGACCGACCGAGGTCGGCGCGGTCGCCTTGGCGATGATGTCGAGGGCTTCGTCGATGCTCGTCGCGCGATGATCGAGATAGCGTGTCGCGAGCCGCTTCTCGATCGAGGATTCCTGGCATTCGACCGCGATGCAATGCGCGCCGGCCATCACTGCGGCGAGCGGCTGCGCGCCGCCCATCCCACCCAGCCCGGCGGTGAGGATCCATTTACCGGTGAGGTCCCCGCCGAAATGCTGCCGGCCCATTTCGGCGAAGGTCTCGAACGTGCCTTGGACAATGCCCTGCGTGCCGATGTAAATCCAC
>JBDSEL010000012.1:0-2991 GCA_039920065.1 Sphingomicrobium sp. | reverse complement strand
TCGCGCGGCTCGGCCTCGATCGTGATCGCCTGCGCCGGGCAGATCGCCTCGCACAGCTTGCACGCGATGCAGCGTTCCTCGCCATTGGGATAGCGGCGCAGCGCATGCTCGCCACGGAAGCGCGGGCTCTGCGGCACCTTCTCATACGGATAGTTGATCGTCGCCTTGGGCTTGAAGAAATATTTCAAGGTCAGCGCATGCGCCTTGAGGAATTCCCACAAGGTGAAAGCCTTGATCGTGCGGCCGATCATGACGCGCCTCCGTAACGGCTGATCATCAGCCAGGTGGAAATGAGGACTACGAACAGGAGGCTGAGCGGCAGGAAAATCTTCCAGCCGAGCCGCATCAATTGGTCGTAGCGGTAGCGCGGCACGGTCGCCTTGACCCAGCCGAAGATGAAAAAGAACAGCAGGATCTTGGCGAACAGCCAGACGATGCCGGGAATGTCGAACCACGGAATGAGGTCGATGTTGAGCGGCGGCAGCCACCCGCCCCAGAACAGAATGGCGTTGAGCGCACACATCAGGATGACGTTGGCATATTCGCCGAGCCAGAAGAGCGCGAAGCTCATCGACGAATATTCGGTCTGGTGGCCGGCGACCAATTCGCTTTCCGCCTCGACCAGGTCGAACGGGGTGCGGAAGGTTTCGGCCATCGAGGAGATCAGGAACACCACCCACATCGGGAACAGCAAGGGATTGAAGCCAAAGCCGTTGAACAGGCCGAGCACATTGCCGGTCTGGGCCAGGACGATACCGCTGACGTTGAAGGTGCCGGCATAGAGCACGACGCAGATCAGGACGAACCCGATCGAGACTTCGTAGCTGACCATCTGCGCCGCCGCGCGGATTGCGGAGAAAAACGGATATTTCGAATTTGACGCCCAGCCGGCGAGGATCACGCCGTAAACGCCAAGCGAACTCGCCGCCAGGACATAGAGCAGCCCGACATTGATGTCGGCGACGACCACGCCTGGCTGGAACGGGATCACCGCCCACACGATCAGCGCGACGGTAAAGGTGATGATCGGCGCGATCAGGAACAGCCCCTTGTTGGCACTGGTCGGGATGATCGTTTCCTTGAGGAACACCTTGAGGCCGTCGGCAAAGCTTTGCAGCAGGCCCCACGGCCCAACCACATTGGGCCCGCGGCGAAGCGCGAACGCCGCCCAGATCTTGCGCTCGGCATAAATGAACATCGCCACCGCCAGCATCAGCGGCAGGGCAATGGCGAGGATGCCGATCAAATTGGCAAGGAACCAGGCCCAGCCGTAGACCATGCCGTGCTTGAAGAAATACTCGGTCATTCCGCTGCCTCGCAGATGTCGGCGCCGTGGATCAATTCTTCGCTGCAGCGCCGCAAGGTCGGGCTGTTGCGGCAGATCGCGTTGGTCAGGAAAAAGTCTTTGACTGCATGGGAGACAGCTCCACTGGCCTTTGAGTTCAGCGTCGGCGGCGCCCAGGGGAGATCGATCAAGCCGTCGCGGCCGAGCGCCGGAACGGCGCCGATCATCGCTGCCCGAAGTTGAGCGAAGTCATCGAATTTCAACGGCTTGCCGAGGAATTCGGAGACAGCGCGGAAGATCGTCCAATCCTCGCGCGCATCGCCCGGCGGGAAGGTCGCGCGCTCGGCGCGCTGGACCCGGCCCTCGAGATTGACGAAGCTGCCGTGCTTCTCGCTATAGGCCGCGCCCGGCAGGACCAAATCGGCCTGGGCCGCGCCCTTATCGCCATGGTGTCCGACATAGATTTTGAACGCGCCGCTGAGGGCGTCGTCGGCCAGCTCATCCGCGCCGAGCAATATCGCGACCGCGGGCTTCGCCGCCCCGATGTCCTTGAGCCCGCCGGTTTGCGCGTAGCCGAGCATCAGCCCGGCCATGCGCGAGGCCGACGTGTGGACGACGTTGAAGCCGTTCCACCCCTCTCCCGAGCCCGTCGAGGCGGCGTCGCGAACGACCTTGAGCTCGCCCGCAGCCTTGAGCGCTGCGCCCAAGGCCCCTGCGGCAAGCGCGCCCGGACCGACGATCAACGCCGGCTTGTGCGCTGCCGCAAACACCGTCGCTGCTTCCTTGGGCAGTTTGGCCAGCGCCTTGAGATCGTCGCCGAGCCAGGTCACGGCCATGCCGAGGTCGGCTTGGGGCCCGATTGCGAAAATCCTGCCGCCCTTGGTCGCGACCTTGCGCAGACGGGTGGCGATCAGCGGTGCTTCCCAGCGGATGTTCGACCCGACGAGCAGGACCGCATCGGCCTCCTCGATCCCGGCGATGGTCGAGTTGAAGGCGACCGCCGACAGGCTTGAAACATCGTAGTCGAGCCCCGTCTGGCGGCCCTCGAGCAGGGTCGAGCCCTGCCCGGCTAGCAGCGCCTTGGCAGCATACATCGTCTCGGCATCGACCAGATCGCCGGCGATCGCCGCGACTTTGGCTCCTGCGGCCTCCAATTTGTCGGCAAACACGCGCAGCGCCTCGCCCCAGCTGACCGCCTTGAGCGCGCCATTCTCGCGCAGCCACGGGCGATCGAGGCGCCCGCGCACCAGCGCATCGGCGTGGTGGCGCGTTTTGTCGTGGATCCACTCCTCGTTCACCGCGTCGTTGATGCGCGGCAGGATCCGCAGCACCTGGCGCTGGCGAACGTCGAGGCGGATGTTCGAGCCCATCGCATCCATGACGTCGATCGACGGCACCTGGCGCAACTCCCACGGGCGATATTCGAACAATTGCGGCTTTTGCAGTAGCGCCCCGACCGGGCAGACATCGGCCAGATTGCCGGCCAATTCGGTCGTCACAGTGCGTTCGAGGTAGGAGGTGATCTGACTGTCCTCGCCGCGGTAGAGCATGCCGATTTCTTCGACCCCGGCGACCTCGCTCGAGAAGCGGATGCAGCGGGTGCACTGGATGCAGCGGGTCATCGCGGTCTTGATCACCGGCCCCATATATTTGTCGTCGACCGAGCGCTTGTTCTCCTCGTAGCGCGAGGAGGAGCGGCCATAAGC
>JBDSEL010000011.1:0-24646 GCA_039920065.1 Sphingomicrobium sp. | reverse complement strand
GTGATCCTGGGTGCGAGTGTCCTGGCCGGAATGGGCGGCGCGAGCGTCGCCGGCCTCAAGGCCTGGAACGGATGGCTCGATTTCAAAAAGCTCGAACTGACCCAGCATTGCGGAAGCAGCGCGGGCGATCGCACTTTGCCCCCGGTCGGTGGCCGGATCGAAATCGCGGACCTCAAGGAACGCATTCGCAAGCTTGAAGCGATTGCGGCCGGGATCGACTTTTAAGGTCCACGCACCCCAAATTCCCAAAGACGGGCGCCCTCCCTCCCCGACCGGCGCTCGCTCCAGAGGCGGCCCGGAATCCCCTTCCCGAGCCGCCTCTTTTCGTTTGTGGCATGGGTGGCGTCAGAAGGTTTGACTGGGACCGCGCTAAAAACTGAAGCGCGCAGTGAGGCGGATATCGCGGCCGCTGAGCGGGGCATAATCCTTGAGCAGGCTGGTTGCTCGGCGCGCGTTGACGTCGAACAGATTATTGCCCTGAAGCGACAACGTCAGCGCGCGTTCGCCCGCCAGCGGATGCCAGTCGAGCGCCGCATTGACCATGGTGTAGCCGGCGGTCCGGGTTTCAATGGGAGCGGTGCGATTCTGCGACCAGACATGTTCGACCTCGACCCGGCCATCGACCGGCCCGCGCGCGCCGGTCACCGCGCCGATCGCCCGCAACGGCGGAATCTGCGGCGCCGGACCGAATCCACGAATGCGCGCATGGGTGTAATCCGCGACGACTTCGCCGCCCCAATTGATCCCACCCATCGTGCCGAACTTGGCGTCGCTTTCGATTTCGAAGCCCCAGAAATCCGCCCTGCCCTGGAAATATTCATAGAGCGGCAAGCCGTCGGCGATTTCGTCGGTCGGCGCCTGATAGAGGAAGTTGGAAAAACGGTTGGCATAGAGGCTGCCCTGGACGTGGATCGGCCCGCTGACCTTGTTGAGGTTGAGCTCGATCCCGTTGCTCCGCTCCATGCCCAGCTCGGGATTGCCAACGACGAATGACTGCGTTCCGCCGTGCGGACCCTTGGAAAAGAGTTCGTCGATCGACGGCGCACGTTCGCTGTGGGACACGGCCAGGCCCACGCGCAAGCCGCCGCCAACATCGTAATTGCCGCCAACCGAGGCCGACACCGGCGTGAACTTGCGCGTCAGCGGAATTGCGCCGACCTCGGGCTCGCCGTCGGGCTCGGCCGCCAGCACCGCGTCGGTGGTGGCGTGGACCCGCGCCTGCTCGATCCGCAAGCCGCCCTCGAAGCGCCAATTGCCGCGAACCAGGCTTTGCAGCGTGAACAGGCCCAGCGACCGATTATCGCTGTCAGGCAGATACTTTTCGACGCCGCGGATGCGCGCGTCCTGCTTTAAATATTGGACACCGCTGGTCCCGCCCCAACCGCCGCGGTCTGACTGCACCAGCTCAAGCCTGGCCTCGCCACCGTCGGAATAGAAGCGCGAGCCGATCTCGCCGTCCTCCTCGATCTCGTTGTGATGATATTTGGCGATTCCGCCGCGGAAATTGATCGCTCTGAAGGCGCCGCCAAGAGGAAGTTCGGCGCGAACATCGGCACGATTCTGGTTGGCGTCGATGGTCGGCACTTCGGGCTTGATCGCCGGATCGAGCGAATAGCGCACCGGCACGTCATATTTTGCCTCGTGATGGGCGAGCGACACGCCGACGTTGAGTGCGCCATCGATATAGGCAAGTCCGCCGGCAACATCCGCTAGCCGCCCGGCGCTGTTGGGCAGCTTGCCCTTGAGATCGGCGAGCGCGCGGACTTTCGGGTCGGCGCTGGCTTCTGCTTGGTCGCGCAGTGCCTTGCTCAGGACGTGGCCGCCAATCCGCAAATCATCATATTTGGAATAAGCGCCGTCGATGTGCGCGACGAAATTCGATCCGAGCGCGGCATTGACCTGGGCGTTGGCCGAGCGGTCGTTGGCGGCACTGCCGAACGCGAGCATGAGGTCCCCGCCGACGCCCTCAGCCGGCACCGTGCGCGGGATCCGGCTGTCGATGACGTTGACCACCCCGCCGATCGCCGAGCTTCCGAACAGCAGCGAGGCCGGGCCTCGCAGGACCTCGATGCGGTCGGCAGTCAAGGGGTTGATCGACACTGCATGGTCAGGGTCCGATGCACTGAGGTCGAGGCTGCCGATGCCATCGGTCAGGACCCGCACACGCTCGCCCGACAATCCGCGCAGGATCGGGCGAGAGGCGGTCGGGCCGAAACTCGACGCTGTAACGCCCGGCAATTTCGCCAGCGTGTCGCCGATGCTTGGCTTGATGTTCCGCGCCAACTCTTCCTTGTCGACGACGACGACGCTGCCCAGGACATCGTGGGCCGAGCGGCGCACGCCGGTCACGACAATCGCGGAATCGCGGTCAGGATGCGCGGCCTCCGCGGCACCAATTGGTGCGCTGGCTGGCGCTTCGGCTTCCTGGGCGAACGCGGGAACGGCGGGGGCGAAGGCGGCACCAAGCAAGAGGCCGCGCGAAAGCAAGATTTTCATGGGCAGCTCGATAGGGGTGGTGATACATTGTTACAAGCGCCGCCATGCGACTATATTCCAGTTTTCGACCAAGAGCAGTTTTCTCGGGACGTAGGGTGTGTACAGTCCGGGCGATGTCGGCCGGCCACAATCATCAACACGGCCACCAGGCCGAAGATTACAGTAGCGCGTTCGCCATCGGTATCGCGCTCAATCTCGGCTTCGTGGTGATCGAGGCGCTCTATGCCTTGTCGGCCAATTCGATGGCGCTGTTCGCCGATGCCGGTCACAATCTGTCCGACGTCCTCGGGCTGGTCGTGGCCTGGGCGGGCGCGGCGCTGGCGCGCAAATCGTCGTCATCCCGCTTCACCTTCGGGTTCAAGAAGGCGTCGATCCTTGCCGCACTCGCCAATGCCTTGTTCCTGCTGATCGCGGTCGGGGCGATCGCCGCCGAGGCGGTGCGCCGGCTGGCGCACCCGGCGCCGTCGCAGGGCACGACCGTGATGATCATCGCCGCCATCGGCATCGTCATCAACGGCGTGACCGCATTGCTGTTCGCGCGGGGCGCGAGCAAGGACATCAATATCCGCGGGGCGATGCTGCACATGGCGGCGGATGCGGCGGTCTCGGCAGCGGTGGTGGTGGCCGGTTTCGCGATCCTCATGACGGGCCAATTATGGATCGACCCGGTAATCGGCCTGCTGGTCGCCTTCGTCATCCTGTGGAGCTCGATCGGACTGCTCAAGGGATCGGTGTGGATGAGCCTGGCCGGGGTGCCGCAGGGGATCGTGCTGGACGATGTCGAGGCGGCGCTGGCCGAGCTCGACGGGGTGAGCGAGGTTCACGACCTTCACGTGTGGCCGCTGAGCACGACGGAAACCGCGCTCACCGCCCATGTCGTTGCCCCCAGCGTGACCGATTGCGATGAATTGCTGATGCGCATCCGCAAGCTGGTCCACGACCGGTTCGCGATCGAGCATTCGACCATCCAGGTCGAGCGCGCGAACCTCGACGATAGCCGCTGCTGATGGCGGCGACGCATCTCGAATGCTCGCTGACGGGGGAGCGTTATGCCGCCGACGTGCTGCACAATCTGTCCCGCGCCGGCCGCCCGCTAATCGCCCGCTATGACCTGGAATTGGCGCGGCGGACGCTGACCCGCGCGGCTGTCGCGGCGCGAGTGCCCGGCATGTGGAAATGGAGCGAACTGCTGCCACTCGCCGACGGCACTTCGCCGGTCAGCCTGGGGGAAGTCGAAACCCCGATCCTACCGCTTACCCGGACCGCGGCGCGGTATGGCGCGAGCAATCTGCTGGTCAAGGACGAAGGGCGGCTGCCGACCGGGTCGTTCAAAGCGCGCGGCTTGGCCATGGCCGTGACCATGGCCAGGCAATTCGGGGTCCGGCGCATTGCCATGCCAACCAACGGCAATGCCGGGGCCGCACTCGCCGCTTATGGCGCCGCGGCGGGGATCGAGACGATCGTCCTGTGTCCGGCCGAAACGCCGGCGATCAATGTCGCGGAGACCGCCGCTTATGGCGCCCGCGTGTTCGTCGCCGACGGCCAGATCGACGAATGCGGTGCGCTGGTCGGCAAGGGCGCGGCCGAGGGGCATTGGTTCGACTTCTCGACGCTGAAGGAACCGTATCGACTGGAAGGCAAGAAGGTCATGGGCTTCGAGCTCGCCGAACAGCTCGGCTGGGACGTGCCCGACGCGATCTTCTACCCGACCGGCGGCGGCACTGGCCTGATCGGCATGTGGAAGGCGTTTGACGAACTGGAAGCGGTCGGTTTGATCGGACCCAAAAGACCACGGATGTATGCAGTCCAGGCCGAAGGTTGCGCGCCCATGGTCCGCGCGTTCGAGGCGGGCGCCGAGTTCGCCGAGCGATGGGACGGCGCGGCGACGGTAGCAACCGGCATTCGCGTGCCCAAAGCAGTCGGCGATTTCCTCATCCTGCGCGCAGTGCGCGACAGCGGCGGAGCTGCAATCGCTGTCGGCGATGCGGCCATTCTCGCGGGAGTCGACGAAGTCGCGCGGTACGACGGCACGTTATTGTGCCCCGAAGGCGGCGCGGTGTTCGCGGCGTGGCGCGAGGCGCTGGAGAAGGGGCTGGTCGGCAAGGACGAGCGTGTGCTGCTGTTCAACTGCGCCAACGGCAACAAATATCCGCTCGAAGAAACGGCGCGGCGGATCAAATTGTCGGAGACGTCGCCAGGCGACTTGCTCGGCTAAGGAGCATTGTTCCGCGGCCGATGATGGCCAATGGCACGCCCGACCTGGCCCGCCATCCCGTCCTAAGCCAAATTTCCGAGGCCCAGAAACGAGTAAACCCCGGCAACCGAAGCTGCCGGGGTTCCATGTTCCTTTGGCCGAAGCCTCTGGAACACGTTGTCTTTGTACACCCATTTTGCCGATTCGCGAGTCAATTCGCACGTCGCCACGCGGATTTTTGGGGGCGGAATCGTGGATAAACCTGTGCGACTCGGTCCAATCGCGCCCCGTGCAGCCAAATGGCGACGAATCGCGTTGCACCGCCATGGCCAAAACGTCCCCCATTCGAATCGCCAGCTACAACATCAACGGGATCAACAGCCGCCTGCCCCTGTTGCTCGGCTGGCTCGCGGATTTCGCCCCCGATGTCGCGTGTTTGCAGGAATTGAAGTGCACCGATGCCGCCTTTCCAGCCGAGGCGATCGCCCAGGCCGGCTACCAGGCGATTTGGCACGGGCAGCAACGGTGGAACGGAATCGCGATACTGAGCCGCATCGGCGCGCCGGTCGAAACCCGCCGCGGCCTACCTGGCGATCCCGATGACGAGCAAAGCCGCTACATCGAAGCCGCGATCGCTGGCGTGCTGGTCGGCAATCTCTATCTGCCCAACGGCAATCCCCAGCCCGGGCCGAAATTCGAGTATAAATTGGCGTGGATGGACCGCCTTGCAGCGCATGCCGCCGAGCTGATCGCGGCGACCATCCCGGCGGTGCTGATCGGCGACTATAACGTCATCCCGACCGACCTCGACGTCTACAAGGCCGAGCGGTGGAAGAAGGACGCCTTGTTCGCGCCGGCGGCGAAAGAGCGTTTCGCGGCCTTGGTCGAGGCCGGCTGGACCGATGCCATCCGCCACCTCCACCCCGACCAACGCATTTACACCTTCTGGCCCTATTGGCGGCAATCGTTCGAGCGCGATTCGGGCATCCGCATCGATCATGCGCTGCTCAGTCCGGCGCTTGCGCCGCGCCTAACCGCCGCGGGCGTCGACCGCGCCCCGCGCGCGCTCGACAAGACCAGCGATCATGCGCCGATGTGGATCGAGCTTGCGTCGGATTAGTCTCGCATGGCGCGATGCATCGTGCGTGGATTTGCTTGCAAGCTGTCGGAGGAGGCGAAAATGACCATCCACGCGTGTTCCGTCTTGATCGCGATGCAGGCACTGTTGCTGCCAGCGGCCGCGCAAGCGCCGCAGCCGCCGTCGCTGTCGCCCTGCTCGATCCCCGAAATGCGGCAACTCGATTTCTGGCTCGGCAGCTGGAACGTGTTCGACACTGCCAAGGGATATCAGGTCGGCACCAGCAACATCGAGCGCGTCGTCGATGGGTGCGGCATTGCCGAAGCCTATGACGCCCCGAAGGCTCCAGGCGGTGCCTATTCCGGCAAAAGCTACAGCGCCTTCGACAGGAGAGATGGCAAGTGGCACCAATTCTACGTCGATACTGGCGCCGCCGCCATGTGGTACAGCGGCGAATTGCAGGGTGCGGACTTGGCGCTGGTCGCGTCCGTCACAGGCGGCAAACTGACGAGCATGACCTATCGCCCGCTAGAGGGCGGCGCGGTCGAGCAGATCGGGATAATATCGTCGGATGACGGAAAAACTTGGGTGCCCAGTTACGACTACACCTATCGCCGCAAAAACGCGCCCACAGGCACCACACAAAAGTAAACCCCGGCAACCGAAGCTGCCGGGGTTCCATGTTCCTTTGGCCGAAGCCTCTGGAACACAATGATAGAATGAACCATTCCACTGAAAGTTCCAGCGAAATCGTCATGCCGGCCGCATAAAGGCGGGGGCCGTCCTGTGGATAAGTGCGGGATGATTCGGTGACTTACGTGGCGAAAGGGGCATCGACCGAAAGCCCGAACTGAACCCGCGTCCGCTGCAGCAAATCATTGAATCGCGGATCGTCGCGTAGCGCGTCCAGGTCAGGATCGGATTCGGCGGTGCGAAGATGACTTTTTGAATTCGGCAGAGTTGACGCCAGAAGCGAGATCGCACCGTCGTGGTCGTCGAGGCAAAGCGCGTGAACGCACGCAAAGTTGTACCGCATATTATTATTGTCTGGGTCTATCAGCAGCGCACGCTCAATCCATTCGCGCGCTCGGTCAAGCTGACCGGTAATCGCCATTCCCCCCGCCGCAATGCCCAAGGCGGCTCCATTACTCGGATCCTGCGCGAGGGCTTTTTCCGCTTCGCTCACCATCATCGTTGCGCAATGCTGGACGGCGTCATTACGGCCGAGCGCCTTATTGCAACTGACCAGCATTGCCCAGGAGTGAAAGTCACCGCCCATCATTGCAGTTGCGATTTCATAGTGGTGGACGGCATCTTCGAACCGTCGCTGCTTGAACGCGAGGCGACCGGCTTCCTTATTGACCTCGTGCGAGTCGTGGTCGAGCGCAAGCGCCTTGGCGATTTCCGCAACAGCTTCATCAACCTGGTCGCGCTCTTCCAGTCGGCGCGACATCGCACAATAAGCTTCGGCGACCTGCGGATTGATCGACAGGGCCGCATTGGCCGCAACGAACCCATCGTCAACTAGTTCGCCAAACATGTAATGCAAGTTCGATTGCGCCAATGCCAGAAGCGCCCAGGCATCAGCGTAGTTCGGGTCGATCTCGACGGCTCGTTTGCAAATCCGCATAACCCGCTGCTCGCGCCGTGGGTCGCCGATATTGCCGCTTGCCCAATATTGCCGTGCCATCAAATAAAGCGTGTAGGCGTGGGCATCGGTCGTTCCGCGCTGCTCGATCGCGTGCTTTTCCGAGGGCAGCAATGTGAGCCTGAGCGCTGTCACGATCGCCTTGGAAATTTCATCCTGAATGACGAAGATGTCGTCGAGTTCGCGGTCGTACCGGTCCGCCCAGACATGATCGCCACTTGCCCCGTCGATCAGCTGAGCATTGATACGAACGCGCGTTCCGGCCTTGCGAACGCTTCCTTCGAGAACATGACTTACGCCCAAGGTCGATGCTACGTCGCAAACGTTTACCGCTCGCCCCTTATAAGTGAAGGCGGTGTTGCGGGCGATCACGCCGAGTGCAGAAATCTTGCTTAAATCGGTGGTGATATCCTCGCTGATTCCATCGCTGAAATATTCCTGTTCTGGATCGCCGCTCATGTTCTGGAACGGCAGGACGCAGACCGAAAGCGATTGGCTCAACCGGCGCGGAGCGGCGCCGCTGCCCTTGCCCGCCAGCGGCGCGAGCGCAGCGACACTCGCCAGGATCTTCGTCCAGCCGTTAGTCTCGCTACCGTCCCAACCGGCGAGATCGGCGCATTGAATCTGATTGAAGGGCAGCGGCGGCGTCACGCCATCGATCGACGCCTGGATCAGTGTTCCGACGGACCGTGCCGAATCCGCCTCAGCCCGCACCCATTGCGATTTCGCTGCTTCCGCCGACCACAGGACGACGACTGCTTTGGCGCCCTTCAATCGCTCCTCGATGACTTCGCCATAGGCGCGGTGGGCCGGCAATTGGTCGTCGCGCCACACCTTGTAGCCGGCGGAAACGAGGTTCTCGCAGACCCGTACTGCACATTGCTCATCGGTGCGCGCGTATGAAACGAAAACGTCCGCCATTCTCGCAAGACTAGCAAATTGGGCGGACGGAGTCGCTAGGCTCCTATTCCGCCGTGCTCGGATCGATGGTTGCGTGCACTTCGCTAATCTTATTGGCAGGAAAACCGCCGCGCCGCGCATGGTCGAGAATCATTTCCTCGTTGGGCGCGCGATAGACGCAATAGATTTTGTTATCGGTGACATAGGAGTGCATCCACTCGATCTGCGGTCCCAGGTCGCGGATCGCCGAACATGAAGCTTGCGACGCCATCCTGAGATCGCCGATACCCAGCTTTCCAACGCCCGGCATTTCGCGTTCGATAACATATTGGGGCATGATGGCGTACCTCCGCTTCCTTCCCAATGATGCGCTCGCACCTCTGGCAAGGCAAGTGCGGCGAATGGTGCCGGATGCAGGAATCGAACCCGCGACCTTCGGTTTACAAAACCGCTGCTCTACCATCTGAGCTAATCCGGCGTGCCGCGGCGCGAATGCGTCAAACGACGCCGAAGGTCCAGCCCTCGGTGCGTGCCAATTGCGCGGTCAGGCCCGGCGGCGCGAACGCATCGGGTTCGCTGCGCAGGAAGTGCCGCATCCCCGCTGCCGTGATCAACGCGTCGGTCTTGTGGTCGTCGAGCGGAGTGCGGCCGGTCCACGGCGGCGAGCCAAGGCCGGCCAGCGCAAGGTTGAGCTGGCGGCGATCGCGCACCTTCTTACCGGTGAGCCCGGCGGCACGGATGTAGATGCGAGTGTAGATCTCGACCACCGCGCTGCCGCCTTGGCGCAGCGGGTCCATCGGCCAGATCGCGACCTTGCCCGACCGGTCGAGCCGATGGAGCAAGCGCATGCCCGAAAAGCTGGCCTTGGCGACCTGCGCCGCGCCGATCGCGTCAAAGGCGCTGGCGGTCTTGCGCCCGCCGCTGTGTTTGAGGCGATGGTCGCATTGGCGGAAGCGGACAAAGTCGGCTTTCACCCCGTCGGCAATGCCGAAGTAGAAATGGCGCCGGTGGGTGTGCTCGAGGAAACTGGCCGCCCCGAGGTCCTCGTCGTCGCTTCTGCGTTCGACATAGGACCACAGGTCGCGGGCATTGTCGGGCACGCCGCGCTCCCCGGGCAGATATTCGCCGCGCTCGGCAATCGGCGGCGCGAAGGAGAAATCGAAGCCGAACAAACTGGGTTCGCGCGCGGCCTGAACTTCCAGCCAATCGGCGACCTCGATCCGCGACCAGATGTGACCGGGCCGGAGCAGCGACGGCGCCCGATCGGCGCGGGCTTCGGCAATCGCGATGCCCTTGTGCTTGCCTCCCTTCGCGCCCGACCAGTCGATTGCGAATACCGCGTCGAACTTCATGCCTTGCGCGGGCGGGGCCTTGGCCGCGCGGCCGCAAGCTCGAGCGCACGTTCGATCCAGCCCGCGGCAAGACCGTCCTCGTCCGGACCATAGCGGACGAGCAGCGCTGGCCAGCGTTCGAAATGCGGCGTCTGCCAGAAGCGCTCGGGGTCGAGATCGAGGAGCATCGCCTTGCGCTCCTGGTCGATGTGCAGA
This sequence comes from Sphingomicrobium sp., assembly GCA_039920065.1. Taxonomy (GTDB): domain Bacteria; phylum Pseudomonadota; class Alphaproteobacteria; order Sphingomonadales; family Sphingomonadaceae; genus Sphingomicrobium. The sequence continues at coordinate 14,783 of JBDSEL010000011.1, read as the reverse complement.
ACGAAACTGCCCGGCTCACACCCCGCGGTGACCACCGCGCGGCCGTTGGCCGAGGCTTTGACTGCCGGGTGACCATAATAACTGCCCGCCTCGGCGCCGGGCAGTGCGCAGGCGAAGTCGAATAGCTCCGCCCAGTCCGACAGCGGCGGGCTCACACCAACGGCGGTGGCGGCGGTGGCGGCGGCGGCGGTGTCTCGCGGCCATCGCTTGCCACCGGGCGCAAAGGCGGCGGCGGCGGCGGCGCTGGAACGCTGCGCGGCCCCGACATATTCTCCAGTCGCCGTGCGGCCCATTCACGCCCGCCGAGCCCGAAGGCCAAAGCCGTGGCGATCGCCGCCGAGCCCAGAATGAGCCCGAACGCCATCATCACGATCTGGTCGGCAAGGCCCATGAACGTAAGGCCGATCGCGGTGAACAAGGCGATGATCGCATAGCGCACGATAATCTGTGCAAAGCTGTTCTCGCCGGTGCCGCTGGCGACCAGGCCGGCGATGATCCGCGCCAGGAAAATACCGGCAACGATGATCAGCGAACCGAAGATGACCTTGCCGCCAAGCTCGGTGATCTGCGCCAGGAAGATGGCGATAGTGCCGCCGCCGAGTTGCTTGGCGGCTTCGATCGAGGCGGCCAGGATGATCCCGACCATGGCTATGTTGGCGAGGATCCGCGACGGCACGGCGGCGGCTGGCAGCACCCCGGTCGACTGGATCGCGCGGTCGAAGCCGGTCGGCGGCAGGATCGCCTCGATGATCGTCTTGAGGAATTTGCCGGCGATGAACGCGATCCCGACCCACAGGCCGGCGGCGACGATTCGCGGGATTGCGGCGCTGATCTGGTTGAGCATCAAGGTCGCGGGCCCCGAAATGGCTTCAATGCCGAGGACCTGGATCGCGGCGATGGCCGCCGGGATGATCACGAAGGCGAATGCCAGGACGCCAACGGCGCGGGCGATGCTGGCGCGCGTGCTACCCGCCGGGACCGCCGGTTCGACGACAACCGCGGGACGAGTCGGATCGATGTCCTGGCCCAGCCCGACCCGGCCGAGCAGTCCCTCGATGTTCATCGCGGTGACCACTGTTTCGGCAAGGCGGCGAATGATCCGCGCCAGGATGAGGCCGATGAAGAAGATCAAGCCGGCGCCGATCAGGCGCGGCAGGAAGTTGAAGATCTGGACGATCATGTCGTTGATCGGCTCGAGGATCTGGCCGACCCCGAGGAAGCGTAGCGCGGCCATGATCCCGACCAGCCAGATGATCAGCTTTGCAATCACGCCGAGCTGGTGACCAACCGTCTCCTCGGGAGTGCCGGTGACGTGGCGGCGCAGTGCGGGCGACTTGTCGATCGCCTTTTCGATGACCCATTTGACCGCCCGGGCGACGACCCAGGTGGCGACCAATATGGCCAGCGCGATGAGGATTTTCGGTGCCCAGTAGAGCAGCTGGCTTTGCCAATAGGCGCCTTGGTCGACCTGATACATATCTGCTCCCCTGTGTGACTCGAGCGCGGTTACGCATCGCCTTCTAGCGCGTTGCGGCGCTCGTTCCAAAATTTGATTCGTTCGGCGATCTTGGCTTCGAACCCACGCCCGCTGGGCTCGTAATAGACCTGCCGCTCCATCCCCTCCGGCCAGTAATTGGCACCCGAGAAGCCATCCTGCGAATCATGATCATACGTGTAGCCCGCACCATAGCCGATGTCCTTCATCAACTTGGTCGGCGCGCTCAAAATATTGGCTGGAGGCATCAGCGAGCCGGTTTCGCGAGCGCTTCGCCAAGCTGCCTTTTGCGCCACATAGACGGTGTTCGATTTGGGCGCGGTGACCAGATAGAGGCATGCCTGAACGATCCCGATCTCCCCCTCCGGACTGCCGAGAAAATCGTACATGTCCTTGGCCGCCAGGCATTGGACCAGGGCTTGCGGGTCGGCCAGGCCGATGTCCTCGACCGCTGCGCGTACCAGCCGCCGAAGCACGAACAACGGCTCCTCCCCGGCCACCAGCATCCGCGCCAGATAATATAGAGCGGCCTGCTCGTCGGAGCCGCGGATCGCCTTATGCAGCGCGCTGATGAGGTTGTAGTGACCCTCGCGGTTCTTGTCGTAGACCGGCACTCGGCGCTGGAGCAGATCGCCCAGCTCTGCGGGGTCGAGCGGCTGGTCGAGCTCGATCGAAAACAGGGTCTCGGCCTGATTGAGGAGGAAGCGGCCATCGCCATCGGCGCTCACCAGCAGCGCCTCGCGCGCCTCGGCGGTCAGCGGCAACGCGCGCGACTCGATGGTTTCGGCTCGATCGAGCAACTGGCCGAGCGCTGAGGCATCGAGACGGTGGAGGATCAGGACCTGCGCCCGCGACAGCAGCGCAGCGTTGAGCTCGAAACTGGGGTTCTCGGTCGTCGCGCCGATTAGGGTCACCGTGCCATCCTCGACGAACGGCAGGAAGCCGTCCTGCTGGGCGCGATTGAAGCGGTGGATTTCGTCCACGAACAGCAAGGTGCGCTGGCCGGCGCGGGCCGCGGTCCTGGCTTCGGCGAAGACTTTCTTGAGATCGGCGACGCCCGAGAAAACGGCGCTGATCGCCACGAAGCGCAAGCCGACGGCTTGGGCGAGCAGTCGCGCAATGCTGGTCTTGCCGGTCCCCGGCGGCCCCCACAGGATGATCGAGGACAAGCGGCCGGCGCTGACCATCCGCCCGATCGCGCCGTCAGGCCCTGTGAGATGTTCCTGGCCAACGATGTCGCCGAGGGCCTGCGGGCGCAGACGATCGGCCAGCGGCGCGCCGGGTGGCGGCACGTCGGCAACCCGCGCTTCTCGCGCTTCCCCAGTGAACAGATCGGCCATGGAGCCAGCATAAGTCGGGCCAAAATAATTTGCACCGTCATCTTGTGCGCGATGTAGCTAAGATATATCTTAGAGCGATCTTAGTAAGGAGAGCTCCCGTGCCCCGTCCCCACCATCACCGCCGCGGCGACGACCATATTCCCCCAATTCCGCCCGTTCCGCCGATCCCGCCGATCCCGCCGATGAATTGCGGCGACTCCGCCCGGCTCCGCTTTGGCGAACTCGGCAAGCTGTTCGGGTCTCGCGGTCCCGGCTTCAGCTGGGGCCCATTCACCTTTGATTTCGGCGACGACAGTCCCGGCGGCGGATTTCGCCATCGTGGCGGCGGCGGCCGAGGCGGTCGCCGCGGTCGGCGGATGTTCGAGAGCGGGGAGCTGCGTCTCCTACTCCTCAAGCTCATCGCCGACGAGCCGCGCCACGGCTATGATTGCATCCGCGCGATCGAGGATATGACCGGCGGCGAATATGCCCCCAGCCCGGGCGTCATCTACCCGACCCTGACGATGCTTCAGGATATGGGGATGATCGAGGAATCGCCGACCAAGGTGGCGCGCAAGCCGTTCCGGATCACCGACGAGGGCCAGGCCCATCTCGACGAGCGCGCCGACGAGGTCGAGGCGCTGATCGAGCGGCTGGAGGAAATGAAGCCGCACGAGAACAGCAGCGCTGGCCCGGCGATCGGCCGCGCGGTCAAGAATTTGATGACTGCCTTGAGCCATCGCATCGGCCGCGACGGGCTGGACGAGGAACTGCTGCTGGAGATTGCGGCGATCCTCGACGATGCCGCCCAGCGCATCGAACGAGTCAAATAGATTTCTAGCGCGCCGCCATGCGGGTCAACCGCTCGCGGCGCGCGATGGTCCGCCGATAGACGTCGAGGACAGACGCGTTGATCGCGTCCCAGTCGCGCGTCTGGGCGAAGGCTAGACCGGCCGCACCGTGGGCGCGCCGCAGCGCCGGGTCGAGCGCATAAGCGGCGAGTGCATCGGCATAGCCATCGACATCGCCTGGATCGACCAGCATCCCGTTTTCCATGTGCCGGACGAGGTTGGTCGCGCCGGTCGCTTCGGCGGCAATCACCGGCAGGCCGCACGCCAACGCTTCCTGCGTGACATTGCCAAAGGCTTCGGTGACCGAGGGATTGAGCAGGACATCGCCGCTGGCCAGGGCGCGAGCGAGATCGTCCCCGACCTGGTGGCCGACGAACACGCCTTGCGGCATGCGCTGGCCGAACCACTCACGTGCCGGCCCCTCGCCGATGACCAAAGCATGGTGCGGAATGCCGCGCGATTGGATCACGTCGAGCGCGCTTGCGAAATCTTCCAACCCCTTTTCGAGCACCAGCCGACCGAGAAAGGTGACAGCCAATTCGTCATCGCCGATGCCGATCGCCCGCCGCCACTCGGGGTCGCGGCGAGCGGGATTGAATTGCTCGCGATCGACGCCCCGGCTCCAGATGTGGATGTTGCGGCTCATCCGCTGCGCGCGGAGCACCGCGGCGGTGCTTTCGGCCGGTGCAAGCACGGCATCGCAGCGCCGGTACAAACGGCGCAGCATCGCGCGCAGCGCCGGCTCGAGGAACTGGATGTGATAATAAGCAAGGTAGGTTTCGAAGCGCGTGTGGACCGAGGCGACAGTCGCGATATTGCGCGCCCGGGCCCAACTGATTGCGCGATGGGCGGCGACGTCGGGGCTCGAGATCTGGACGATATTGGGGGCGAACGCCTCGAGGTCGCGGCGCACCGCCGCGCCGAGCCCAGTTGGAATGCGATATTCGCGGCGCTTGGGGATCGAGACCGACTTTAGCCCAACCATGTCGCCGGTCGGCGGAAACGCCGGATTGTCGACGATCGGCGCGTACACTCGCACGTTGGCGCCCTGCCGCAACAGATAGCCGACCAGGCGGTTGAGGGCCTGATTGGCGCCGTCGCGGACGTAATTGTAATTGCCCGAAAACAGGGCGATGCGGAGATCGGACGCGTCCATGTGGGGGACGCGCCTAACCCGCGCGCGACGCAAAGGCAAAGGGAGATGGCGCAATTGGACATAGACAGGATCAAGGTCGGGCTGTCACCGATTGCCGCAAGCGATGTCCGGCTGGTCATCCTCGGCAGCTTGCCCGGCGATGCCTCGCTCGCCGCCGAATCCTATTACGCCCATCCCTCGAACCAGTTCTGGCGACTGCTCGGCGGCGCGCTGTCGATCGATCTGGCAGGCCTCGACTATGCAGCGCGACTTGAAGCGCTCGCGGCGGCGAAGGTCGGCCTGTGGGACGTGATCGGATCGGCGCGGCGGCGCGGCAGCCTCGACCAGGCGATCCGCGGCGCCGCGGCCAACCCACTGGCGCAGTGGGTTGAAGGGCTGAAGGACCTGCGCGCGGTCGCATTCAACGGCAAGGCTGCGGCCACCGCGGGTGGAGCCGCGCTTGCCGGACTGAGCGCAGTCGAGTTGGTCGACCTGCCCTCGTCGAGCGCGGCGCATACCTTGAGCTTCGACGCCAAGGCCCGATGCTGGTCGGCGCTGGCACGGTATCTTGAGCCGCGCCCGCCCCAATCAAGACTTGCGCGCCGAGATTGAGCCGCCAAGATAGGGCGATGAGCGATACCGAAGAGGACGAAATCGAGGTCGAGATCGACGGCGACGAAGAGGTCGACCCGAGCTTGTCGATGGTCGATGAGGCGTTGGTCGCCGGGACCATCGCCAACACCAATGGCCTCCTCGTCATCCTCGCCAAATTGGTTGCTCGCGGCGTGTTCGACCGCGAGGACCTCCAGGCCTTTTCGGACAGCTATTCCAAACCGCTCGATCATGGCGGGATGCGCGAGAACGAGCTGGTCGGGCAGATGCAGGACCAGATGGAATCGACCCTCGCCGAGTTGATGCGCTTCCTCGCCGAACGCGACCACGAGGTCTGACCGTCGCAGCCGCGCGCAATTGACTAGCACGGGCGCAGGCCACATATGGCCGCCCGCGCCAGTCTCATGGCCCCTTCGTCTAGCGGTTAGGACGTCGCCCTCTCACGGCGGTAACACGGGTTCGATTCCCGTAGGGGTCACCAGCGCGCAATATGCGTGGGAGGCCTCGCGCCGTCAGCTGCACCGGACATTTTTCGGGATCGTTCCGCTTCGGGCTGCGCGAATCATCGGCAATTGCTAGAGCCCGGCATGATCATTTCAGTCGCTTTGCGTGCCAGGCGACATGGTTGGCCATGAAGGTCGAGATGAAATAATAGCTGTGATCGTAACCCGCGCGGCGATTGAGGTTCAGCTTGATGCCCGCGTCGGCGCAGGCCGCTTCGAGCAATTCCGGCTTCAATTCTGAATCGAGGAACGGGTCGACGGTGCCGACATCGACCAGCAGTTCGGGCAGCCGGGCGCCATCCTCGATCAACGCCACGGCGTCGTGATTGCGCCACGCAGCCGGGTCAGCACCGAGATAGGCGCCGAGCGCTTTTTGCCCCCAAGGCGCCTGGCCTGGAGCGACGATCGGTGCGAATGCGCTGACCGACTTGAACCGGTCGGCATAGCGCAGAGCGACGGTCAAAGCGCCGTGCCCGCCCATCGAATGGCCTGTGATCCCCTGACGATCCATGGCGGCCGGGAATTGGGCCGCGACCAGCGCCGGCAACTCCTCGGTGACGTACGACCACATGCGGTAATGGGCCGACCACGGCTCCTCGGTCGCGTCGACGTAGAAGCCCGCGCCCTGCCCCATGTCCCAGCCATCGGCGTCGGCGACAACATCGCCGCGCGGCGATGTATCGGGCGCGACGAAGATGATGCCATGTTCAGCGCAGGCGGCGCGAAATTCGCCCTTCTCGGTCACATTGGCGTGGGTGCAGGTCAGGCCCGACAGATACCATAGCACTGGCATCGGTTCGCGCTCTCCGCCAGGCACGAAGACGCTGAACGTCATGGCGGTGCCCGTCGCGGCGGACTGGTGGCGATAGACGCCCTGCACGCCGCCGTGACTTGTGACCTCGCTCAGCGTTTCGAGCGTCACTGCGCGGGCCTCATTGAGCGGGGCGGTGCAGCGCGCAGATCTTGTTCCCGTCGGGGTCGCGCAAATAGGCGAGATAGAGCGAGCCGAAGGCGTTCGAGCGCGTTCCCGGCGGATCCTCGATCGCCGTGCCGCCGGCGGCAATCCCGCGCTGATGCCAGGCGTCGACTTCCGCAGGGCTGTCATAGCCGAAGCCGATGGTCGAGCCGTTGCCATGGGTCGCGGCCTCGCCGTCGATCGGCTTGGAGATCATGAACACGCCGCCGTTGCGCATATAGCTGACACGGCCCTTGTCGTCGGTCCGGCCTTCTTTCTCAAACAAGGTGTCGTAGAATTTCTTCGCCCGTTCGGTGTCGTTCGAGCCGACCATGATGTGGCTGTACATATTTGCTCCTCCGTCAGACTGCGTTGTTAATAGACTACCACGCTGCGAATGCTCTCCCCGGCATGCATCAAGTCGAAACCGTGATTGATGTCGTCGAGGGTGAGGACGTGGGTGATCATTGGGTCGATGGCGATTTTGCCGGCCATGTACATGTCGACGATTTTGGGCACGTCGGTGCGGCCCTTGGCGCCGCCGAACGCAGTCCCGCGCCAGTTGCGGCCGGTGACCAGTTGGAACGGCCGAGTGGCGATTTCCTTGCCCGCCTCGGCAACCCCGATGATGATGCTGGTGCCCCAGCCGCGGTGACAGCATTCGAGCGCGGTCCGCATCACCTCGGTATTGCCAGTGCAGTCGAAGCTGTAGTCGGCGCCGCCATCGGTCAGCGCCACAATCTTCGCCACGACATCGTCGCGGCTCATGCCCCTGGTGTCGAGAAAATCGGTCATCCCGAACTGCCGGCCCCAGGCCTCGCGATCAGGATTGATGTCGATGCCGACAATCCGCGATGCGCCGGCCAATCGCGCGCCCTGAATGACGTTGAGGCCGATGCCGCCGAGCCCGAACACCGCGACCGTATCGCCCGGCTGGACCTTGGCGGTGTTAAGCACCGCGCCGACCCCGGTGGTCACGCCGCAACCAATATAACAGCTGGAGTTGAACGGCGCGTCGTCGCGGATTTTCGCCACCGCGATCTCGGGCAAGACGGTGAAGTTCGAAAAGGTCGAGCAGCCCATATAGTGGAAAATGGCCTCGCCTTTATAGCTGAAGCGTGAGGTGCCGTCGGGCATCACGCCCTTGCCCTGCGTCGCGCGGATCGCAGTGCAGAGATTGGACTTTCCAGAAAGGCAGGTTTTACACTGGCCGCATTCGGGCGTGTAGAGCGGGATGACATGATCGCCCGGCTTGACGCTGGTCACGCCCGCCCCGACTTCGCGCACCACGCCGGCGCCTTCATGACCCAGGATCGCGGGGAAAATGCCCTCGCTGTCGAACCCGTCGAGCGTGTACGCGTCAGTGTGACAAATGCCGGTGGCCATGATTTCGACCAGCACTTCGCCGGCCCGCGGCCCGTCCAGATCGACCTCGACTATCTCCAGCTTTTGCTTGTCGGCGAAGGCGACGGCGGCGCGCGTTTTCATTGACCAAACTCTCCTCGGCGGTTCGGCTCGCCTTGCCACGTAGACTGCCTTACGCCAATGCTGATTGTCATGGAAAACACGCGATTGAACGGGCTCCATGCGCTGGTGACCGGGGGCGGCAGCGGGATTGGCGCGGCCAGCGCACGAGCGCTCGCCAAGGCCGGCGCCAAGGTCTCGGTGCTCGGTCGCCGGCTGGAGCCGCTGGAGGTGGTCGCATCTGAGATCGGCGGCCGCGCTTTTGGCTGCGACGTCACCAGCGTTGCCGAGATCACCGCGGCCTTCGCCAAGGCGCGCGATGCCAATGGCCCCATTGACCTGTTGATCGTCAATGCCGGGGTTGCCGAAAGCGCGCCGTTCCACAAGATGAAGCGCGACAGCTGGGACTGGATCATCGCCACCAACCTCACCGCTGCATTCGACTGCACCCAGGCGGCGATCGGCGACTTGATCAAAAGCGATGGCGGGCGACTGGTCTACATCGCCTCGGTCGCGTCGTTGCGCGGGGTCCCCTATGCCGCCCATTACGCCGCCTCGAAGCACGGCCTGCTCGGTCTGATGCGCAGCCTCGCCGCCGAATATGCCAAGACCAGCTTGACCGTGAACGCGGTCTGCCCCGGCTATGTCGACACGCCGATGACCGATCAGTCGATCGCGCGGGTGTCGCAGATCACCGGCCGCGACGAGACCAGCTCGCGCTCGGTCATCACTGAAATGAACGCCAGCGGGCGCCTGGTCGATCCCGACGCGATCGCCAATATGGTGCTGATGTTGTGCCTCCCGCTGTCGCGCGACATCAATGGCTCGGCGCTAACCATCGACGGTGGCACCAGCGCTTGAGCCTCGACCCCGCCTCGTTTCAGCCGACCCACTTCCTATGGCATTTTGACGGCGGAGTGGCGACGGTCACACTCAACCGGCCCGAGCGCAAGAACCCGCTGACCTTCGACAGCTATGGCGAGCTTCGCGATACCTTCCGCGCGCTGGCCGCGACGGCCTCGGTCAAATGCGTCGTCTTCGCCGGTTCCGGCGGCAATTTTTGTTCGGGCGGCGATGTCCACGAGATCATTGGCCCACTGACCAAAATGGGCCGCGAGGGGCTGCTCGAATTCACCCGCATGACCGGCGATATGGTGGCCGCGATGCGCACCTGCCCGCAGCCGATCGTCGCCGCCGTCGACGGCGTCTGCGCCGGTGCCGGTGCAATCATCGCCATGGCCAGCGACATTCGCCTGTCGTCGAGCGACAGCAAGACCGCGTTCCTGTTCACCCGCGTCGGCCTCAGCGGTGCCGACATGGGCGCCTGCGCGATCCTGCCGCGGATTATCGGCCACGGCCGCGCCGCCGAACTGCTTTTCACCGGCCGCTCGTTCAGCGCCGAAGAGGGCGAAGGCTGGGGATTCTACTCGCGGCTGTGCGACGATGTGCACGCCGCCGCGGCCGAGCTTGCCCGGCTGATCGCCGCCGGCCCGACTTTGGCCCATGCAATGACCAAGAAGATGCTCGATGCGGAATGGAATGCGTCGATCATCGAGGCGCTGACGATGGAGGCCGAGGCCCAGGCCGAGTGCATGGAAACCCGCGACTTCCACCGCGCTTACGAGGCCTTTGCGGCCAAGCGCCGACCGGTCTTCGAGGGCAATTGATGATTGGCGGAACCGACCTTGAATGGCCCTTCTTCGATGCCCGCCACCGCGGATTGGCGGCGACGCTGGCCGATTGGTGCGCCGTCAATCCGGTCGACACCGCCGGCGACCTCGACGGCGAATGCCGCCGGCTGGTCGCCTCGCTCGGCCAGGCCGGGCTGCTCAAGCTGTGTGTTGCCGATCGCGACCAGCGACCCGATGTGCGCAGTCTCGCGATCGCCCGCGAAACGCTTGCCCGGCACAGCGCGCTCGCCGATTTCGCCTTTGCCATGCAGGGCCTCGGATCAGGCGCGATTTCGCTGTGCGGGACGGACGAGCAGAAGCGTCAGTGGTTACCCAAGGTCGCCAGCGGCGAGGTGATCGCTGCCTTCGCCATGACCGAACCCGAATGCGGATCGGACGCCGCCAACGTCGCCATGTCGGCGACCCGCGACGGCAATGATTTTGTCCTGGCGGGCGAGAAGACCTACATTTCGAACGGCGGGATCGCCGATTTCTATGTGACCTTCGCCCGCACCGGCGATGGCGAGGGATCGCGCGGCCTCAGCGCCTTCATCGTCCCCGCCGACAGCCCCGGCCTCGTGGTGGCCGAGCGGATCGAGGTGATTGCGCCTCACCCACTGGCGCGCCTGCGCTATGATGACGTCCGGGTGCCGACTTCGGCAATGGTCGGCCATTCCGGCGACGGCTTCCGGGTCGGCATGGAAGTGCTCAACCTGTTTCGAGTGACGGTTGCCGCAGCCGGCCTGGGCCTTGCCCGCCGGGCGATCGACGAAGCGCTCGCCTGGACCAGCGGCCGCCGACTGGGCAAGCAGACGCTGGCCGACAATGCGGTCACCCAGGCCAAATTGGCCGACATGGCGACTGCGACCGACGCCTCGGCGCTACTCATCTACCGCGCCGCGTGGCAGCAGGATTCGGGCGTCACCGACAATCGCCGGGCCGCCGCCATGGCCAAATTATTCGCCACCGAAAGCGCGCAAAAGGTGATCGACGACGCGGTGCAATTGCATGGCGGCGCCGGGGTCACGCGCGGGGTCACGGTCGAGCATCTCTATCGCGACATCCGCGCGTTGCGCATTTACGAAGGCGCCAGCGAAGTGCAACGCCAGATCATCGCCCGCGACGTGTTGAAGGAGTATCGCGGTTGAACATGGGCTTCAGGGAAAGCGTGGGATGCGCTTGCATTGCTCTGGCTCTGATCATCGCCTTGGGGTCTTTGCTTAATTCATTTTTTTGAGAGGTAACATGAAATTTCTGCAACCTTCCGGCTGGCCTCGGCCCAAGGGCTACGCCAACGGCATTTCGGCGCGGGGGCGGATGGTTTTCACCGCCGGGGTCATCGGCTGGGACACGAATGAATCGGTCGTCAGCCACAAGTTCGAGGCGCAGTTCGACAAGACGTTGGAGAATATCGTCGCCATTCTGGCCGAGGACGATGCCCGGCCCGAGCATATCGTGCGCCTGACCATCTATGTCACCGACAAGGTCGAATATTTGCGCCAGCGCGACGAACTCGCAAGCATCTGGAAGGCGCGCATGGGCACGCACTTTCCGGCCATTGCACTGGTTGAGGTCAACGGCCTGCTCAACCCCGCGGCGAAAGTCGAAATCGAGGCGACCGCGGTCGTCCCCGACTGATGCGCGACACCTTCGTCGAGGATCGGCTGCCGCCGGCCGAACAACTTCCGGAATTTCTCTTCGCCCTCGCCGAACTCGACTATCCCGAGCGGCTCAATGCCGCCGCCGAACTGCTCAAAGGCGGCGCGCCCGACGCGCTTTCACTGGTCAACGACCATGGCCGCTGGACCTATGCCGAGCTCGACCAGTTCAGCGGGCGGATCGCTCGGCTGCTGGTCGAAGGCCATGGCCTGGTCCCTGGCAACCGCGTGTTCCTGCGCGGACCCAATAGTTACACGATATACGCCGCGTGGCTGGGCGTGCTCAAGGCCGGCGGAGTCGCGGTGTCGACCATGGCGCTGCTGCGCCCCGGCGAAATCGCTACCGTTCTGGAACATGCGGCGATCAGCCACGCGATCGTCGACAGCCGCTTCATCGGCGACTTCCGCGACGGCGCCGACCAGGCGCGAACGGTCAAGCATGTGATCAAGTTCGACGGCGATTACGGCCACGGCGACCTCGAATCGCGCACCGCCAAACTGACGCCCTTGCCGCCGGCCGACACCGGACGCGACGACCCGTGCCTGATCGCCTTTACCAGCGGTACGACCGGCGTGCCCAAGGGCTGCGTCCAATTCCACCGCGATGTGCTGGCGCCGTGCGACACCTTTGCCAGACATTTGATCGCGCCCAAGCCCGGCGACGTGTTCCTGACCAGCGCACCAATGGCCTTCACCTTCGGGCTTGGGATCACCCCGATCTTCCCGCTGCGTTTCGGCGCGGCGAGCGTGACGCTCGAACAGGCCAGCCCAACTGCTTTGCTCGAGGCGATCGCCAAATTCGGGGTAACCCACCTCGGCACCGCGCCGACCGCTTATAAGGCGATGCTCGCAGCGGAGAGTGGAGCATTGGACACCGCCCTCAAGACCCTGCGCTGTTGCATCTCGGCCGGCGAGCATCTCCCCAAGGCAATTTGGGAAACGTGGCAGGAGCGGACCGGCCTCGCGATCATTGACGGCATCGGGGCGACCGAAATGATGCACATCTTCATTTCCGCATCGGGCGACGACATCCGCCCCGGCTCGACCGGCAAGGCCGTGCCCGGCTACCAGGCAACCGTGCTCGATCCCGATGGCCAGCCACTTGAGAGCGGCACCGGCCGGCTGGCGGTCAAGGGGCCGACCGGCTGCCGCTATCTCGATGACCAACGCCAGTCCGCCTATGTCGCGGACGGCTGGAACATCACCGGCGACACCTACGAAAAGGATTCCGACGGCTATTTCTGGTATCTCGCACGGAGCGACGACATGATCGTCAGCTCAGGCTATAATATTGGCGCGCCCGAGGTCGAGAACGCGCTTCTCGCCCACCCAGCGGTCGCCGAATGCGCGGTCATCGGCGTTCCCTGCCCCGAGCGCGGCCAGAAAGTGAAGGCGTTCGTCGTCCTCGCCGTTTTCGCTGAAGAAAGCTTGGAGCTGGCCGACAAGCTCAAAGCCTTCGTCAAAGATCAGATCGCGCCGTACAAATATCCGCGCGAGGTCGAATTCGTCGATGCCTTGCACAAGACCGCGACGGGCAAGTTGAAACGCAGCGAATTGCGATCCGATCCGGCCTGATCAACCCCCGACATTCGCGATCCGGGAAAATATTTTCCATACTTATCAATTAGTCACTGGACGAATGGCAAAAGATTGATACGCCATCGTCATGACTATTGCCCACGATCTCGACACGCTTCAGTTCGGTGCCGTCCTCAAGACGGCGCTCGATGCCGTCGTGGTCATGCGGACCGACGGCACCATTGCAGGCTGGAACGACGTCGCCGAACGCAGCTTCGGCTGGTCATTCGCCGAGGTCGAAAACCAGCGGATGAGCGCGATCATCATTCCCGAGCGGTATCGCGAGGCACATGAGAAGGGCCTGACGCATTATCTCGCAACTGGCGAAGGGCCGGTCCTCGATCAGCATCTCGAGCTCAGCGCGATGCATCGCGACGGTCGCGAAATCCCGATCGAGCTGTCGATCACCCGGACGACCGAGTTCGGCGGGCCGGTGTTTCTCGGTTTCCTGCGCGACATAAGCGAACGCCACGACGCCCAGCGCCACCAGCGGCTGCTGATCGACGAGCTCAACCACCGGGTCAAAAACTTGCTCGGCGTGGTCGGCGCAATCGCCCACCAAACGGCGCGCTCGTCGACTTCGCTCGAACAATTCTCGCCAGCCTTCCTCGGGCGCCTCGAATCGCTCGGCCGAGCGCATGAGATCCTCACCGAAGCGACCTATGAACGGGCGGCCTTGAGGCCGCTTGCCGATGCGGTGCTGGAGGGATTTTCGGGCGCCGATGGCCGCGCCACCATATCCGGCCCCGATATGACCCTGGCACCGCGCCAGTTCCTCAGTGTCAGCATGATCCTTCACGAACTGACCACCAATTCGGTCAAATATGGTGCTCTGGCCCACGCCGATGGCCGGGTCGATTTTTCGTGGTCGCTCGAAGGGGATCTGGTGTCGATGGCGTGGAATGAGACCACGCCGGTCGCGATTGAACCGCCCAGCCGGAAAGGTTTTGGAAGCAAGATGATTGCACTTAACGTCGGTCACGACCTACAGGGGCAATCGGAAAGCCGGTGGAGTCCCGACGGACTGAAGTTCACCTTGTCGTTCACGCGGGTGTGATGCCCTGCAGAAAATGAATGCGAACCTTGGAATATTGGCTCACGACTGAACCGCCGGAATGGGCACCTCCGGGCACTCCGTCCGACCGCGATTGCGCGTCCGCCGGCCTGTTCGACACGCCGATCCTGATCATCGAGGACGAATCGATGATCGCGTGGATGATCGAGGATTTGCTGACCGACGCCGGGTTCACGACCATCGCCGTGGTCGCCTCGGGCGCGCAGGCGCTGGAGCAAGTGCGCGCGCAAGCCCCCGGTCTCATACTATCGGACATCAATCTTGGCGCGGGCGAGGATGGGATCGCAACGGTCCGGTCGATCCGTGAAAAGTCGATCGTCCCCGCGATTTTCGTATCCGGATATGCCGATGATGGCATGCGCGAGCGAATCCACAGCGAAATCGGCGCGGTCACCGTGCTGCGCAAGCCGGTCGACCGCACTGCCCTGATCGCTGCGGTCATGCGCTCGCTCGGCAATTAAGCGCCGC
>JBDSEL010000010.1:0-2351 GCA_039920065.1 Sphingomicrobium sp. | reverse complement strand
GAGGAGGAAATCGCAGATTTGAAGGCGTCGGAAAAAGTCGACGCCGAGCTCGAAGCCATGAAACAGGCACTTAAAACAGCCAAGGGAAAGTAAGAATTTATGGAAGACGTTCTCATTCCGCTGATCGTCATGCCGGTCCTGTTCATCGGGTTTCCGTGGCTGATCTTCCACTACATCACCAAGTGGAAGCAGGCGAAAACCCTGACCAGCTCCGACGAGAAGCTGCTCGACGAACTGCACGATGTCGCGCGCATGCTCGATGATCGGATGTGCACGATCGAGCGTATCATGACCGCCGAGAACCCGAACTGGCGCCAGCAGTGCCTGCCCGGCCGCGAATCTACGGCGCGCCTGCTGCCCGAGGAGAAACGCTGATGGACTATGATTACGTCCCCGAACGGCGCCTAACCGTCCAACCTGAAAGCCGCACGCGCTTTTATCGCGACAAGCGCCACGGCAAGGTCATGGGCGTGTGCGCTGGCATTGCCGATTACACCGGCTTCGACGCCAGCCTGGTGCGAATCTGCTTCCTGGCGATGGTCTTCATGAGCGGCGGGTCGATCCTGCCGGTCTATTTCATCGCCGGCTTCATCGCCCCCGATCGCCCCTATGGCCACAGCCACGAGGACCCGCAGGACCAGAAGTTCTGGCAGGGCGTGCGCGCCTCACCGGCGCGGGCCGCGGGCGACATCCGCTCGAGCTTCCGCAATCTTGATCGCCGGCTCGCCGACATCGAAAGCTACGTCACGACCGAAAACCGCAGCCTCGCCCGCGAGATCGAAGAACTGCGCTAGCAAGCGGTACGAAGAAGGGGAGTTTTGACCAATGCACTTTGGAGGAGCGGAGTTCGTGCTGGCGATCATCGCCATCAGCACGCTGGGCTGGATCGTGACCACCTGGATACGCGCGGCCAACGGCTATCCGCTTGAGGGTGAATGGGGCGGCAAGGTGACCAAGCAGGACCCGGCGACGGACCGCCTGGTGGCCGAAAATGGCGAGCTCAAGGCGACTATCGGGCGCCTCGAGGATCGCCTCAAGGTGCTGGAACGCATCGCCACCGACCCTGCCCGCCGCCTGACCGATGACATCGATAGTTTGCGCTAAAGGAAAATCACGATGGACCCTGAAGTCATTTCCGTCTTCAATTTCGTTCTGAACGTGTTGCCGTGGGCGACCGTGATCGTCGCCCTTGGTGTGGGCGGCGCCCTTCTTGGCACCTGGCTGCGGATCAAGAATGGTTATCCGCTGCAGAACAGCTGGGGGATGGCGATCCATCCCAAGTCCGACGCGGAATCGGTCGAGCGGATCAAATTGCTGTCGAGCGAGAATGGTCAGCTTCGTGCCGAACTCGGCTCGGTCAAGGACCGCCTGGAAACCCTCGAGCGCATTGCCACCGACCAGCCGACCAAGCTGGCGCGCGAGATTGATTTGCTCGGCCAGACGGGCAAGGGAGCGAATTGATGCGCTGCTACCCCCGCTCGCCTGATTGTGCCGGAGCCGCCCGATGAACAATATCGCCAGCTGGATCTGGGTGCTTATTCCACTCGCGGCAATCGGCATCGCGCCGTTCAAAATGTGGATCAAGGTCAAGGAACGCCAGCTCGATGCGCAGAACATGCTGACTGCCGAGAAGAGCGCCCAATATGCCGCGCATGTCGAACGGCTCGAGCAGCGCGTGCGCGTGCTCGAACAAATCGTCACCGACAAGGGCGTCGAAACTGCCAATCAAATTGACGCATTGCGCCACCGCGACCGGCGGGTGCTGGAGGATAATGGTCGATGAACCCGTTTGAAATGGTCGCGATCATCGTCGTCGCGGTAATGATCGCCTCGGTCCTGCGCGCCAAATACGGGCACCGCAGGACGGAGAGCCGCGGGGCCGACGCCCTCGACAGCACCGAGACGCTGCGACTGCGCGAGGAGGTCAAGGATCTCAAGGAGCGCTTGAAGGTGCTCGAGCGGATCACGGTCGAAAAGGAAAACAGCCTCGCCCGCCAGATCGACGATTTGCGCGAGCGCTAGCGGAACCGCCGGCGCGGGTGTAACGGCACTCGATGTCCTTCCCCGCACTTGCCGATGTTCGCGAAGAATATGAATTGGTCGGGGCCGAGGACCGCTACCGGCTGCTGATCGACCTCGGCGAACAGCTCGAACCGATGCCCGACGCGCTCAAGACCGACGCCACCAAGGTGCGCGGCTGCTCGGCCTCGGTGTGGGTCTATCCGACGCATGACGAGGGCCGCCTGACCTTCCTCGCCGACAGCAATGCCGCGATTACCAAGGGCATTGTCGCGCTGGTGCTAACCGCGGTCCAGGGCAAGCCGGCCAATGAAATCGCCGACATGGACATT
>JBDSEL010000009.1:0-16635 GCA_039920065.1 Sphingomicrobium sp. | reverse complement strand
TTCGCTCGCTGGTTGGCGAACGCCGCTTCGCGCTGGGAGTCCAACTCATCGCCGGGCACCGCGACCCGATCACGATTGCCGAGGGCTATAGCGATCTTGCCGAGGGCGCGATCATCGCGTTGACGCGGTTGGCCGAGGATGAATTCGCACACGCCAATGGCCGCATCGCGCAAGGCGAATTCGTCGTTCTGGCCCTCGGTCGGCTGGGCGGTCGGGCGCTGACCAATGCCAGCGACCTCGACCTCATCTATCTCTACGACGCGCCCGACGGCGCGCTTGCCGATGGCCCCAAAAAGATGTCGGCCGCGAATTATTACAATCGCCTCGCAAGCCGCGTTTCGGTGGCGCTTGCAGTGCCGACCGCAAGCGGCCCGCTCTACGAAGTGGATACCCGCCTTCGCCCGCAAGGCGCGCAGGGTATGCTGGCGGTGTCGTTGGACACGTTCGACTCCTATCAGCGGACCGAGGCGTGGACGTGGGAGCATATGGCGCTGTGCCGAGCGCGGCCGCTGACCGGCTCGCCCGCCGCCCGGAACAAGGTCGCGACCCTCGTCTGCGCGATCTTCCAGATCGAGCGCGATCCCGCAGCGGTTGCCCGCGATTCGGCGGCGATGCGGGCCGACATGGCCAAGCACAAGCCCTCGGCCGGCGCGCTCGACGTCAAGCTTGGCGATGGCGGGCTGGTCGACCTCGAATTCGCGGTCCACACGCTCCAGCTGACGCGTCACGTCGGGCTCGATCCGCGGCTGGAGGTGGCGCTGGACGCGTTGGTTGCGGCCGATCTCATCGATTCCGGCGCCGATCCTGACCTGCGCCTGCTCAGTTCGGTCCTCGTTATCCTGCGGCTGGTCGCGCCGGACGTCATGGACCCGCCGCAAAGCTCGCGCACCCTGGTTGCAAGCCTTGCCGGCTTCCCCGATTGGCAGTCTATGGTTGAAGCCCTCGCCGCGGCGCGCCACAGGGTCGCGGCGCGCTGGGCGCAGGTGAAGAAGGACGGCGAAGCATGATCGATGAAGGCAGCAAGGCACCGGCGCTGAGAGCCGCATTGTCGGACGGCACCAAGCTCGATTTATCCGCGCCCGGCGGCCCGCTGGTGCTCTATTTCTACCCCAAGGACGATACTTCGGGCTGCACTCGTCAGGCGCAGGACTTCACCGCCATGGCGGGCGATTTCGCGGCGGCGGGGGTCAAGGTCGTCGGCGTGTCGCGCGACACGATGAAGAAGCACGACAAGTTCATCGCCAAATATGACCTCAATGTGCCGCTCGCCAGCGACGAGGACGGCGCGATTTCGGACGCGTTCGGCACCTGGGTGCAAAAGTCGATGTATGGCCGCAAATATATGGGCATGGAGCGCTCGACCTTTCTGATCGGCGCGGATGGAATCGTCGAAAAGGCGTGGCGCAAGGTCAAGGTCCCCGGCCACGCCGTCGAAGTGCTGAAAGCGGCGAGCGGCGCCTAGCCGGCCAAATCTCGGAGCATCATCTCCCAACCCGTAATGCTGTTGTAAAAGGACCGCACCGGCTGGCGCTCGTCGAGGCCGTGAGCGCGCTCGTCGTCGGGACTGATACCCCAGGTGATGTCGACACCGTAGACCGGGATTCCGGCCTGGCGGAAATAAAGGCCGTCAGTGGCCCCGGTCGACATTTGCGGGACGATCGGGACTTCGGCGCCGTATAGGCTGTGGACGGCCTTGGTGAAGGCGCCGAGCACGTCTTCGCGCAGAGGGGACGGCGGGCTCGGCCGGAACGTCCCCTTGGGGGTGACCGTCACCTTGGGCCCGGCAATCGCCTGAAGCTCGCGCGTCAAAGCCTCGCCCTCGGTCCCGGGAAGCGCTCGGCAATTGACGTTGGCCTCGGCCTTCTGGGGCAAAGCATTGGGGGCGTGACCGCCCCCAAGCATGGTCGCGACACAGCGGGTGCGGGTGGTGCCGACTTCGAGTTCATTGGCCTCGATGGCGTCGGCGGCGGCGGAATTGTTGGGGTTTGCCAGCCATTTGCGCAACGCACGGCCGAGCGGGCTCGCGCCTTCGCTTTTGGCGCGTGCGGCATAATAAGCGCGCGTGGTTTCGGTCATTGCCGGGCTAAACCGGTGCCTGGCCAGCCGCAGCAGCGCGCCGGATAAATCATAGATCGCATTGTCGGGCCGAGGGCGGCTGCTGTGCCCGCCGCGATTGGTCGCGGTGAACGTATAGTCCTGGTAGATTTTTTCGGACGTCTGGAAGCCGAAGCTCAGCGGCTGTCCGTTGCGCGCGAAAGAACCGCCACCGGCGTCGGCGTTGAGCACATATTCGCTGTCGGTCAGCTGGCGGTATTTGGTCGAGGCCTGGAGCGCACCTTCACCGCCACTTTCCTCGTCGCTGGTGTAGAGAACGACCAGGTCACGGGTCGGCTGAAAGCCATCTGCGCGCAGCTTGAACAAGGCGATCGATGTCCCGAGCACGCCCTGCTTGTCGTCGATCGTCCCGCGACCGTAGAAATAGCCGTCCTTCTCGACGAACTTGAACGGATCGAGGACCCAATCGCTGCGCTTGGCTTCGACCACGTCCATATGCGCAATCATCAATATCGGCTTCTTGCCGCTGGGCCGGGCCGCGGGCCAGCGCGCGGTCATCAGATATTTGGTCTCGGGATCGCCCGCCACCGAATAGGGCAGGACCTGGACGTCATTCGCGGCCCAGCCATTGGCGCGATATTGGGCGGCCATCCAATCGGCCATGCGCTTCTGCTCGTTGCGACCGGTAACCGTGGGGATCTCGATTGCCGTCTGGAACATCGCCCGCGCCTTGGCCTGCCACGCCGTCGGCAGCACGACCGGCCCGGTGACCGGATTGTCGGCCGCACCTGCGGGTGCGACGGCGGCGCCGAACAGCGCGGCGGCAAGGACCAGTTTACGCATCGATCAATCTCCCTGAGTCGGTAAGTCGGCGAACGCTAGGCGCAACCGACCCCGCGTCAAGCGGAGGTGGGATCGTGCGGGGACTCGGCCGGCGCTTGCCGCGAGGTCATCCAGACAATCACTGCAATCGCGATCGCCAGCAGCGCGGTCGCAAGCGGACGTGACAGCGCCAGCCCGCCCTGGGCCAGTGGCTTGTCGAGGAAGTCGCCAACCGTCGCGCCCAGCGGCCGGGTGAGGATGAACGCCGCCCAGAACAAAGCGGTGCGGCTGATGCTGGTGGTGAAATAGAGCAAGGCGACCAGCGCGATCAGCCCGCCGAACAAGGCCGCCCCGCCGAGATAGCCGAGCCCGCCGGTGTCCGCCGCCCAATCGCCCAGCGCGGTGCCGAGCGTCTGTGACAAGGTGATGGTGATCCAGTAGAATAATTCGGCGCGGCCACTGACGATGTGGCTCGACGAAATCCTGCCCTCGGCGGCCTTCCATGAGGCAAGCGAGGCCAGGACCATGGCGAATAGCAATGCCGAGCCGCCGGTATAGCCTATGCCCATCGAGCGGGTGGCGAAGTCGGCCAGGGTCGTGCCGGCGGTGGTCGAAGCGATGATCGTCAACCAGTAAAGCCACGGCTGGTAACCCCTGGCCCGCATCTGCAAGGCCACCAGCACCGCCAGCGCGACGCCGAAGATCAGGGTCCCGACGAAATAGCCGTTATAGCCGCCTTGGCCGGCGCTTGCGGTGGTCTCGCCAAGCCACGACATGCTGACCGCATCGCCGCCAGTTTCGCCAAGCGTGGTGGCGAAGATCTTGGCGATCCAAAAGCCGAGCGTGACCGCGGGGGCCTTGTTGAGGGCGTCGGTGGTGTCGCGCCTTTGTTCAAATTCGGTGATTGGTTTTCCCCGCCTTTCGGTTCATCAACAGACTCGCGCGCGATCCGGGAATCGAAGGTAAGCGACGTGGACGCAACGATTGAACGCAACCATCGCCGCGACATCCGCTATGCGAATGATCCCGAGTCAAATCATCCTGCAGAACGCTGGCGCGTTTTTATTCTGGCAAACGTCGGGCTTCGTTTTCGATGCTTTCCAATATTGTAGCAGCCCAAGCTGCTGTATCAGAGCGGGGAAGGCCGGATCATCGAGCGCGCCGCGCATGCTCGGATACCACAGCAAGCTGGGATTGGCGCCACCCACCGTCACCATCCGCTGGGCGATCAGGAACGCTTCGTGGTTCGCGCCGAGCGCTCCAAGCAAGATCGCGGTCGGGATGCCCTGATCGGCTTGTGGCAGTGCCAGCAAGGCCTGAACCGCCGCGCTTTTGGCTCCGACATCTCCGGACTCCACCGCGCGATACCCTTTGACCAATGCCACCCTCCGCGCCGCGGGAATCGGCAATTTCGGGTCAAGCAGCGCCTGCACATCTCCGTTTCGCATCGCCGCGCTAGCTGCGATCTCGCTGGCGAATTGGGCATCGGGCGCAAGATTCATTGCCAGCCTAATATGCGGCTTTGCTTCCTCTGGCCTGCCCTCCACGATCAACGCCTTGGCCAGGCTCCAGGGCGTGTAGACATAGAGCGCGAGCATATCATTGGCCTGACGCAATTGTTCCACCCCGTTGGCGATACGACCAGCGTCTACCAACATGTCGCCATATTGGTGGTGCTCACACCCACAATCGAGCGACCGGGCGGCGATGGCGCGCTTCAATAGCGCTTCCCGGCCGATCCAGTCCTGGGGATCGATCAGCAGGGACTTAATCCACAACGCCTCGCTGTTTTTATTATCAAGGGCGATCGCGCGGTCGGCGGCATGGCGGCCACTTTCGCGTGCCGCTTCGGCCACCTGCTTGTCATCTGTGAACGCAACCTTCCAATAAGCGCCGGCAACGGCTGCCCAGCCCCAGGAAAAGTCCGGGGCCGCAGCAACCACGCGCTGCGCCGGGACAAGCGCCTCGCGCCCATCATTCAAATTGGTGTCCCAATGGCCCTGACAAAATTGCAAATAGTCGCGCAGGACCTTGTCGGGCAGGGGCCTGTGGTAGGTCGAAGCGCCGAACAGGCCGCACCGGATCACGTTGCCGGCATCGACCGCGACGCGATGCGGCACTTTCGCGACTTCACTACCGTCGTAACTGAATGTGTTTGACCACAGGTCGGCTCCGGAGCGCTCATTGGTCAGGCGGGTAATGACGCGAATTTTGCCGCCGTCGCGCAGAATTGTCCCACCCAGCCCATAGGCCGGCGCCTTGCCAGCAGTCGGCGCTGTCGCAGTTGAGACGCCAACCACGCCATCGGCATTGAAAGCGGCCGCGATTTCGATTTCGATGGTCTCGCCTAATGTCGACGGCAATCCCGCTGCCAACGCTTTGAAACCAGCCATTCGCACGGTCATGGAGTGCGCAGACGCCGGGGTTGGCCGGAGCCACCACCAAATCCCTCCAACAAGGGCCAGCAGTAGCAATCCGGCGGCGACCATTGCTGTCGAACTCGGTGCGAAGCGCCCATTACGGCGGGGCGCCGCCGCAACTGGCATCGCATCTCCCGGTGGAGCGTCGGAAAGCTGCCCGACACGAATGACGAGGACGTCCAGCGCCCGGTCCCAATCTTCGAAGGCATCAATCCACTGTCGGGTCGAAAGCTCGTAGGCAAAGGCGTCACTCGGCTCAACATCCTCGATCCTCAGCGCCATCACTGGAACGCGAAATCGGCTGGCGAGCGACAGCTCCTTCTTGATTTCCTCGCTGTTGTTGGCAGCCCCGGAAAACACCAGCGCCATGGCGCGCGCGGTACGCAAAGAACGCACGATCGCTTCTTGATAGTTGTCGCCTGGAGCAACATCGCGCGAAGAAATCCAGCACGTCACGCCGCGAGACTCGACCGATTTGCACACCGCCAGCGCCTGCTTACGATCAGCGGTCGCAAAGCTGACGAAAACCAGCGGCCCGCCTCGCTCATCGTCGCTGAATTTAGGCTCCTGCCGCTTCAAGGATCGCCTCT
Source organism: Sphingomicrobium sp. (assembly GCA_039920065.1). Taxonomy (GTDB): domain Bacteria; phylum Pseudomonadota; class Alphaproteobacteria; order Sphingomonadales; family Sphingomonadaceae; genus Sphingomicrobium. Next base: position 10,748 of record JBDSEL010000009.1, on the reverse strand, counting down.
GCTGAAGGGGGCTAGCCTAGGCAGTTTTGCTGAGGATGAGAAGCTCAATCGGCCAGGCCATGACCTTGCGCCAGATAATCGGCGCTGCGCATTTCCTCAAGCCGGCTGACGGTGCGGGCGAATTCGAAGGTGCCATCACCAGCGGGGTAGAGTTCGTCGGGCTCGGCGTCGGCGGCGGCGAGGAGCTTGACGCGGTGGTCGTAAAGCTCGTCGATCAACGTTACGAAGCGCGCCGCTTCGTTACGCATGTCGCGCGTCATCACCGGGATACCGACCATGATGACGGTGTGGAAACGCCGGGCGATCGCGAGGTAATCCGCAGCGCCGCGATTGTCGCCGCACAGTCGTTTGAACGAGAAGACCGCGACTCCCTTGAGGCTTTTGGGGACGTGCAGCGTTCGCCCGCCGCCAATTTTCAGCTCCTCGCTCGGAACGCCTGCGCGGTCCTCGACCGGATAATCGGTGAGGCGGAAAAAGGCCTCGCTCAGCGCGGCAGTTGCGGCCGGCCCATTGGGTACGTGCCAGGACTGGGCATCGCCAAGGCGGTCGAGGCGGTAATCGGTCGGTCCATCGACCGGCATCACCAATAGCCGTTGCTGGATGAGCGCGATGAAGGGGAGGAACAGTTCGCGGTTGAGGCCATCCTTGTAGAGCTCGGCGGGCGGGCGGTTGGACGTCGTCACGACCTTGACGCCTTCCTCCAGCAGCCGGGTGAACAGGCGCGACAAGATCATCGCGTCGGCGGGATTGTTGACCTGCATTTCGTCGAAACACAGCAGTCGCGCTTCGGCTGCAATCGCTGCGGCGACCGGCTCGATCGGGTCGCCCTCCTCGCTCAGCCGCGCAACGCGCAGGCGCTCATGGGTCTCGAGCATGAATTCGTGAAAATGGACCCGGCGCTTGGGCTCGATCGGCAGATGAGTGAAGGCGAGGTCCATCAACATCGTCTTGCCGCGCCCGACCCCGCCCCACAGATAGGCGCCAGCGGGACCGCTGGCATCGCCTCGGCCGAACAGCCGGGTCATCCACCCTCCGCCGCCGCTACCGTCGGCGAGTCGATCGAGCGCCGCCGCCGCTGCCGCCTGCGCTGGGTCGGTCCGCAATTCGCCCGCCGCCACCAGCGCGTCGTAAGCGGCCCGCACTGCCCCCGTCATCGCGCCCCTCACTGCTGGCTGGGGCCAGTGGGCCGATTGACCCGCTTGAGCGTGCCGGCGAAGGTATAGCAGGGCTCGCCATCCTGGCGGACGATGCCCTGGATGAACGCATGGCCGCGCGTCTGGCGGACCAACTCGACGTGCGCGTCGAGCGGCGATCCTGCCTGTCCGCGGGCCAGGAAATGGGTGGTCATGTCGAGGGTCACGTAATGCGCGCGTTCCATCCCCGCGCACAGCCCGCCGGCGAACATGCTCATATCGATGAAGCTCATCACCGCGCCGCCGTGCAACGACCCGCCCATGTTCATATGGTCGGTGGTCGGGAACATCCGCACGATCCCGCGGCCGGAACCGTCGGGTTTGAAGATGAGCTTGCCAGTCGCCGCCGCGAAACTGCCGCGGGTGAATTCGCCCCAGCTGAACCAGCCTGAATGCTCGGGATCGGGCTTGGCGCCAACCGGAACGCCGACATCCTCAAGCGAGCCGAGCCCATCGTTGGCCGGATCGCTCACGCGGCGCGTTCGGCGACCAGTTTCTTGGTCTCGGCGATGGCCTCGGCCGGGTTGAGGCCCTTGGGGCAGACATTGGCGCAGTTCATGATCGTATGGCAGCGATAGAGGCGGAACGGGTCCTCAAGATTATCAAGCCGGTCGCCGGTCGCTTCATCGCGGCTGTCGACAATCCAGCGGTAGGCCTGAAGCAGGATTGCGGGGCCGAGGAAGCGGTCGCTGTTCCACCAATAGCTCGGGCAGCTGGTGGTGCAGCAGAAGCACAGGATGCACTCATACAAGCCATCGAGTTTGGCCCGGTCGGACGGGCTTTGCGTGCGTTCGCTCGAGGGCAAAGGCGAGGCCGATTTCAGCCACGGCTGGATCGAGGCATATTGGGCATAAGCATGGGTAAGGTCGGGGACGAGGTCCTTGACCACTTCCATATGCGGCAGCGGGGTGATGCGGATATCGCCCTTCAAATCTTCGATCGCGGTAGTGCAGGCGAGGCCGTTCTTGCCGTTCATGTTCATCGAGCACGACCCGCAAATGCCCTCGCGGCACGAGCGGCGGAAGGTCAGGGTCGGATCGATCTCATTCTTGATCTTGATGATCGCGTCGAGAACCATTGGCCCGGTCTTGTCGAGGTCGATGCGATAGGTGTCGTAGCGCGGATTCTCGCCGGTGTCGGGGTCGTAGCGATAGACCTTGAAGGTCTTGAGCCGGCCGCCGTCCTCGTCCTTCCACGCGTGGCCCTTGGTGATCTTGCTGTTCTGCGGAAGGGTGAATTCGGCCAAGACCTGCGCTCCTCGTTACGGAGAGCCCGCTAGCATGAGGGCGGGGCATAAGAAAAGGGCGCGGCATTGCTGCCACGGCCCCAATTCGTCGCGTCTCGCTGGCTTTAGCGAACGAGCGCGCTGACGACCTGCTGGATCAGCCGGGTGCGCGGGTCGACCTGGTACAGATAGCCGTTGCCGTAATAATAATTGTTGTTCGGCTGGAAGCCGTACTGGTTGCGCAAGTCGGTTGGAATCTGGTTGTAATTCCACATGTTGCCATAGTTCTGCGGATAGCGCTGACCGGTCGCATACATCTTCTTGACCTTGCCCGGCGGCAGGCAGCCATTGTTCTTCTTGGCGAGGCCCGGCGGGCACACGCCCTGGCCGTAGCCGTAAAGCGAACCCTTGCCGTATTTCTCGTGGACCATGCCGGAGGTATGGGCGTGCGACGAGCTCATGCCCTTGCCGTGACCATTGCCATTGCCTGGCTTCGCATAAGCCGGTGCAGCGAGCGTGAGAGCGGTTGCGCCCAAAATGAGAAGTGTCTGTTTCATAACGATTTCTCCTAAGGATGCGAAGCTTAATGGGGCTTGACTAGGCGGGCGGCGCCCGGCGCATCGGTTCCAGGGGTCAACGAAGCGCGAGCCAAGCGGTTGCCGACGCCGCGAATTGGGCGCCCGCCATTGCCCCGTCGAGACCACCTCGCTAAGCGGACCACCGCTTTACCGGCTGCGATTCCGCTCGCGGTCGGCATTTGACAGAAAGGTTCGAACAGCCCCCATGGCTCGTCAGAAGATTGCCCTTATCGGCGCCGGAATGATCGGCGGCACGCTTGCCCACCTCGCGGCGAAGAAGGAACTGGGCGACATCGTCCTGTTCGACATCGCCGAGGGCCTTCCCCAGGGCAAGGCGCTGGACATCAGCCAGTGCGGCCCGGTCGAGGGCTTTGACGCCAGCATCAAGGGCACCAACGATTACGCCGATATCGCCGACGCGGACGTGATCATCGTCACCGCCGGCGTTGCCCGCAAACCGGGCATGAGCCGCGACGATCTGCTCGGCATCAACCTCAAGGTCATGAAGGCGGTCGGCGCGGGCATCAAGGAATATGCCCCCAACGCCTTTGTCATCTGCATCACCAACCCGCTCGACGCGATGGTCTGGGCGTTGCGCGAATTCTCCGGGCTCCCGCACCACAAGGTCGTCGGCATGGCCGGCGTGCTCGACAGTGCGCGGTTCGCGACCTTCCTGGCGCAGGAATTCAAGGTCAGCGTGCGCGACGTCAATGCCTTCGTCCTCGGCGGCCACGGCGACACCATGGTGCCGGTCACCAATTACACCACCATCAGCGGCATCCCGGTCGACGATCTGGTCGCGATGGGCCGATCGACCAAGGCGCGGATCGACGAGATCGTTACCCGCACCCGCGGCGGCGGCGGTGAGATTGTTGCGCTCCTCAAGACCGGCTCGGCTTATTATGCGCCGGCGACCAGCGCGATTGCGATGGCCGAAGCCTATTTCGGCGACCAGAAGCGGATCTTTCCGTGCGCGGTCTATGTCGAGGGCAAATATGGCCTCGACGGAATTTACGTGGGCGTCCCAACGGTGATCGGCGCCGACGGCGCGGAAGAAATCATCGAAATCGACCTCGACGAGGAAGGCAGGAAGAATTTCCAGTTCAGCGTCGATGCGGTGGTCGAGCTTGTCGACGCCTGTAAGGCGATGGACGGGTCGCTGACCTAGGCATCATCAGTGTTCGACCCACCTCTCCACGTCGCTGACAAGGTCGCGCGCACGCCCCAGCGGGAAGCCGTGAGTGCGGCGGTGGTCGAGCTTTTTCACGAGGCCTGCGAGAAGGGCGTTCTGAAACTCCCCGCTTCGAAAGGACGAGTTCTCAAAGGCAAGGAAGCGGATCAAATTGCCGGCCGATACTTTTGGTCGACCGTTGGCGAAGGTGACATCGTCGTCCGTTTTAATTATCCGGCCAGGACATTTCTGCTGATCGGAAATAGGCGCCGGACTTCGAGCATTTCGATCGTCCGCTCCTGTATTGTGGTTTCATACTCCATGACGACGTTTGACGCCTCGCGTGCAATGACTTGGAATATCGACAAGGGGGAAGCCAAACCGCTTTGGTGGCCCGACATGTTTTTTCCGACGTGGACGTACGATCGGCCCGATTTAGGGTTCAAGAAGATTTTGTCTCTCGATGAGGACAAAGCCGTCAGACTGAGCGTGCTGACTTATGCCAACGCCCCCCATTTAAGCGAGCCAGCGATCAAACAATGAGTATTCTCGTCAACAAGAACACCAAGGTCATCACTCAGGGGATGACCGGCGAAACCGGGACTTTCCACACCGAACAGGCGCTTGCTTATGGCACGCAGATGGTCGGCGGGGTGACCCCGGGCAAGGGCGGGACGACGCATATCGGCCTGCCGGTGTTCGACACGGTGCGCGAGGCGGTTGAGGTGACCGGCGCCGACGCGTCGGTGATTTACGTGCCGCCGCCCTTCGCCGCCGACTCGATCCTCGAGGCGATCGATGCCGAAGTGCCGCTGATCGTCTGCATCACCGAGGGCATTCCGGTGCTCGACATGGTCCGCGTCAAGCGCGCCATCTGCGGCTCTAAGTCGCGGCTGATCGGCCCCAATTGCCCGGGCGTGCTGACCCCGAACGAATGCAAGATCGGGATCATGCCCGGAAATATTTTCAAGCAGGGCAGCGTCGGGGTCGTGTCGCGATCCGGCACTCTGACTTACGAGGCGGTGTTCCAGACCACCAACGAGGGCCTCGGCCAGACCACCGCGGTCGGCATCGGCGGCGATCCGGTCAAGGGCACCGAGTTCATCGACATGCTCGAGATGTTCCTTGCCGACGAGGCCACCAAATCGATCATCATGATCGGCGAAATCGGCGGCAGCGCGGAGGAAGATGCAGCGCAATTCCTGGCCGATGAGGCCAAGCGCGGACGGAGCAAGCCGACCGTCGGTTTCATCGCCGGGCGTACCGCTCCACCGGGCCGCCGCATGGGCCATGCCGGCGCGATCGTTGCAGGCGGCAAGGGCGACGCGCAAAGCAAGATTGCGGCGATGGAGGCGGCGGGCATCCGCGTTTCGCCCAGCCCGTCGCTGCTCGGCAAGACGTTGACGGAACTCCTCGGCGCCTGAGCGTTGGAGCGAGTGGAGAGTTGAGACCAGTGGACGACGCTGTCGGATTTGTTGAGCGCGAGGCGGGCCCGAGCTGGGCGCGGCCGAACTGGCCTGTAGCGGCGCTCGACGACCTCAATCTCGGGCTCGACCCAACCGAGGCGACGATCGAACAGGTCCGCTCCGCGGCCAAGGATGCGGCGGCGGCGGTCGGCGGCGACTCGTCCGCGATCGATCGGGCGGCGGAGGATTCGATCCGTGCCATGCTGCTCATCCGCACCTATCGCGTGCGCGGGCATCTGGCGGCCAAGCTTGATCCGCTCGGTCTGGCGCGAATGGACGTACCGGCGGACCTCACGCCCGCCTATCACGGCTTCACCGACGCCGATCTCGACCGTCCGATCTGGATCGGCGGCCTGCTCGGCCTCGAGCGGGCGAGCGTGCGCGAGATCGTCAAGATGCTGCAGGACACCTACTGCGGCGGCATCGGTTTTGAATATATGCACATCAACGACCTGGAGGAGCGGCGCTTCATCCAGGATCGGATCGAAAGCGCCGAGGACACCGTCCAGTTCACGCCCGAGGGCAAGCAGGCGATCCTGGCCAAGGTCATTCAGGCCGAGCAGTGGGAGAAATTCCTCGCCAAGAAATATGTCGGGACCAAGCGCTTCGGCCTCGACGGCGGCGAAGGGGCGGTCCCGGCACTTGAAGCGGTAATCAAATATGCCGGTGTCGCCGGGGTCCAGGAAATCGACATCGGCATGGCCCACCGTGGCCGGCTCAACATCCTGACCAACGTCATGGGCAAGCCGTTTCGTGCCATCTTCAACGAATTCGCGGGCGGGAGCGCCAATCCGGCCGACGTCGGCGGGTCGGGCGACGTCAAATACCACCTCGGCACCAGTTCGGACCGCGAGTTTGACGGGGTCAAGGTGCACCTTTCATTGCTGCCTAATCCTTCGCACCTCGAAGCGGTCAATCCGGTCGTGCTGGGCAAGTCGCGCGGGGTCATGTCTTATCTTGGCGACAAGCATGGCAAGAAGGTGCTGCCGATGCTGCTCCACGGCGACGCGGCCTTCGCCGGACAAGGCATCGTATGGGAATGTCTCGGCTTCTCCGGCCTGCCCGGTTACGGCACCGGCGGCACCGTCCACTTCATCATCAACAACCAGATCGGGTTCACCACCAGCCCGCAGTTCGCGCGCTCCTCGCCCTATCCGTCGGATGTCGCCAAGGGCATCCAGGCGCCGATTTTGCATGTCAACGGCGACGATCCCGAAGCGGTCACCTGGTGTTGCAAGACGGCGACCGAATTCCGCCAGCAGTTCGGCCGCGACGTAGTCGTCGACATGTGGTGCTATCGCCGCTTCGGCCACAACGAGGGCGATGAGCCGAGCTTCACCCAGCCGTTGATGTACGAAGCGATCCGCAAGCATCCGCCGATCAGCAAGATTTATGGCGCGCGGCTGATTGCGGAAGGCGTCGTCGACCAGGCGTGGATCGATCAGCAGACCGCCGATTATCTGGCGCTTCTGGAGCGCGAATTCATCGCCGGGACCAGTTACAAGCCGAGCAAGGCGGATTGGTTCGGCGGTCGCTGGCAGGGCCTCGGCATGCCCGACGAAAAGGTCACCGAGCGGCGCAATATCGAAACCGCGATCGCGGCGGATGCAATGGGTTCACTGGGCGGGCTGCTGACCGACGTTCCGGCCGGCGTCACCATCCACAAGACGCTGCAGCGCATCCTCGATGCGAAGAAGGCGATGTTCGATAGCGGCACCGGGCTCGACTGGACGACGGCCGAGGCGCTGGCGTTCGGGAGCCTGGTCAAGGACGGTTTTTCGGTGCGCCTGTCGGGCCAGGATTCGGGGCGCGGTACTTTTTCCCAGCGCCACGCCGTGTGGGTCGACCAGAAGACCGGCGAGAAATATATTCCGCTGCGAACCCTCAACGACGGAGAGATCGCACCGCGGTTCGAGGTCCGCGACAGCCCGCTCAGCGAATTCGGCGTGCTCGGCTTCGAATATGGCTTTTCGCTCGCCGACCCCAAGACGCTGGTGCTGTGGGAAGCGCAGTTCGGCGACTTCGCCAATGGCGCGCAGACGATCATCGACCAGTTCATCTCGTCGGGCGAGGCCAAGTGGCTGCGCGCCAGCGGGTTGGTGATGCTGTTGCCGCACGGCATGGAAGGGCAGGGGCCGGAGCATTCCTCGGCGCGGCTCGAACGCTATCTGCAGCTGTGCGCGGACGACAATATCCAGGTCGCCAATTGCACGACGCCAGCCAATTATTTCCACATTTTGCGGCGCCAGATGCGGCGCGATTTCCGCAAACCGTTGGTGTTGATGACGCCCAAGTCGTTGCTACGGCACAAGCTGGCGGTGTCGGCCGCCGCCGATTTCACCGGCGACAGCCATTTCCGTCGCCTGCTCGATGACCTCAATCCACCGGCCAAGGGTGAAACCCGGCGATTGGTGCTGTGCTCGGGCAAGCTGGCGTATGAATTGATGGAGGCGCGCGATGCTGCCGGCGATCTTGGGGTCGAGATTATCCGCGTCGAGCAGATCTACCCCTTCCCGTCGGAGCCTTTGGTCAAGCGGCTGAAGTCCATGCCCCACCTTCAGCACCTCGTCTGGGCGCAGGAAGAAGCTCAAAATTACGGCGCCTGGACGTTCGTTCAGCCGTTCCTCGAGGCGTGCCTGGTCGAGGGCGGCCAGCAGGGCATGCGGCCCGATTATTCCGGCCGCGGGCCGAGCGCCTCGCCCGCGACCGGCCTTGCCAAACGGCATGCCAAGGAACAGGCCGCACTCATCGCCGACGCGCTCGGCCATAACGGACAGGCGGCCGCCGCGGCCGTGGCTGCGGAATAAAGGAACGTCATGGCGACCAAGGTTCAAGTCCCCGTACTCGGCGAATCGATTACCGAAGGCACGCTTGCCGAATGGCTCAAGCAGCCCGGCGATGCGGTCGCAATCGACGAGCCGATCGCCAGCCTCGAAACCGACAAGGTCACCGTCGAAGTGCCGTCACCGGTGGCGGGGGTGCTGAGCGAGCAATTGGTGAAGGCCGGCGACACCGTTGCAGTGGGGGCTGACATCGCGGTCATCGATGCCGCTGGCGCGCCCGCTGCGCCTGCGCCTGCAGCACCAGCGGCGCCCGCCGATCCGGCGCCAGCAGCGCCGGCCGACGAGGCCAAGGCGGAGGCTGCCGCGGATGCCGCCGAAAAGACCACCAATCCGCAAGGCGCGGGCGAGAATGTCGCCCTGCGTAGCGACCCCGCGCCCGCAGCGACCGAAGCTCCGGCGGCCGGTGGCGACGATCCGGTCACGACCATGTCGCCTGCGGTGCGCCGCGCGGTGCTTGAATTTCAGGTCGACCCGTCACGCATCAAGGGCAGCGGCAAGGACGGCCGGCTGACCAAGGACGATGTCATCGCCGCTGCGCAGGCGAAGGGCAGCAATGCCCCTTCGGCAACCCAAACCGTCTCCCCCGCGAAAGCAGGAGTCCCGCCCGACCAAGAACAGGGTTCTCGCTTGCGCGGGACTGGCGACGGGAACGCGCAGCGCACAGAAGAGCGCGTGCCGATGTCGCGGCTTCGCCAGACCATCGCCAAAAGATTGAAGCAGGCCCAAAACGAGGCGGCGCTGCTGACCACCTTTAACGATGTTGATTTGTCGGCGGTGATCGAAGCGCGCACCCGCTACAAGGATCTGTTCGAGAAAAAGCACGGCATCCGCCTGGGCTTCATGGGCTTTTTCGTGAAGGCGGTGGCGCTTGCCGCCAAGGACGTGCCCTCGGTCAATGCCTCGCTCGACGGCACCGACATCGTCTATCACGATTACCTCGACGTCTCGGTCGCGGTGTCGGCGCCCAAGGGCCTGGTCGTCCCCGTCGTCCGCGACGCCGATCGCATGACCTTCGCCGAGATCGAGAAAGCGATCGCGGCGTTCGGCAAGAAGGCCAAGGACGGCGCGCTGACCGCCGAAGATATGGCCGGCGGCACCTTCACCATCTCCAACGGCGGGGTGTTCGGCTCGCTCATGTCGACGCCGATCATCAACCCCCCGCAATCGGCGGTGCTCGGCATGCATCGAATCGAGGAACGGCCGATCGCCAAGGACGGCCAGGTGGTGATCCGGCCGATGATGTACCTCGCCCTGAGCTACGATCACCGCATCATCGACGGCCGCGAAGCGGTGACGTTCCTGGTCCGGGTCAAGGAAGCGATCGAGGACCCAACGCGCCTGCTGATCGATTTGTGACAAGACGTGCTCCGGCGTAGGCCGGAGCCTTGGGAATGACACGATGCCGTCTGGATATGTCTATCTGATGGCCAATCATCGCCGCGACCAGACCTATCTCGGCGTAACTAGCAATCTGACGCAAAGGACTTGGCAACATCGCAACAAGGTCGTTCCAGGACATTCGCGGGACAAGGACTGCGTGCTGCTCGTATGGTATGAAATATTTGATGATTTGCAGGTTGCGCGAGCTTGCGAATATCGGATGAAGAAATGGAAACGGGCGTGGAAATTGCGTGTGATCGAGGAGCGAAATCCCGATTGGCGCGATCTCTTCGATGAAATTTGTCGATGAGGCCAAGGCTCCGGCCTTCGCCGGAGTACAGGATGAAGGTATCTGATGGCTGACCAATATGATTTCGACGTTCTTGTCATCGGCAGCGGGCCGGGCGGTTATGTGGCTGCGATTCGCGCGGCGCAGCTGGGGCTGAAGACGGCTTGCGTGGAGAGCCGCGAGACGCTTGGCGGGACTTGTCTCAATGTCGGCTGCATTCCGTCCAAGGCCTTGCTCCACGCCTCGGAATATTATGATGCCGCGGCCAGCGGCGCGATGACCAAAATGGGGGTAAAAGTTACGCCCGAGCTCGATCTGGACGCGATGCACGGCCAGCGGCTCGACGCGGTCAAGGGACTGACCCAGGGAATCGAATTCCTGTTCAAGAAGAACAAGGTCGAGTGGCTCAAGGGCCACGCCAGCTTCGAAAGCGCCGACAGCGTCAAGGTCGGTGAGCGAACCGTGCGCGCGAAAAATATCGTCATCGCCACCGGATCGTCGGTCACCCCACTGCCCGGGGTCGAGGTCGACAATACCGCCTTCAAGATCGTCGATTCGACCGGCGCACTGGAATTGCCCGCAGTGCCCAAGACGATGGTCGTA
>JBDSEL010000008.1:0-8389 GCA_039920065.1 Sphingomicrobium sp. | reverse complement strand
AACTGCTCGAGATGCGCGGCAAGGTGGTGGAGCTGTTGCCCAACGCCATGTTCCGGGTCGAGCTCGAGAACGGCCACGAAATCCTCGGCCATACCGCCGGCAAGATGCGCAAGAACCGTATTCGCGTGCTCACCGGCGACGAAGTGTTGGTCGAATTGACGCCCTATGATTTGACCAAGGGCCGCATCACCTATCGCTTCATGCCCGGCCGCGAGCGCCCGCCCGGCTACTGATGCGACTGGTCCTCGCCTCGGCGAGCCCGCGCCGTCTCGACCTTCTCGCCCGCATCGGCATTGTCCCCGATGCGGTCGATCCCGCCGACATTGACGAAGCCGTGATCAAGGGCGAATTGCCGCGCGACCACGCCCTGCGCCTGGCGCGCGAGAAAGCCGCCGCGGTCGCCGCGCGCCATCCCAACGCTTTGGTCCTGGCCGCCGACACCGTGGTCGCCGTGGGCCGCCGGATTCTGCCCAAGGTCGAGGATGAAGCGACGCTGCGCCAGTGCATGGCCTTGCTGTCCGGTCGCCGCCACCGAGTGCTGACCGGCGTTGCACTGGCTGCACCCGGCGGCGCCATCCTGACTCGGTTGGGCGAGACGATGATCGCGATGAAGCGGCTCAGCCCACAGGAAATCGACCATTATGCCGGTCACGGCGAATGGCGCGGCAAGGCCGGCGGCTATGCGCTGCAAGGCTATGGCGAGGTCTATGTCCGCCACATCGCCGGCAGTTATTCGAACGTCGTCGGGTTGCCGCTGGCCGAGACGCGCCTGCTGCTCAAGGCTGCGGGCCTGGCCATTGCCTGATTGGCTGGTCGAGCGCGGGATCGGCGAAACCCGCTGCGTCCGCGTGGTCGACGGAGCGATCGTCGAGGCGCGGATCCTGCTCGATGGCCAGTTCCGCGCCGGCAGCGTGATCGAGGCGCGGCTGCTATCCAAGGGCATAAGCGGGCGCAACGCCGTCGCTCGCGGGGCCGACGGCCGCGACTATTTGCTGCCCAAGGGAGCGACGGGCATGACCGAAGGCGCGGCGGCGCGGCTGGAGGTCACGCGCGAGGCGATCCCCGGGGCCGAACCATGGAAACGGCCGTTGGCGCGGCTCACCGACAAGCCACTGGGCGAAGCGATCATCGCTGGCGAGGCCTTGCCCTTCCCGGCACCGGCCGATCGATTAGCCGCGCTCGGCTGGGACGATTTGATCGACGAGGCACGAACCGGCAGCGTCCGCTTCGCCGGCGGCGAATTGAGCATCGAGGCGACCCGCGCCATGACCCTGATCGACGTTGACGGAAGCGGCGAGCCGCACGAGCTGGCGCAGCTCGGCGCTGCCGCGGCGGCGCGCGCCATCGCTCGGCTCGACCTTCAGGGATCGATCGGGATCGACCTTCCGACCAGCGCCGGGAGGGACGCCCGTCTGGCCGCTGCGGCAGCGCTCGACGCCTTGGTCCCGCAACCGTTCGAGCGGACCGCAGTCAACGGCTTCGGCTTTGTCCAGCTGGTCCGCCCGCGTGCCCGCGCCTCGTTGATCGAGCTGGCCCGCGACCGTGCGAATTTCGAGGCCCGCGCTTTGCTTCGTTGGTCGGCCAGCGCAACCGGGTCGACCACGCTGAGCGCGCATCCCAAGGTGATCGAAGCGATCGAGGCTCAGCCGGCCTGGATCGAGGCCCTGGCGCGCCAAGTCGGCGGCGCTGTGGCCTTGCGTGCCGAGGCCGCGCTCGGCATTGCGGGCGGCCATGTCCACTAAAGCCAAGAAATGTCCGCTGTGCCGCAAGCTCGCATCGCCCGAGCATGCGCCGTTCTGCAGCCCCGGCTGCCGCGACCGCGACCTTCTGAAATGGCTTGGTGACGGTTATCGGATCCCCGGCCCGACGGCCGCGCCCGACGGCACCGACGAGGCCGAGTAGCTGACCCGCCAGACGCTGCTCCCGGCGTCATCGGCGATCAGCAACGCGCCATCGCGATCGACCCGCACCGCGACCGGGCGACCGCGCGCCTTGCCATCCTTGCCGATAAAACCCGCGGCGAAAGTCCGTGGATTGCCCACCGGCTTGCCGCCGCTAAAGGCGATGAACACGACGCGGTAGCCGTGGAGTACCCCGCTGTTCCAGCTGCCATGCTCGCCGACGAACGCGCCGCCGCGCAAGGCCGCCGGGAAGCTGGTGCCGGCGGCGAAGGCCAGGCCAAGCGGCGCGACGTGGCTCGACAGCGCATAATCGGGGGCGATGGCCGATGCCACCAGATCGGGCCGCGCCGGCTTGGCGCGAACGTCGACGGTGCGGCCGTAATAGGAATAGGGCCAGCCGTAGAAACCGCCGTCCTTTACCGAGGTCAGATAATCGGGGACGAGGTTGGGGCCGAGCTCGTCGCGTTCGTTGACCACGGTCCACAAATTGTTGCTGCCGGGGTAGAAATTGAGGCCGTTGGGATTGCGTAGGCCGCTCGCGAAAATACGCCATGCGCCGGTCTTGATATCGACCTCCCAAATCGCGGCGCGGTTGGCCTCGGCCTCGGGCCCGCGCTCCATAATATTCGAGTTTGAACCGATACCGACATAAAGTTTGGTGCCGTCTGGGCTGACGACCAGATCCTTGGTCCAATGGTGGTTGAACGGACCCTCGGGCAAGGCAATGATCCGGCGTGGACGTCCGAGGCGTGTGGCCCCGGGCGCGAACGGAAAGGCCAGCACTTCATCGGTCGCGCCGATGTACAGCTGGCCGTCACGAACATCGATGCCGTGCGGGGCATTGAGCTTGTCGAGCAGGATCATGCGCTGCTCGGCCCGGCCGTCGCCATCGCTGTCGCGGAGCAGGATAAGCTGGTTCGACGGCTGCTCTTTGCCGCCATGCGCCTTGGCGAACAGCAACCGCATCGCCAAGTCCTTGGGCCGTTCGAGCGGCTCGGACGCGGTCTTCTTGGCGGTCACTACCAACACATCGCCATTTGCCAGCGGAAGGATGTTGCGCGGGCTGGACAGGCCCTCGGCAACGCGAGTGATGGCAAAGCCGCGCGGGACCAGGGGATGCTCGCCGTCCTTCCAGCCGACCACCTCGGGGATATGGGTCTGGGTGATCAGCGGAGTGGATGGGTCGGGCAGCTGCGGGGTCGCGCCGAACTGACTGTCGGGCGGTATATCCTGGCTGGAACCGCAGGACGCGAGCAACCCCGCAACGCCTGCCAACAGCATGAAGCGCCGGGTCATGCCCGGGCCTCGATCGCGCTATGCCGTGCGAGCCAGGCCGCGACCAGGGTCAGCGCCGCGCCGACCACCGACAAAGTCAAGCCGACCGGCACGACCGACGTAAAACCGTCGTGGAAATGGACCAGGAAATTGACCGTCTCGACCGCGATTGCGGCGCCGAGCACGACAACCCCGACGAGTGACTCGCCGCCGTTCCGCCACAACAAGGCGAGCGCGAGCAACGCCACGACCGCGCCCATCAGGCCGCCCAGCAGCAGCCACGCAGCGGCGTTCGACCACATCATCCACTCGGTCGCCGAATAAATCCAGTCGCCGATCATCGCCGCTCCAAACAAGGTTGCCGGCACAGCCACGGCTCTGGCGCTAAAGGCGCGCAGCCAGCCAAGCCTGTGCGACTGCGTCCGGTGGTCGGTCATCCGTGCAAGGCTCCTTATTGCGAAACTTGTATTACGGATGCCGCGTGCAACTGGTTCCGCGCGCCGTCGATGGGCTGGACAGCGAAAGGGGTGGCAGCTAGGGAGCGCGTCGCTCGCCGGGCTTTTGCCGGCCGGTCGAGGGCCCAGGTAGCTCAGTTGGTAGAGCACGTGACTGAAAATCACGGTGTCGGCGGTTCGAACCCGTCCCTGGGCACCATCTCACTCAGCACCTCCAGTATACCAGAGGCACATCAGTGGCCGCGATATGTTTCTACGGGTAATGTCCGCAATGGGCGGAAAGCGGACATTAGCCTAATCACCGGATTACTGGTCAATCCTCGCGGCAGCGGACCCAACGGCGCTTGCCGCCGCGCCAGACGGATCCGTCATAGACATAGCCGTTCCGCCTGGCGCGAAGCGTCAACTCCTCTCGGTGCGCATCCGGCGCAATCAGAAGCAAACGAACCTCGGAGTTATCAAGCCACCACTGCGCCTGTCTGGCCGGAACCTGGCGGCCGTTGTCGATAAGCCGGGTCAGGATCAATGGCGAACCGGGGACATGACCGAAGCCAACCGACACTTCGATAGGGCGGGAGCCGGCGGTTCGGCACACGAGCCCGCCGGTCGCCTGAGCGGGTGCGGCAAGGCCGACAGTAAGCGCGACGCAAAGAAGAGGGTTCTTCATCGCTCCTTGTAGCGTCGGCTTTCTGAACGGGAGCTTGAAGGCTCGTATGTCGGATCTGGGTCGAAAGTAGACGTTCGACAGTAGCTGTTGCTTCCGTAAGAAAACGGATCATCAAGGGTTTATGTCAGAGGGCCAAATCACGTCGGTTGAGAGCTACTTCATAACCGGTCGTGCATTCGTAACGGGCGCTCACGCCATCGTAAAAAGTCCAGTTCGGCAGAGATATGCCAACGATTTTCGTTTCGTGTTCCCGTGCATGTCGCTGATGGCTCACGCCATCGAAGTCTACCTGAAAGCGTGGCTATCGGTGCACGGTTACAAAGATGACACTCTCCGCAAGCGCTTCGGTTATGATCTTAGAAGCCTTTACAATGAGGCTCGGATAACTGGGCTACAGGAATCTCACACTACGGAGGGCGAGACGATTCACGATCTAGTCGAGTCATTCGAGGCGCAGCACGAGCCGCCCTCCCTCTGCGTTACCCTTTTGACGGATGGCAGATTCCGCTGCCGAAGCTAAAACATTGTGTTCCAGATTTTCGTTCGTTTCGATCGGATTATTGCTGACATGCTGGGCAAAGCCGTGCCCGCCGATCTAGATTGGTGTGTTTCTACGGGAAGAACAGACTTCCCCACCTTAAGCTAACCCTCTGATAAATCACTGTTCAGTTAGCCCATCACGGGCACCATTCCATTCTTTACGGGGGCAGACGCAGCCACCGGCGCGACCTTCAGCCCATATCGGGTGAATCTTAGACGCGCCTAAAGCTTGCCGGTGAGGTCCGGAAGGATCTGGAACAGATCGCCGACCAGGCCGATGTCCGCGACTTGGAAAATCGGCGCTTCCTCGTCCTTGTTGATGGCGATGATGGTCTTCGAATCCTTCATCCCGGCAAGATGCTGGATCGCGCCCGAAATGCCGATCGCGATATAGACGTCGGGGGCGACGATCTTGCCGGTCTGGCCGACCTGATAATCGTTGGGGGCATAGCCGGCATCGACCGCGGCGCGCGATGCGCCGACCGCTGCGCCAAGCTTGTCGGCGAGCGGATCGATCAGCGCATGAAACTGGTCCATGCTGCCGAGCGCGCGGCCGCCCGAGACAATGACCTTGGCGCTGGTCAGTTCGGGCCGTTCGGACTTGCTCAGTTCAGCCCCGACGAAATCGGCTTTGCCTGACGCGCTGCCGCTATCGACCGACTCGATTGTGCCGCTGCCGCCCTCGCCGGCCGCTTTCTCGAAGCCGGTGGTGCGAACTGTGATGACCTTCTTGGCATCCTTCGACTTGACCGTCGCAATGGCGTTGCCGGCATAGATCGGGCGGGTGAACGCGCCATCCGCTTCGACCGTCAGGATATCGCTCAGCTGCATTACGTCGAGCAGCGCGGCGACCCTGGGCGCGATGTTCTTGCCGAAGGTCGAAGCCGGCGCGAGGAAGGCGTCGTGATGGCCCATCAATTCGACCGCGATCGGCGACACGTCTTCGGCCAATTGGTGTTCGAGGTGCGCGCTGTCGGCGACATGGACCTTGCCTACGCCAGCGATCTTGGCAGCGGCCGCCGCCACCGCGCCGACATTGGCGCCGGCGACCAGCAGATGGACTTCCCCAAGCGCGGCGGCGGCGGAAACCGTGGCCAGGGTCGAATCCTTGATCGACGTGCCATCATGTTCGACGAGGACGAGGGTCTTCATTTCGCGACTCCCAGACTCTTTAATTTTTCGACCAGCTCATCGACCGAGCCGACCTTGATCCCGGCGCTGCGCTTGGCCGGTTCGACAATCTTGAGGGTTTCGAGCCGCGGCGCGACGTCGACGCCATAATCCCCCGGCGATTTGGTCTGGAGCGGCTTCGACTTGGCCTTCATGATATTGGGCAGCGAGGCGTAGCGTGGCTCGTTCAGGCGCAGGTCGGTGGTGACCACCGCGGGCAGGTCCAACTTGACTGTTTCAAGGCCGCCGTCGATCTCACGCGTGACACTGGCGAAGCCGTCGCTCATCTCGACCTTGGAAGCGAAAGTGCCCTGGGGCCAGCCGAGCAACGCCGCCAGCATCTGCCCCGTCTGGTTGCTGTCGTCGTCGATCGCCTGCTTGCCGAGAATGATCAGCTGCGGCTGCTCTTCGCCGGCAATGCCCTTGAGGATCTTTGCCACCGCGAGCGGCTCGACCTCGTCCTCGGTCTGGACCAGGATTGCCCGGTCGGCGCCCATGGCGAGTGCGGTGCGCAAGGTTTCCTGAGCCTTGGCGGGGCCGATCGAGACCGCGACGATCTCGGTCGCGATGCCTTTTTCCTTGAGGCGGATGGCTTCTTCGATCGCGATCTCGTCGAACGGGTTCATGCTCATCTTGACGTTGGCGAGGTCGACCCCGCTGCCGTCCATCTTGACCCGCGGCTTGACGTTATAGTCGATCACCCGTTTGACGGCGACGAGTAGCTTCATGAGTTTCTCCAGGAATGTCCGGTGCGAACGTCAGGCCGTGGCCCGCTGTTCCACTTGCGCGACGATCTTTCGGGCAGCATCGCCAAGGTCGTCGGCGGCGATGATCGGGAGGCCGCTATTGGCGAGGATTGCCTTGCCCTTGTCGACATTGGTGCCTTCGAGGCGGACAACGAGCGGATCGCGCAACTCCACCTCACGCGCCGCGGCGACTATCCCGTCGGCGATGATGTCGCACTTCATGATGCCGCCGAAGATGTTGACCAGAATGCCTTTGACCGCCGGGTCACTGAGAATGATCTTGAACGCCGCGGTGACCTTTTCCTTCGACGCGCCGCCGCCGACGTCGAGGAAATTGGCGGGCTCGCCACCTTCCAATTTGATGATGTCCATCGTCGCCATGGCAAGGCCGGCGCCATTGACCATGCAGCCGATCGTCCCGTCGAGCTTGATGTAGGCGAGGTCGTATTTCGACGCCTCGATCTCCATCGGGTCTTCTTCGGTCAGGTCGCGCAGGCTGGCGAGGTCCTGGTGACGGAAGGCGGCGTTCGAATCGAACCCGATCTTGGCGTCGAGGACCATCAATTTGCCACCGGCGGTGACCGCCAGCGGATTGATTTCGATCTGAGAGGCATCGGTCGCGACAAAGGCTTCATAGAGCTTGGCGGTAACGCTTGCCGCCTGCTTGGCGAGGTCGCCCGACAAGCCCAGCGCCTTGGCCACCGAGCGGCCATGATGCGGCATCAGCCCGGTCGCCGGGTCGATGGTCAGCGTGACGATCTTCTCGGGCGTGTCATGCGCGACCCCTTCGATGTCCATCCCGCCTTCGGTCGAGGCGACGAGCGCGATGCGGCCGCTTTCGCGATCGACCAGCAAGGCCAGGTAGAATTCGCGTTCGATGTCGACGCCTTCGGTGATGTACAGCCGCTGGACCTGCTTGCCGGCATCGCCGGTCTGGATCGTGACCAGGGTCTTGCCCAGCATCTCCTCCGCCGCGCGGCGAACATCGTCGATTGAATGTGCAAGGCGTACGCCGCCCTTGGCGTCAGGGCCCAATTCCTTGAACTTGCCCTTGCCGCGCCCGCCGGCGTGAATCTGCGATTTGACCACCCACAAGGGTCCGGGCAATTGCTCGGCGGCCTCGACCGCCTCATTGACGCTCATGGCCGGAAAGCCCGCGGGGACCGGAACGCCGTACTTGGCCAGCAATTCCTTGGCTTGATATTCGTGGATGTTCATGGACGCCGCCCTTAAGCAAATGTCGCCGTCCATGCAAAGCCGCCCTTTCACCCGATGACCGATACCGAGCCCCGCCAGCGCAAAATCATCCATGTCGACATGGATGCTTTCTATGCGTCAGTGGAACAGCGCGACGCGCCCGAGCTAAAGGGCAAGCCGGTCGCAGTCGGCGGGGGCCACCGCGGCGTGGTCGCGGCGGCAAGCTATGAAGCGCGCACCTTCGGGGTGCGCTCGGCCATGCCCTCGGTCACCGCCAAGCGGCGCTGCCCCGAGCTGGTTTTCGTCAAGCAGCGGTTCGACGTCTATCGCGCGGTCAGCCAACAGATTCGCGCAATCTTCGCCGAGCACACCGACCTCGTCGAACCGCTCAGCCTCGACGAAGCCTATCTCGATGTCACCGAGGATCGCCTTGGTCTG
>JBDSEL010000007.1:0-7456 GCA_039920065.1 Sphingomicrobium sp. | reverse complement strand
CCCGACCAAATTCGCGAATTGTCCTTCGAACCGGGCTTTACCCGCCATGCCGAGGGCGCCTGCCTGGTCAGCTTCGGCGACACCCGCGTGCTGTGCACCGCCAGCGTCGAAGATCGCGTGCCGCCGTTCCTGCGCGGCAAGGGCCAGGGCTGGGTGACCGCCGAATATGGAATGCTGCCCCGCGCCACCCACACCCGCGGCAACCGCGAAGCCGCCAAGGGCAAGCAATCGGGCCGCACCCAGGAAATCCAGCGGCTGATCGGGCGGTCGTTGCGCGCCGTGGTCGACATGAAATTGCTCGGCGAGCGCCAGATCACGGTCGATTGCGACGTCATCCAGGCCGATGGCGGGACCCGCACCGCCTCGATCAGCGGCGGTTGGGTCGCGCTGCGCATCGCGATCGACAAATTGATGGCCTCGGGCGCGCTTGCTGTCGACCCCATCACCACCCAGGTCGCGGCGGTCAGCTGCGGCATTTACGAAGGAACGCCGGTCCTCGACCTCGACTATGACGAGGACAGCAAGGCGCATTCGGACGGCAATTTCGTGCTCACCGGCGACAATGCCATCGTCGAAGCGCAATTGACCGCCGAGGGCGCGACCTTTGACGAGGAAGCTCTGCTTCGCCTGCTGCGCCTCGCGCGGATCGGCTGCAGCGACATTTTCGCCGCCCAACTCAAGGCCGCCGGGCGGTGAGAGCGATCGGCCCGAAACTGGTGATTGCGACTCACAATCCGGGTAAATTGCGTGAAATTGCAGCGCTCATCGAACCGCTTGGTATCGAATGTTTCAGCGCCGCCGACCTCGACCTGCCCGAGCCCGAGGAAACCGGGGTCAGCTTCGCCGACAATGCCGATCTCAAGGCCCGCGCCGCCGCCGATCTTAGCGGCCTGCCGGCGCTGGCCGACGACAGCGGCCTGGCGGTCGATGCGCTCCACGGGCGCCCCGGCATTCATTCGGCGCGCTGGGCCGAGGACGAGGCTGGCAACCGCGACTGGCAGCGCGCGATGAGCAAGCTGTGGGACGCGGTCGAGGCCGAAGGGCCCGATGCCGGTCACGACGCGCATTTCGCCTGCGCTCTGGCCATCGCCTGGCCCAATGACGGCCAGGCCGAGACCTTCGAGGGCCGCGTCAACGGCACGCTGGTTTGGCCGCCACGCGGCGACCACGGGTTCGGCTATGACCCGATGTTCGTTCCTACCGGCGGCAAATTGACGTTCGGCGAGATGGAGCCCGGCGCCAAGCACGCAATCAGCCACCGGGCGGACGCATTCGCCAAGTTGGTGAGCGCGCTCAGCCAGCGATGAAACGGGTCGAGGCGACCAACCCTCTGGCACTCTACGTCCACTGGCCGTTCTGCGTCGGCAAATGCCCCTATTGCGACTTCAACAGCCATGTTCGCGACGGCATCGATCAGGCGGCGTGGCGCGACGCCTTGCTCGCCGATCTTACGCACGAAGCCGCGCTTCTGCCCGGCCGGACGCTGTCGAGCATCTTCTTCGGCGGCGGCACCCCGTCGCTGATGGACCCGGCGACCGTCGCTGCGGTCATCGACGCGGCGCGCGCGGCCTGGAAGCCCGCCCCCGAACTCGAAATCACACTCGAGGCCAATCCCAATAGCGCCGAGGCGGATCGGTTCGCCGACCTCGCCGCCGCCGGAGTCAATCGATTGAGCCTCGGGCTGCAGAGCTTCGACGATGCCAAGCTCGCCTTCCTTGGCCGCGCCCATTCGGGCCTCGAGGGGCAGCGCGCGCTGGAGGCGGCACAGACCCATTTCGACCGCGTCAGCTTCGACCTCATCTACGCACTACCCGGCGACGACGAAGCCGGCTGGCGCCACGATCTCGACCGCGCATTGGGCCTCGGCACGACCCACCTCTCGCTCTACCAACTGACGATCGAGCCAGGCACCCGCTTCGCCACCGACGTCGCCAAGGGGACGTTCGCGCCGCTCGACGAGGACCGCTCGGCCGATTTGTTCGAACTGACCCAGGCGATGACCGCCGCGGCTGGCCTGCCGGCCTACGAAATCTCCAACCACGCCGCGCCCGGCGCCGAGAGCCGCCACAACCTGACGTACTGGCGCTACGGCGATTATGCGGGAATTGGCCCCGGCGCCCACGGACGGCGGCTGGGGATGCGCACGATGCGCCACCGCAAGCCCGAGAATTTCCTCGCCGCGATGCGCCGCAACGGCAGCGGCTTGGTCGAAGAAGCCGGGTTGACGCCCGTCGAGGCCGCCGATGAAGCACTGGTGATGGGCCTTCGCTTGGCCGAGGGGGTCGATATCGGCCGAGTCGCCGAGCGCTTCGCATGCGATCCAGTCGATTGGGTCGAAGTCGATCGGCTGGTCGCGTCGGGCCATTTGCAGCGTAGCGGTGGCCGAATCGCGCTGACGCCCGCCGGACGCTTGCTGCTCGATCACATTCTCGGCCGGATCGCGGCCACGGCCCCGGTTACTGCTGTGGCGTGCTAGGCGCGGCGGCGGCGGCGGCCGGCTTGTCGAGGTCGGGGTTCATGACCCGATACTTCTCGACCGGGCTTGCGACATAATCGTCGACAGTCAGATCGGCATCGGATGCTGCGGCCTTTTTCCCCATGCCGTTTTTCAAGCTGAAGGCGACCAGCGCCTTGCGCAGCGAATCCGCCTGGACGCTGCATTTGCCGCGGGCAAAGGCTTCGAACGCGTCACCAATGACTTTTTCGGAAACCGCCGCGCTGCTCGCCTGCTTCAGGCAATCGCGAAATGCATCACGCGGGAGATTGATCGTCGCCTGAAGCATCGTAAGACTAACGGTCGTGGCCAAGCCCAACATCATCATCGCACGCCTCCTCAGAAATGCTGATGCGGGCGGAGAATGACTCTTTTTTCATTGGCTTGCAAGGGGTTGCTGCACGATGCCCGCTGCTGAGCCGCTAGGCCCCGAACCGCTTAGCCCGGGGCTGCACATCGTCGCCACGCCGATCGGCAACCTTGGCGATCTTAGCGTGCGCGCCGTTGACGTCCTCAGCCGCGCCGACCTGATCCTCGCCGAGGATACGCGGGTCACCGGAAAATTGCTCCACCACATCGGCACCAAGACCCGGATGCAGCGCTTCGACGATCATTCGGGCGACGTCGAGCGCGAGCGCATTCTCGCGATGCTTGCCGATCGCGCCGTGGCGCTGGTCAGCGATGCCGGAACTCCGCTGATTTCCGATCCAGGCTACAAATTGGTGCGCGCCGCGCGCGAGCAGGGCCATGCGGTCCATACCGTGCCCGGACCGTGCGCGGTGATTGCCGCGCTGACGCTTGCCGGGCTGCCGACCGATCGCTTCCTGTTCGCCGGATTCCTGCCCGCCAAGGACAAGGCACGAGGCGAAGCGATTGCCGAGCTTGCAGCGGTTCGCGCTAGCCTCGTCTTCTATGAGAGCGGACCGCGCCTGGGCGCCGCGCTGGCGGCGCTCGTCATGGGCCTGGGCGGGCGCAATGCAGCGGTCGCGCGCGAAATCACCAAGCTCCACGAGGAATGCGTCACCGGAACCCTGGCCGAGCTTGCCGTGCGCTACGCCGAGGTCGCTCCCAAGGGTGAGATCGTGATCGTCGTCGGCCCGCCGGGCGAAGCCGCTGCGGCGAGCGATGCCGATCTCGATTCCGCGCTGGCCGAGGCGCTTGCCCGCCTCTCTCCATCGCGCGCCGCAGCCGAAGTTGCCGAGTGCCTCGGAATCCCGCGCAAGCGCGCTTATGCCCGCGCGCTCGAGCTTGCCCGGGGAACCACGCCGTGAACCGCGCAGCGGCCGAGGCGCGCGGTCGCAAGGCTGAAAGCCTGGCCTGCTGGATGCTCCGGCTCAAGGGCTGGAGGATTCTCGCCCGCCGCGCCCGCGCCCCTGGTGGTGAGGTCGATATCGTCGCCCGCCGCGGACGCACGTTGGCCTTTGTCGAGGTCAAGGCGCGCAATAACGAGGATTCGGCCGCCTTCGCGCTCGACCGGCGCCGGCTGATGCGCGTCGCCGCTGCCGCCGAACGGCTCGCGCCGCGCTTCGCCCGCAGCGGGGACGAGATGCGGATCGACGCCATATTTGTGTTGCCGGGCCGCTGGCCGCGTCACTTGCCCGATGTCTGGCAGTGATGACAAAGGCGCCCCTGCGCTCTAGGCGCTAGCCCATGTCGCTGACCGTCGCAGTCCAGATGGACGCCCTGGAAACGATCAATGTCGCGGGCGATTCAACGTTCGCGTTGATGCTCCGCGCGCAGGAACTGGGGTATAAGCTCTATCACTATCTCGCCGATGCGCTGACCTATCAGGACGGACGTGTGTACGCCGGCGCGCAGCCGGTCAGCGTTCGCGCCGACCCGGCCGATCATTTCACGCTTGGCGACTTTCAGATCCTCGACCTCGGACGCGACGTCGATGTCGTGTTGATGCGCCAGGACCCGCCGTTCGACCTGGGCTACATCACCGCGACCCATTTGCTCGAACGGCTCAAGGGCGAGACGTTGGTCGTCAACGATCCCGCCGCGGTCCGCAACGCCCCCGAGAAAGTGTGGGTGCTCGATTTCGCCCGGTTCATGCCTCCGACGGTTCTCACCCGCTCGGAAGGAGTCGCGCGCGAATTCCTCAAAAAGCATGGCGAGGCGGTGCTCAAGCCGCTCCACGGCAATGCCGGCAAGGCGGTTTTCAAGGTCGGTATCGATGGCGAGAATCTGTCGGCGCTGATGGAGGTATTCAACACCGCCTACCGCGAGCCGCACGTGCTTCAGGCTTTCGTCCCCGAAGTAGCGCTTGGCGACAAGCGCATCGTTCTGGTCGACGGCGAGGTCGCGGGCGCGATCAACCGCATTCCGGGCGAAGGCGAAATCCGCTCCAACCTCGCCGCCGGCGGGCGCGCCGAAGCGGCCGATCTGACGCCGCGCGAACAGGAAATTTGCGACGCACTCGCCCCCGAGCTCAAGGCGCGCGGGCTGTTGTTTGTCGGCATCGACGTTATCGGCGGCACGTGGCTGACCGAAATCAACGTCACCTCGCCGACCGGGATCGTGGCGATCGACCGCTTCAACGGCAGCGACACGGCGGGGCTGATCTGGCAAGCGGTCGAGCGCCGACTCGCGACCGCCGGCTGATCAAATGGGCGAGTGGACGGTCCGCCTGATCGAGCAATCGGGCTATCTCGGCATCGGCTTCCTGATGTTCCTGGAAACCCTGTTCCCGCCGATCCCTTCGGAGGTGATTATGCCGGTCGCCGGAATCGCGGTCGCGCGCGGACAATTGGGCGTCGTTGGCGTGATTGCTTCGGGGACCGCCGGGGCGATGCTCGGCAATATCGTTTGGTATCTCGCCGCCCGCGCGCTTGGCCATGATCGGCTGCGCCCGTTCATCGATCGTTTCGGTAAGTGGCTGACGATCAGCTGGAAGGATGTCGAAAGCGCTCATCGCTGGTTCGACCGGCACGGCGTCGCCTTCGTCCTCGTCGGGCGGATCATGCCGACCATTCGCTCGCTGGTTTCGGTCCCCGCCGGCCTGCTCGACATGCGCTTTCGCAATTTCGTCATCGCTTCAACCATCGGCACCGCGATCTGGACGACGTTCCTGACGGTTATCGGAATTACGCTCAAGGAACACTTCACCAACGTCGAACTGGTGGTCGGGCCGGTGTCGATTGGGGTGATGGCGGTGCTCGCGCTGATTTACGTCGTCAGGCTGGTGCGGCAACGGGTGCGGCACTGAAATCGGCTCCAAAATGGCGGATTTTCGAGTGATTTTTCCACAGGAAAAGACAGTAAAGCCTTTGTCCATTATGGCTATTTAGACTTCCGTTTACTTCCTCGGCCTAGCGTCAATGAGTCGCGGGATGATGGTTGCCCCACTAATCGCCGTCCCGCGGCATCCGCCACCTCTCTCAAGTATCGCTCGCGCTCAGGCGCGCGGGTGGGCGTTGCGATAGACGTCGAGCAACCGCGCAGCGTCGACCTTGGTGTAGATCTGGGTCGAGCTGAGGCTGGCATGGCCAAGCAGTTCCTGGAGCGCGCGCAAATCCGCCCCACGAGCGAGCAGGTGAGTGGCGAAACTGTGCCGCAACGCGTGCGGTGTCAGCGTGTCGGGCAGGCCGAGCCGCCGCCGCGCTGCAGCCACCACCCGGCGAACGATGTCGGCGTTGAGCAGTCCGCCGCGCGCACCGAGGAACAAGGGCGAATCGCCGGCGATCGTGAACGGCGCTGCGGCGACATAAGCGTCGATCGCTTCGCGCACTGCGGGGACCACCGGCACGACGCGGGTCTTGCCCCGCTTGCCAGTGACCCGCAGGGTTGCGCCGATCGGCAAATCCCGGGCGGTGAGCGACAAGGCCTCGGCGACTCGCAGGCCGGCGCCATAGAGCAGCAGCAGGACCGCAAGGTCGCGCGCACCGATCCACGGCATGCTAGCCGCTTCCTGCGCGTCTTCGGCCAGGCTCATCACCTCGTCGGGCGCGGCCGGGCGCGGCAGGGTTCGCGGACGCTTGGGCGCGCGAGTGCGTGGCAGGCTGGCGTGATCGCCACCACTTTGCGCGGCATAGGTCAGGAATGCGCGCACGCCAGACAGCTCGCGCGCCGCCGATGATGCGCCCAGCCCCTCTGCCCGGCGCTGAGCGAGGAAGGCGCGCAAATCGGTGGCTTCGATCTTGAGCAGAGAATCGCGGTCGATCGCTGCGCCGCTATGTTGGCCGAAGAAGGCGATGAAGCGGTGCGCGGTGGCGGCATAAGCGCGAACCGTGTGCGGGCTTCGCCGGCGATCATGTTCGAGGTACGCAGCCCAACGCGCGGCGAGGCCGCTCGCCGGGTGACGATTATCGTCGGTCAGTCGTTCGGCGCGGTCAGCCACCGGGCGATCATAGCGCCGAGCGAGCTGCCGAGGAACTGCAGCAATGCACCGCCGTGGCGATCATCGAGCGCATGGGCCTGATGCTGGCCGAGAAGAAGCAGGCCACGCGGCAATGCCGGGCCACAGTCGATCGCCACGGTCGCTTCGGCGCGAATCGGGCCGGCGGCGACACCGAACATCGGATGGCCGCGTCCAACCGCGCGCATCGCGACTTTCCCCGAGCGCTCGATCGCCCGCTCGACGATTTCTGGAGCGATCGCCTGGACCCCGCTCGAACTGGCACAGAAAGCTCGCTCGCCAATGACGAGGGACAAAGCGATCGAGTCGATGGTGAGAATTTGCGGCCAAGCATTGGTGACGCAGTCCATCAGGCGGTCGATGTCGGGCGTTGCAATCGCTGCCAGCACTGCCTGGTGGATCGACGCCACGGCACCCGAATGACCGCGAGCGAAGGCGATCAGATCCTCGCGCGCTTCCTCGGCCTCGCCAAGCTGAGCGCGCAATCGCGCCAAGGCATGATCTCTGAAGGGAAGGACACTGGCCATGACTGCGGGTCTAGGGGCGAGTGGTTAAAATCTCGGTTGAGGGCGACAGCCCGGCCATCTGCGGGGCCCAAAAAA
>JBDSEL010000006.1:0-4762 GCA_039920065.1 Sphingomicrobium sp. | reverse complement strand
GAGCCGGTGCAGCGTTCGGTGATCGTCGCTCCGGGCGCGCGGACGCAGATTCTTTATCGCGCCGAAAACCTCAGCGACCATGCGGTTACAGGGCGCGCGGTGTTCAACGTCTCACCCGACCAGGCGGGTCGCTATTTCAACAAGATCGCCTGTTTCTGCTTCACCGAGCAGACCCTCAAACCGCATGAAAAAGTCGACATGCCGGTGGTGTTTTTCGTCGATCCCCGGATGATGGATGACAAGGACGCCCGGACCGTCGAGGAAATCACCTTGAGCTACACATTTTACCCAGTGGAAACTGGCGCCAACAGCCGCTAGAGCGCAGACCAAGACGAACCAACAGGGAAGCGCTCGAATGGCCGGCATCAAGTATCATGACTATCATCTGGTCGAGCCCGATCCGTGGCCGCTGATCGGCGCGGTGTGTGCCGGCGCGCTATTCGGCGGGATGGTCATGTGGATGCACGACAATCCGTACGGCAAGTTCATCGGCCTGGCGGGCTTCTCCGGAGTCTTGGTGACGATGTACAATTGGTGGGCCAACACCATTCGCGAAGCCCATGCTGGCGACCATACGCCGGTGGTACAGCTGCACCTGCGCTACGGGATGATCCTGTTCATCGCTTCGGAAGTGATGTTCTTCCTCGCTTGGTTCTGGGCGTTTTTCGATTCGGCTCTATTTCCTTCGCCGGTCGCGGCGGTCGGTGGCACTTGGCCGCCCAAGGGCGTCGAGGTGCTCGATCCGTGGCACTTCCCGCTGCTCAACACCCTGATCCTGCTGTGCTCGGGAACGACGGTCACCTGGGCCCACCATTCGCTGATTCGTGGCGATCGTGCGGGGCTCAAGCTCGGCTTGTTGCTGACCATGGCGTTGGGCGCCGTGTTCACCTGCATCCAGGCCTATGAATATATCCACGCGCCCTTCACCTTCAAAGGCAATATCTATGGCGCTACCTTCTTCATGGCGACCGGTTTTCACGGTTTTCACGTCCTCGTGGGGACGATCTTCCTGACCGTCTGTTACCTGCGCGCACGGCGCGGCGAGTTCACGCCCAAGCAGCATTTCGGCTTCGAAGCCGCCGCCTGGTATTGGCACTTCGTCGACGTCGTATGGCTGTTCCTGTTCGTCTCGATCTACGTTTGGGGCGGCTGGGGCGCGACCCACGCCGGCTAATATGGCGGGGGGCTCCCCAAGCGAGCCCGATCCGCTCGCCCGCGCGATCAGGGGCCATTGTCCGCAATGCGATTTCCCGGGCCTGTTCGCGGGTCTGGTGAAGTTCGCCGATCGCTGCCGCGGCTGTGGGCTCGACTTTGCCGGGTTCAACGTCGGCGACGGCGCTGCCGCCTTCCTCATTTTCATCGTCGGCGGACTCGTCACCGTCGGCGCTATATGGCTCGAGCTTGCGGCCAGCCCGCCTTATTGGGTTCACATCATCTGGGTGCCGGTGACCGTGGCATTGACGCTTCTCGGCCTGCGCTTGGGCAAGGCGGGACTGCTGGCCCAGGAATATAAGCACCGCGCGCGCGAAGGACGGATCGTCAAATGACCCGCAAGGTTCCAATCGTCGCGACCATCCTCGTCGTCCTGGCGATTGCGGCGATGATCGGGCTTGGCGTGTGGCAGATCCAGCGTGCGCAGTGGAAGCAAGGCCTGATCGCTCGTTATGCGGCGGCGGAGCGTCTGCCGCCGGTGACCTGGCCAATTGTATGGCCCAAGGCCGATGCCTTGCCCTTGTTCCGCTACGCCACTGGCAATTGCCTGTCGGTGGTCGCCAAGCGCAGCGTGGCCGGCGCCAACCTTCAGGGCGAAACCGGCTACGTCCAGGTGGTCGATTGCGTGACCGGGCGCGAAGGGCCGGGGATGAGCGTCGAGCTCGGCTGGTCGGCCAACCCCAATGCGCCGGTCAATTGGGATGGCGGACCAGTCAGCGGGGTCATCGCGCCCGACCGGCGCAGCCAGATGCGGCTGGTCGCGGCGACGCCGCCGCCGGGGCTGGAACGGAGCCGCCCGCCGGCGGTCGAAAGCATCAGCGCAACCACCCCCGCCGGCCACAAGGGCTATGCCGCGACCTGGTTCGCCTTCGCGATCATCGCCGCGGTGATTTACGTCCTGGCGCTGCGCAAGCGCTGGCACGGCGAGGCTGCGGCCAAGTGATCGGTGAGCTGACGACGATCGTTGCCGAGCCGTGGGCGGACTATGGCCTGATGGACTGCGGCAATGGCCTCAAGCTTGAACGCTATGGCCCGGTTACCGTCATCCGGCCCGAGCCGCAGGCGATGTGGACCCCCGCGCTGGCCGAGTGGGATGCCGATGCGACCTTCGTCCCCGGGTCCGATGAGGACGGCGGCGGACGCTGGGTCGAGCATCGGCCGGTCCCTGGGCAATGGCCACTGACCCGCGACGGCGTCACCTTCAATGCCGCGCTGACGCCGTTCCGCCATCTCGCCTTTTTTCCCGACATGGCGCCGCAATGGGACTGGATGCGGGCCCGCGCGGACGATGCCGACGTGCTCAACCTGTTCGGCTATACCGGGGTCGGAAGTCTGCTGGTGAGCGAGGCCGGTGGCCGGCTGGTTCACGTCGACGCGTCCAAGAAATCGGTCGAGGCGGGCAAGGTCAATGCCGCGCTGTCGGGCATGGGTGAGCGGCCGATCCGCTGGATCGTCGACGATGCCACGAAGTTCACCGCGCGCGAAGTCCGCCGCGAACGCCGCTACGACGGCATCCTGCTCGACCCGCCCAAGTTCGGCCGCGGTCCGGAGGGCGAAGTGTGGCGGCTGGAAGACAATCTGGCGCCGCTGCTCGCCGACTGCCGCCGCTTGCTCGACCACGACAGCCGCTTCCTCGTCCTCACCGTCTATGCGGTGCGGATATCGGCGCTGGCGATCGGCGAATTGGTTACCCAGCTGATGGCCGACCTCGGCGGCACAGTCGAGGTCGGCGAAATGGCGGTGCGCGAAGAAGCCCGAGGCCTCCTGCTTCCAACAGCAATCTTCGCCCGCTGGTCGCGCGACGCCTAGGTTCGCGAGGCGCGGATCGCGGCGCCGGTAACCAAGGGCGACAGCGCGAACAGCAAGAGCGAGGCAGCCGCCTCAAGCCCGATCAGCCTGCCGCCTTCAGCCAGAAATGCGGTCGCGAAGATCAGCAGCGGAACCGCGAGCGGGAACAGCAACAGTCCGGCCAGCGCACCAGCGCGGGGCAGACCCGCGACCAGCGCCGCGATCGCGACCGATAAAGCCGCAAGCCCCGGTGTGCCGACGGCCAGCGACAGCTCCAGCCGCACCAGCATCGTCGCCTCGAGGTTGAGCAGCGCCGCTGCGGGCACCGCCGCAAGCATCAGCAGCGGGCCAAACGACAGCCAATGGGCAAGGATCTTGGCCAGCGCGACCGCTTCCTCGCTGATCCCGCGCAGGGCCAGCTGATCGAGCACGCCGTCGGCGCGGTCGGGCTCGACCAGCCGCTCGATCGGCATCAATGCGGCGGTCAGCGCCGCGATCCACATCGTCCCCGGCCCGATCCGCCCCAGCAATTGCGCGTCGGGGCCGATTGCAAACGGGACCAAGGCGGCGACGAGGATGAAGAAAGCGAGCGGAAGCCAGGCCGAGCCGCTGAACCCGCGGCGCAGGTCGCGGGCGATGAGCGCGCCGATCATTGCCCCAGCTCCACGCGTGTCCACTCGCCCGGAAGGGCTGCGTGGCTGGCGGCGAGGATTGCACCGCCGCCCGCGCGGTGGCGGGCCATGGCCACGCCGAGCGCCGCCACGCCCGCTTCATCGAGGGTGTTGAGCGGCTCGTCGAGCAGCCATAAGGACGCGTTGGCGGCATAGACCCGGGCAAGCGTCGCGCGCTTCCTTTGGCCCGACGACAGCAGCCGCACTGGCACTGGCGCGAGCGGCGCGATGCCGGCCGCTTCCAGCGCGTGCCCGACATCGCTCCGCGCCCACAGCGCCAGCGCCTTGCCCAGCGGCAGTTCGCGATCGAGCGCCAGATGATCGTCGGCCAGCGCCGCTTCCGCGGTTCGCTCGACCCGGCCGCGCGCCGCCTCCAGCAGGCCGGCGGCGAGGCGAATCAGGCTCGATTTGCCGCTGCCATTGGGCCCGGCGACATGGACCGCTTGGCCGGGGCCGAGCGCGAAGGTCAAGCGCTCGAACAGCATTCGACCGCCACGCGCCAGGGCGACCTCCTCGAACGCCAGCAGCGAGCTCACGCCATCTGCTCTTCGAGCGCGTGCATGTCCTCGTCGCTAAGGCCGAAATGATGGCCGACTTCGTGGATCACGACATGGGCGACGAGATGCTCGAGCGAATCTTCGCCATCGGCCCATTCGTCGAGGATCGGGCGCCGGAACAGCCGCACCCGGTCTGGCAAGCCGCCCGATTGCTCGACGCTCTTTTCCGTGAGCGGAACGCCTTCGTAAATGCCGGTCAGCTCGAACGGGTCGGCGATGTCCATTTCGGCCAAGGTCGCGTCGTCGGCGAAGTCTTCGACCAGCAAAGCGACATCGCCGAGATGGCGCGCGAAGTCAGCAGGAAGCGCGGCCAGCGTCTTCCTCGCAAGGCGCTCGATGTCGTCGGCGCTGGGGGCGGGTCCGAACTGCCGCATGGTCTCCAGCGCATAGGGGCGGCAGGGGGTGCGCGGCAAGGTGGCGCGACACGGTTGCCGATGGCGCGCGACCCCTCTACATGCCCGCCATTCCAGCGAATTGCGGAGCGGTGGCCGAGTGGTCGAAGGCGCTCGCCTGGAAAGTGAGTATACGCCAAAA
>JBDSEL010000005.1:0-3497 GCA_039920065.1 Sphingomicrobium sp. | reverse complement strand
CGCTTGGTGCCCCATTCGGGCTTCACCATGCTGAAGGTCTCCAATCGAAAAATCTGCCGCGCGCCGAGAGGGCGACTGCGTTCGCGGCGCGCCTTGCCATAGGCTTATGCCACTGTCAAAACTTGGCGGCTTTCCGCGCTGGCGCCCGGCCGGTGCCAGTGGAGACGATGACAGATGGTCGATCGACGCAGTTTTCTCGCCGCCACTATTGCACTGCCGCTGGTGCTGCCGTCGGCGCGTTCGCAGGCGCGCGGGCCGTGGCTTAAAGGGCAGGACGCCTGATGCCGGTGATCGCCGTCGACGGCCCCGCAGCAAGCGGGAAGGGGACTATCGCCAAGGCCTTGGCGGCGCATTTCGCCTTGCCGCACATGGACACCGGTTTACTCTATCGCGCGGTGGCACTGACCTTGTGGCGCTGGGGCGGGGATGCCGGCAATCCGTTCGAGGCATTGCGCGCCGCGCGCGACCTCAGCTTCGACCCGTCGGACGAGGAACTGCGCAGCGAAACCGTGGGTCAGCTGGCCAGCACCGTGTCATCCTATCCGGTGGTCCGTGCCGCGCTGATCGAGCGCCAGCGGGCGTTTGTTGCCCAGCCCGGCGGGGCGGTGCTCGACGGCCGCGACATCGGCACCGTCATCGCCCCCGACGCCGAGCTCAAACTGTTCGTCACCGCGGTAAGCAACGTCCGCGCGCGCCGCCGCCTGGCCGAGCTCGAAGGGCGCGGCATGAACGCCCATTACGACGAAGTGCTGGCCGACATCCTGGCCCGAGACGAGCGCGATTGCGGTCGCGCCGAGGCGCCGCTGGTCCAGGCAGCCGACGCAATCCTGCTCGACACCAGCGACATGAACCGCGATGCGGCCATCGTCGAAGCGATCAGGATCGCCGAGGAGCGGCTCGGCCGCGCCTGATCAATTGCCGTCGTCGGCGACCGGCTGGGTCAGCGCCGCGCCGGCGTGCGCTGCCGTCGCGGGATCGTCATAGCCATAGACATCGTCGGCAAAGGCGATCTTGCCGTCGCTTCCAGCGAAAGCGGTCAGGGCCAGGGTGTAGACGGGGATCCCGCCCATGATCCGCACCTGCTGTTCGGGGGCATCGTCGCCGACCACCGGCTCGGTGCCGGTAATCCAGCGCGCCAGCTCGCTCGCCTTTTCCAACCGCACGCAGCCGTTCGAAAGGTTGCGCTTGGGCTTGTCGAACAGCGCCTTCCTGGGGGTGTCGTGGAGGAAGATGTCGCCAGAATTGACGAAGCCGAACTTCATCTTGCCCATCATGTTGTTGGGCCCCGGCATCTGTCGCAGATAGGCGGTCTTGTCGCCCGCCGCGACGGCTTTCCAGTCGATGCTGTCGGGATCGACCCGCTCGGCCGCTACGCCCCACCGCTCGGTCGTCACATAACGCGCGGCCGTGAGATAGGCCGATCCGCGCTTGATAACCAACGGCGCGACCCGCCGTTTGACGATGTCGAGCGGGATGTTCCAATAGGGATTGAGGGTCACATAATTAATTGTGCCGGCGATATTATGGGTCGGCGAATGGGCCTTGCCGACGACGACTTTCATGGTCCCGACGACAGTGCCGTCCTCGATCATCATCAGCCGCTGGCTGGCGGTATCGACCAGGATCAATTTGCCCCTGTCGGGAACCGCCCGCAGCCGCTCCAGAGTCGCCTTAACGTGGGGATCGGCCTGGCTGCCAGTGTCCAGCGCAGTCTCGCGTAGCGAGGCGTAAAAGGCGTTGACGCGCGCGGTCGCATCGACCGCCGTGGCCATCGACGGCGCGGCGGCGAGAGCGCCCAGCGCTTCCTTCGGGGTCGGCACCTTCAGCGTCAGTGCCGGGTCGCCATATTCGATACCCGCCACCGGTGCCTTCACCGTGCGCACATATTTCATCCACGCGGTCGAGATTGCGGCATCGCCGTCGAGCGTTCCCGCGGCCAGCGCGGCCTCGACCGTCGCGGCCAGCACCGGGCCCTCGGCAAGCCCGTCGATCGGCGCGCGCTTCAATACCTCGATCACCCGCGCCGCGGCCTGGCGCCCGGCGTCGCTGGCGGTCCACAAGGGCGCGCCATGGCGATCATAGAAATACCAGGCGTCGATCCCGGCATCGCCGGTGCGCACTTGCGGGATTACTGGCGCGGGTGGGGGCGGGGGCGCTTTCTTGCGCGCCTCGGCGGGCGTTCCGGCGACCAGCGCCAGCCCCGCAAAAGCCGCCATGAATTGCAATCGACGCATTGATATTCCCCGATAAAGTTCGTTGCTTCAACCTAAGCAGCCTTACCCTGTCAGGGGCTTGAACGGAAAGCGGTTAAATCGTCATCGGCGCCGGTTGCGGGACGAGCGTAAGCATCGCCATCACTTCGGCCGCAGTGCACAGGCCGGTGCCCACACGGCCGACCGTCGCCGCGCCCGCTGCGGTCGCCCAGCGCAGCGCCTCGATGCTGCCCATGTCGGCCGCCAGTGCATGAACCATTCCGGCGAGGAAACTGTCGCCAGCGCCGACGGTGCTTCGCGCAACGACGTCGGCGGCGGGGATCGACCAGGCGCCGGTCGCATCGACCAGGATCGCCCCGGCTTCGGCAAAGCTGACCGCGACTATGGCCGTCTTGCCGGCAGCGACCAGGGCGCGTGCCGCCACCGCGACCTCGGCCTGGTCGGCATAGCTGCGCCCCGTGGCCTCGGCGAATTCCTCCCCGCTGGCCTTGACCAAATACAGACCGCCGGCGGCCAGCGCAGGTCCAAGCGCGGCGCCCGAGGTGTCGATGACGAAGCGAACGTCGGCGGGCAGGCGGGCGCGGATTCGGGCATAGATGTCGGCGCTCACCCCGCGCGGCAGCGATCCCGAAGCGACGAACCACGGACTGATGCAATCGGTGGCGGCGGCAAGCGCGCGCTCGACCTCGGCGTCGCTGACCTCCGGCCCTTGCGGGACGAAGCGATATTCCTGCCCGGTCGAGCCTTCGTGGACCGTCAGGCTGAGGCGGCTATCGCCAGCGATGGCGACGGCTTCGTGCGGCAAGCCCATGCGTTCGAGCACGTGACTGAGGGTGTGGCCATTGGCCCCGCCGGCGAGATAGACCGCCTCGACCGAGGTCTCGAGCCGGTGAAGCACGCGCGCGACATTGATCCCGCCGCCGCCGGCATCGACCTCCTCGCCGGTCATCCGCAGCTTCACCACCGGCGCAATCGCCGCGACATCGCCCGACATGTCGATGCTGGGGTTGAGCGTCAGGGTACGAACAGTGGGGCAGGCCATGGCGGCAGGCTTAGCCCGCCGCCGCGCCGCTGTCTCGCGCGGCGCTGCCTTACCTTGCGTCCGCGGCCACGGTGGCGTAGAGCGCGCGCCGTCCAGCGGGCGTTTTGTGCTCGCGGCGGCCCGTCTCCAGGCGCACCGCAAAGGCTGATTTCAGGGCTTCACCGCCCGGCCTTATGCCCTCGTGCCCGTCAAGCCGTCGCGACCTTCACGTCCAAGGATGCTGCGGCGGGATGGGCCCGTTG
>JBDSEL010000004.1:0-7337 GCA_039920065.1 Sphingomicrobium sp. | reverse complement strand
CTTTCAAGAAACAATGTGTGTTCTGGTTGAAAGGCATCGTCGCCGATGGCCATCGTTACGTGCGCACTGCCGAGGCGCGGGTGGTGCACGCACCGCACCCAGGCGTAAAGTTCCTAGCTTGGCGCGCGTGGATCGGCGGCATGGACAGCGACTTCCTCACATTCCACACGCGCACTACCAGCCGCCTTGGCCGCTTTGCCTACGCCTTCGTCTATTTCGGCCGGATGACGCTTCGCGCGTGGAGTACGGATTTCCTTTCCAAGCCTCTCTAACGGCTCGACTTCCAGCGCCTTAACAGGCGCAGACGCCACCAAAGAGTACCCAACACAAAACCCGCTAAAGCCGAGACGCCGGCAAAGATCAGCAGGCCTAATGCTGTTGGACCGGATACGTCCAACAGTCTCGTTCCGAAACTCGTAGCCAGCCCATCGGCTCCTTCGTAAGCCGAGTGGTGGAGTATGAAGCTCCCCAATTTGTAGGCACCGATGTAAATTGCGGGGTAGGTAATCGGATTCGAAACAAGCGTTGTAGTTGCTGCCAGGGGAACGTTTGCGCGCAACGGCACAGCCAAGAAAGCAGCGAGCGCAAAATGGCCGATCGGCAGTACAAACGCGGCAAACAGGCCCACCGCTAGTGCGCGAGGAACGCTTCGGCGGTTAAGATGCCAGAGAGAGGGATGCCCAAAAAGATGGGCGAATGGTTTGAGCAGTCTGCTCTGCAAGATAGCATCACGGCCCTTCATCCAGGTCCGGCGTACGCTAAGTTGGAGCCCCTTGCCACCAGGACTAGCATCCGGAGACTTAGATCCACATTCCAGGCGTCCAGCGATGCGAAACTGCGCAACTTGATGGCGGCATCGACTTTGGGCTGAACCGCAAACCTTCGGGCGTCGAGGAATATTCGGCTATTGCATTCCGCTTCTGAACGGAACTCCACTCGAATGAGTCCTTAGCAGGGACCGCCCACGCGCTTTACCACGCGGGCTATGCTGCCGCCCTGGATCAGGACCGAGAACAGCACGGCGACGTAGGTGACAGTCAGCACTGCGGCCCTCGCGGTGACGTCTGGCAGCGAAAGGGCCAGCGCCACTGAAATTCCCCCACGCAGACCTCCCCATACCAAAGTAGCAAGGGCTGGCCAGCCAGCGAGAGTGCGCATGGCTTGAAGCGGCAGGGCCACCGATAGAGTTCGGGCGACGAGCAGCAAAGGAATGGCCAATGCGCCAAGCAACAGCAGCACGGGACTTGGCGATATTGTCATAATCTCAAGACCAATGAGAAGGAACAGAACCGCATTGAGCAGTTCGTCGACAAGCGCCCAGAACTTCAGGACGTGATCTCGGGTCGTTTCGCTCATAGCCTGCGCTACGCCAGCGTTTCCGATTAGAAGACCCGCAACTGCCATCGCGACCGGCCCGCTGACACCCAGCCAATGTCCGAGCGCGTAACCGCCCATCACTATCGCAAGGCTGATCATCAATTCCACATTATATTCGTCAATGCTTCGCATCGCGATAAAGCCGAGCCAGCCAGTTCCAAGCCCGAGGAGCACGCCCCCGCCAGCTTCCACAAGGAACTCGAACCCGGCGTGAGGAACGCTTATGTCATTACCGCCAAGAGCAGCGGCCACCAAGATCGAGAAAACGACCACTCCGACGCCGTCATTGAAAAGGCTTTCACCAGCGACGGTGGCTCGTAACATGGGCGGACATTGCGTTCGCTTGAGGACGCCCATTACGGCCACAGGGTCCGTTGGGCTGATGAGCGACCCAAATACGAAACACCACATTATTGGAATGTCGACTCCGAGTCCTCGACTGAGCCAAAAGAAGCCTCCGCCGATTATCGCTGTGGAAATCAGAACTCCGACAGTGCTGAGCACAAGGATTAGCCAACGCCCACGTCGCATTTCGATCCAATCGACGTGAAGCGCTCCCGCAAAAAGCAGGAACGAGAGCATCCCATCCAGAAGACATCCCATCCAGAAGAGTAGTGTGGAAATTAATAGCCGAGAGAAAATTCGCGGTGGCTCCAGAGAGACCAGCTGCGGGGAACATGTGATCAAAGGCCACAATGAGCAAAGAGCCCAGAGCCCCCATCCCGGTCATCGCGACGGATGCGGGCAAGCCGAAATACCGGTGGTTGAAATAGCCAAAAGTCGCAACCATCACGACCAAGACTGAAGCGGCGTCGAAAGGTGTCAGGCTCATCAAGGCTCATTCATTTAGGAGGGGGCTGTATCTTACACGCAGTGCTAGCCGATCCTAATGTCCGCTTTCCACCCATTGCGGACATTCAGCGTGCCTCCTTTCGACCGATTGCGGACGTCCAGACGGCGGTTCAAAACTCGATTTTGCCTACCACAGTGTCCAGAGTTGCCGGGGTTCGCGCGAGCACAAGCCCGTTTTCTTCTGACGCGACGCTATATCGCTGGCCGCCGGGCCTACGCACAGCGCCTCCCGCCTCCTCAAGGAACAACATGCCCGGCGCATGATCCCAAGGATAAGTACGCCAGAACACCGCGAAGTGGCGGTCGCCCTTGGCCACGGCAGGGTATTCCGCACCCGCACAAAGCAGTCCCGGTAGGGTTGCAAGGCCAATTGATGAGGCTCCGACTCTTTTGCTGACCTCCTCCGGCATGAACTTGGTGAGGAATGCCCCTCTGAGGTCGGCAGGGTCGGGTTCGGTGGTGACCAGACGCGTGCCATTGACGACGGCTCCAGACCCGCGTTCCGCTACACACATTTCGCCACTGATGGGGGCCAGCATCCAAGACAGAATTGGCTCTCCGTCATTTAGTAGCGCTACCATGACGGAGAATGGACCTCGACCTGCGGCGAAGTTGGCGGTTCCATCGAGCGGATCGACGAGCCACACGCTGCCGTTATCAAGGCCCTGGAGTATCGTGCAATCTGCCGCGCACGCTTCTTCGCCAACCACACGGGAGCCAGGGCGCAGCTTCAGCAGCGCTGTCGTTATGAGAGCGTCTGACTCGCGATCGGCGACAGTGACGACATCGCCCGGCGTCTTTTCGAACACGTCGCCCTCTCCAAGCCGCTGGAACCTTGGCAAGATGACCTCTGAGCTCACTTCTTTGAGCAGGTCTGCGACGTCATCGATTAGCATCGTGCCCGACTAGCAGGATGAGCACGAGGTTTCATCTGCCGAACGAGCGTCCATTTTCCACCCATTGCGGACATCATCGGCCTGACCCGTCCCAGCCCTTCACCAACGCCTCGGCCGCGGCGACGTCTTTCGGGAAGTCGACTTCGCCCCATTCCTCGCCGCTGATGTCGAGGGTCCACACGTCGCTCGATTGGGCGAGGTGGTGGATGACGCGCAGATACCAGATGGTCGTGCCCTCGGCGGTGCGCATCGCGTCTTCGATCGCGGCGCGGAAAACCTCGGCGCCGCCGTCGCGGAAGGCCAGGAGTCCGATCGATTCGGCATTGACGCCGTCGCGGATGCGCTTGCCGATCTGCTTCAGGCGACCGCCGTCTTCGACCACCTTCATGTCGTCGTCGTCATAGCCGTCGGCCTTGCGGTCGACGGTGACGCAAATGCCCGAACGCGCATTGGCGACGACCTTGGCCATCAACGCGTTCGAGACCAGGGTATCGCCGTTCCACACCAGGCAGTCGCCGGCCAGGGCCTCGCGCGCCATGTACAGCGAGCCGGTATTGTCGGCGACCTTGTAAAAGGGGTTGAAGACCGTGGTGACCCGGGGCCCGCCGGTCCGCGCCGCGACCGCGCGCTGGACGAGGTCATCGTGGAAGCCGCTGACCACCACCGCCTCGTCGATGCCATTGGCGGCCAGCGTGTCGAGCTGACGATCGAGCAGGGTGCGGCCGTTGAACTCGATCAGGCACTTGGGCCGGTCGTCGACCAAATGGCCGAGGCGCGATCCCTGACCGGCGGAAAGAATGATGGCTTTCATGGGCGATCGAGCCTTGGCTTTCAAATGCGGCGGACATTGGGCATTAGCGCATGGCAATTGCCATTGGAGCCGCGCCACGTGAAGAAGATCGAGGCGATCATCAAGCCTTTCAAGCTCGACGATGTCAAAGATGCGCTGCACGATGTCGGCGTTTCGGGCCTGACCGTGACCGAGGTGAAGGGCTTCGGCCGCCAAAAGGGCCATACCGAGCTCTATCGCGGCGCCGAATATGTCATCGACTTCCTGCCCAAGGTGAAAATCGAAGTGGTGGTCGAGGACAATATGCTCGAGCGCGCGGTCGAGGCGATCGAAAATGCCGCCCGCACCGGCCGCATAGGCGACGGCAAGATCTTCGTCCTCAACGTCGATCAGGCGATCCGCATCCGCACCGGCGACCGGGGAGCGGATGCGATATGAGAGATTTTTCAGTCAGTGCGAGGAGCGCAGCGACGCGGCAATCCAGCGGCGGCGCCAAACTGGATCGCTTCGCCCGGCACAAGGCCGGGCTCGCAATGACGGGTTGAGGGCCAATGGACGAACGCCTCGCCTCGATGTCCCCGGAC
Source organism: Sphingomicrobium sp. (assembly GCA_039920065.1). Taxonomy (GTDB): domain Bacteria; phylum Pseudomonadota; class Alphaproteobacteria; order Sphingomonadales; family Sphingomonadaceae; genus Sphingomicrobium. Next base: position 2,838 of record JBDSEL010000004.1, on the reverse strand, counting down.
GAATTGCGCAGCCACATGCGCAGCCTCGGCTATCGGACGCAGAACGAATTGGCGCAGGCGATCGGCGTGTCGCGCAGCGCGGTCAGCCTGTGGCTGGAAGGCAAGGTCGGGGTTCCGCGGCCGGTGGCAATGCTGCTGCGCATGCTGGTGTCGGCGCAGCGCCGGGCTTACTAGGCCGCTGATGCTCGAACTGGACGATCAACAACAGGCCGCGCGCGACTGGTTCGAGCAATTGCGCGATCGGATTTGCGCCGAGTTCGAAGCGATCGAGCGCGAAGCCGGGAACGAGGCGACATTCGCGTTCGCGCCATGGGACCGCGAGGAGCCGTCCGGAGCGCCCGGCGGCGGCGGCGTTCGCGGCCAGATGAACGGCAAGGTGTTCGAAAAGGTCGGGGTCAACGTCTCGACCGTCGGCGGAGCGTTCAATCCCGAGTTCGCCAAGCAGATACACGGCGCCGGGGACGACCCCAATTTCTTCGCCACCGGCATCAGCCTGGTCGCCCACATGGCAAACCCGCATGTTCCCGCGGTGCACATGAACACACGCTTCCTGACCACGACCAAACGCTGGTTCGGCGGCGGCGCGGATCTCAACCCGGCGATTGCCTATGCCGACGATACGGAGGCGTTCCACGCCCGCCTGCGCGCCGCCTGCGCAGCGCATGATCCGACCTTTTATCCGCGCTTCTCGCAATGGGCGGAGGAGTATTTCTGGCTTCCCCACCGCAAGTGCGCGCGCGGTGTCGGCGGCATTTTCTTCGATCACCTCGAAGGTCATTTCGACGCCCACTTTGCGTTCACGCGGGATGTTGGCGAGGCCTTTCTCGACATCTTCCCCAAGCTGGTGCGCGCCCGCATGGACCAGCTGTTCGACAATCGCGACCGGGCTGAATTGCTCGAATTTCGCGGACGTTACGTCGAATTCAACCTGCTCTACGACCGCGGGACGCTGTTCGGGCTCAAGACCGGCGGCAATATCGATGCGATCCTCATGAGCCTGCCGCCGCTGGCGCGCTGGGCCTGATCGGAACGCGCGGCCGCGCTAGGCCGGATCGGCGCTCGGATGCGCGGACAATTGCACGTAAATCCGCGCTAACATGGTCGCAAACAACGCGCTGAAGGCGGCGTTGAAAGCCCCCTGAACCAAGCCGACGACAAGCGCGCTGGCCGACATCGGATCGATTGGCCCCAAGGCGAGGTTGACGATCGTGCCGGTCAAAATGCCGATGATCGTCAGCACGACCGCCGCAGCGATGACGATCCCGACCAGGAAGCCGAGCAATTGCAGCCAGTGACCGCGCGTCAAATCCCACGAGCGGCGGATGATGCTGAGCGGTCCGACATGCTCGGCGCAGGCAACCGGGGTGGTCATGATCATGCGCACGCCCATGAACACCATTGCCACGACCATCGCCATCGCCGCCAGCCAGATGCCGGGGGTCACTTCGGTGATCCCAGTGTCGAGCGGCACGCCGAGCGCGCTCAGCACCATCACGATCGGCACCGCGACGATCAGCAGGATGAGGACCAGGACCAGCACCGAGACGAAATAGACTGGCATTCTTTTGGCGCCGTGGGCGATGGCCTCACCCACCGTCATTGGCGGCTTGAGCGCCAGCCGCACCAGCGCCAGCTGGCCGATCAGCGCAGCCAGCATGAACGCCAATGTCACCAGATCGACCCACAAAGGCTGGGTGCCGTCCGAACTGATCCCGGCGGGCGCCACTAGCGTCGAAATCATCGTCGGAAAGCCGATCAGCGCCAGCGCAACCCGCGTGAACAGCCGGCCGTCTTTGGCCATATCGGCCTTGGTTTCGTCCCACGCCCTGGAAATTGACAGACTGGTCATGCACGCTCCTCGTTCGCGGCGCGTTATGCGTGGCGTGGCGAGGGAGCGCAATCGCCTGTCTTGCCCTGACGCGCGTCCGCGCCCATGTCGCGACCTAGCATGAGCGCCGCCGACGACATCGAATGGAAGATCAGCCCCGGCCTAACCCCTTATGCCGACGCGCTGGCCGCGATGGAGGCGCGCGCCGTCGGGGTGCGCCAGGGCCAGGCGCGCGAGCTCGTCTGGCTGCTCGAACATCCGCCTTTGTTCACCGCCGGCACCAGCGCCGATCCGGTCGAGCTGTTCAATCCCGAGGGTTTCGCCGTGTTCGATGCCGGCCGCGGCGGGCGCTACACCTATCACGGTCCCGGCCAACGGGTCGGCTATGTCGTGCTCGACCTCGATCGGCGTGGGCGCGACATCCGCCGTTTCGTCCACCAACTTGAAGCCTGGATGATCGATACGCTGGCCGATTTGGGGGTCGCTGCGCATCGCGCGGCTGGGCGGATCGGGATCTGGGTCGGCGATGGCCCCGACGAAGCCAAAATCGGAGCTCTGGGCGTGCGGGTGAAACGCTGGGTCACGCTGCACGGTTTTTCGCTCAACATTTCGCCTGATCTGGCCCATTTCAGCGGCATCGTGCCGTGTGGAATCAGTGATTTCGGGGTCGCCAGCCTCGAAAGTTTGGGCAAGCCAGCCACGTTGAACCGGGTAGATGCCGCTTTGAGGCAAAGTTTTCCAGCCTTTATCAATGGCTTGGAGCCGCCGCGTAAAGAGTCTTGATGCATGGTTGGGGTTCAGCCTATGAGTCGCGCGATTTGTTCGAGGGCATTCCGCTGCAAATCGAGATAATTAGGGAGTTTTGAAATGCGTGCTCTTATCATGGTCGCTGGTGCGGCCCTGGCGGTTGCCGGTTGCAGCAGCAACGACGCCGCCAACAACACGATGAACGTTGACGAGAATATGGCTATGGAAGCCGACATGAACGCGACGATGGACATGAATGCGGC
>JBDSEL010000003.1:0-12364 GCA_039920065.1 Sphingomicrobium sp. | reverse complement strand
GTGATCGAGGAAGCCGACGGCACCAAAAGCTATTGGGCGCTGGCCCACGGCGGCGCCAAGCCGGATTTCCACGACCCGGCTTGTTTCACTGCTCGGCTCGGCTAGGCACTGCGCGCATGGTCCTGTTCGGAATCGACCGGCTGCTCGCCGACCCCGCGCTTCGGGCGCCGCTGGAGGGCAAGAGGGTCGCGCTGCTCGCGCATCCCGCCTCGGTCACTCGCGACCTGACCCACAGCCTTGACGCGCTGATCGCAGCAGGGGTCAATGTCACCGCGGTGTTCGGCCCACAGCACGGGGTTCGCGGCGACCTGCAAGACAATATGATGGAGTCGCCCGACTTCACCGATCCGGCTTACGGAATGCCGGTGTTCAGCCTCTATGGCGAGGCGCGGCGCCCGACCGACGCGGCGATGGCGACGTTCGACATCATGCTGGTCGATATCCAGGATCTCGGCTGCCGCATCTACACCTATGTCACGACCTTGCTTTACGTGCTTGAGGCGGCGGCTGCCCACGGCAAGAGCCTGTGGGTGCTCGACCGGCCCAACCCGGCTGGCCGCCCGGTCGAGGGCAATATCCTGCGCCCGGGGTGGGAGAGCTTCGTCGGCGCCGGGCCGATGGTCATGCGCCACGGTATGACACTTGGCGAAATGGGCAGCTGGTTCATCGCTGCGCGCGCCCTCGAAATTGACTACCGAGTGATCGCGATGGACGGCTGGGCGCCCGAAGATGCACCCGGCTTCGGCTGGCCGAGCGAACGGGTTTGGATCAACCCGTCTCCCAACGCCGCGAACGTCAACATGGCGCGCGCCTATGCCGGAACGGTGATGCTGGAAGGGACGACTTTGAGCGAGGGCCGGGGCACGACCCGGGCGCTCGAAATGTTCGGCGCGCCCGATATCGATGCCAAGGCCGTGCTTGCTGAAATGCAGCGCGTCGCGCCCGAATGGCTGGCCGGATGCACGCTTCGCGATCTGTGGTTCCAGCCGACCTTTCACAAGCACCAGGACATGCTCAACAACGGGCTGTTCATTCATGCCGAGGGGCCGTCCTACGACCATCGTGCCTTCCGCCCGTGGCGCTTGCAGGCGCTGGGGTTCAAGGCGATCCGGAATCTTTGGCCCGATTACGATTTGTGGCGGGATTTCCCGTATGAATATGAGTTCGACAAATTGGCCATCGACATCATCAACGGCGGCAGCGACCTGCGCCTGTGGGTCGACGATCGCGCCGCGACTCCCGGCGACCTCGACGCCTTCGCCGAGCCGGACGAGCAACAATGGCTCGATGAACGCCGGGCGCAATTGATTTACTGAGCCGCCGCCTATTGCCTGGGCCGCCACCCATTTCTGCGCCAACGCCGATGTGGTTAACCAAGAAGTAGGATGTTGCCCGTATCCCCGATCGAGAAGTTCAAATGGGAGCGGGTGGGGCAATGGCCACGCAGGGTATCGATGAAATCACCGAAAACGCCATCCGCGTCGTTGCGCGCGATTGCGGGTCGCTGTCGATGGAGTGCAGCGATGTCGCTGGCTATGTCCGCGGCGTCTCCAATCGCATCGGCGACCACCTCAAGACCCTCGACCAGCTCGAGGAGGTTACTACTCGGCTACTGACTGATCAGGCCCGGGTCAGCGATTCGACCGACGAAGCGCGGCTTCTGGCGGAGCAGGCCAAGGCCAAGCTCGACGCCGGGCGCGAAGCCATCGACGGCACGATCACCGGCTTCAAGGGCCTCACCGACCTCATCGTCCAACTGGGCGAGCGCATGGCCGGCTTCGCCTCGGCAATGAGCCAGGTCCAGTCGGTCAGCTCGACCATCGAGACGATCGCCCGCAAGACCAATATGCTGGCGCTCAACGCGACTATCGAGGCCGCGCGCGCCGGCGACGCCGGGCGCAGTTTCGCGGTCGTCGCCGCCGAAGTGAAAAAGCTAGCCCACGACACCCGCGCCGCGACCAGCCAGATCGCCGCGACGATTGGCGAACTGACCCGCGAAGCTGGTGCCGTCACAACCGAAATCAAGACCGGCGTCGAGCAAAGCCGTGCCGCCCAGTCGGGCTTCGGAACGATCAGCGACACGGTTCGCGAAGTAAGCGACATCGTCGGGATGGTCGACCGGCAGACCGAGGGCATCGCCCATTCGACCAGCATGATTCAGGCCAGTGTCGACCGGGTCAAGGCCAGCCTGACCGATTTCGCCGGCGACGCACGCGCCAATGGCGTCGAACTGCACAGCGCCCAGAAACGCCTCGCGCACCTCGAATTATTGTCGAACACGATGCTCGACACGCTTGCCAATTCAGGCGCCGAGATCGACGATTCGCCGTTCATTCTCAAGGCCCAGGAAGTCGGCCGCCAGATCGCCATCACGATCGAGCAGGCGATCGATTCGGGCGAATGCACGATCGATGACGTATTCGATCACGACTATAAATTGATCGAAGGATCGAACCCGGTCCAATATGATGTCCGCTTCAACGCCGTGGCCGACAAATACGTCCGTCCGATCCTCAACCTGACCAAGGGTGCCGACAACCGCATCATCGGTTCGGCGATCGGCGACATGAACGGCTACCTGCCGACCCATTTGAGCGAGCGCTGCCATCAGCAGGGGCCTGACCCGGTGTGGAACGACGAACATTGCCGCAACCGCCGCATCCTGATCGACGATACCACTCGCGCCGCGCTGGCGAGCGACAAGCCGGCGACGCTGTCGACGTACCGGATGGAACTTGGCGACAAGTTCATCCCGGTCAAAAACGTCTTCGTCCCATTGTTCTTCAAGGGCCGTCGCTGGGGCAATTTCGAACTCGCTTACCGCGACGATTGATCGTTTCGACCTGGTGGGAGGTCGTTATCGCCGCTCGCAGCCCTCGGGCCGCGGGCGGCGATTTTTCGTTAGGGCGTGCGCAGCTTTGCCTCAAATGCGGCCCGAACCCGCTCGAAATCCCATATGGGGACAGACCTTAACTTGTCTTGGCGAAAGCTTACCGCGCCATAAACGCGATCTTTACGCCCGCCGCGCTAATCCTGCCGCTATCGCACCCGATCGACGGGCCTGGCGACCAAGGACGTGATTGATGAGCCAACGGAATGCACCCCAGTTCCAGCCCGGCCAACAGGCCGTCAGCACTGCGCAGGCACAGCTGGTGCGGATCGCGGGCGAGGGCTGTGCGCGTCATTCCTACCTCAACGCTTTGCTCGATACCGCTGGCCCGCACGCCGGGCGCGATCTGGCCGATGCCATTCATATGCTCTGCCACATTCACGGCAAACACCCCGGACTGCTCGAACTCGCACTGCAACGCACGACCAACGGGCCGGTCCGCGAGTGGCTTGAGCGGGCGAGCGAATCGTTCGAACGCGAGCGGCTCTATCTGGTCCGCCTGACCTCCGCGGTCGGGCCAGTGCCGAGCACGCCCGGCGCGACCCAGAGTGAATCGGCGCTGGTCGCGACGCGCCATGCCCTAGAAACGCTCGCCACGTCGGAACGCGAGGGCTGTGCGCTCGGCGCGGTGACGGCCATGGTCGGCGATTGGTGGCCGGTGCGCCGCTTGCTCGATCGCGCTTCCGGCCGGGCCGGAATAGAGTGTCCGGCGCCGTCGCTACCCGACGAGCCATCGGTAATCGCAGCAATCGACAGCGTGGCGGACAATCCGGCAAGCGCGCGGGCCCTGGCGTTCGGCGGCCAGCAATTGCTGCTCCAGCACCGCGGCCTGTTCGACCTGCTCGAAGCGCGTTCGCTCGCGCGCGGCGACTTTTAGGCCGCCAGTTGCTGTTCGGCCTGGCTGTTGGCTGGGACCGCAACTTTCACTACCTGCGATGTGGATGTCGCAAGCTTGGCGCGCGGGAAAATCAGTCGCGAACCCAGCACCAGAACGCCAAGCGCCAGATAGGCGAGGATCGCGTACAACGGGCTGACCAGCACGGTGGCTGCGAATGGAACGCGAAGCCAGGTCGCATTGAAGCCGAAATCTTCGCCGATCGCTTCGCACACACCAAGGATCGTGTGGGCGCGCATCGGGAGCGCGGTGGACTGGTCGGAATGGGCCACTTGTTGGTCTTCAGCGTACATTTCAAAACTCCGTTGGCGGGGGCCGATGCCATTCCTTTGCAGGGACCGTGCCAATTTGACTTATCGTGATATTCCAGGGGGATGATCGCGCGGTCGCCATTAACGACTTGGTCAATCGTCCCACTATTCAGCGACACAGGTGGGAATTCCCACCTCATGCTGCAAGTGCGAATTGTGCAGTGCAGCACTTGAATGCTGGTCGGCACAGGTCAGCGGCAAGGTCACCGAACCCGCCGCCTAGCGCGCTGACACCGAATATGTGATCCTTATCGTCACCCATTCGCCGACCATCAGCTGACCGTCCTTGCGCGGTGGGCGGACCCGAAATTGCCATGCCGCTGCCAATAATGCCCGCGCCAGCTTGCTGCTGACCGGTTTGCTCTCAATCGCGACGCAATCGTCGACTCGAAAGCCAGCGATAGTTTTGCACGCGATGATGCCATAGCCTGGCTGCGCTTTGCCGTTGAGGTAGAAGTCTAGTTCCTGGTCGGTCGGCTCGCGCACCCATTCGGCGGCATAGAGCGCCTGGCCATTGGGACCGCGGCCGACGACCGGCGTGTCGCTGCCGCCGCCATTGCCGCCCTCGGAGCTCGCGGTCGACGGCTTGGCCAGCGCCTCATCGGTCGACTTGAGTTCCTCCTTGCTCAGTTCGAGAATGTCGAGCGTCGGCGGCGGGGTGATCGTAGGCTTCACTGGCAGCACGATCTTCGGCTTGACCAACCGTGGCCGCGCTTGTTTCAGCAGCTGCGCCTGGCGCTGCTCTTCCGGCTTGCTTTCAGGCGGTGCGGGTTCGACGCCGACGACGGTGATCCCGCGCTGCGGCGGCGCGCTGTCCGGGCGCCGGCCGGTAAGGCCGATGAGCAGGAAGATGACGAGCAAATTGAGTGCCAGCGTCAAGCCAAGCCCGCTCACCCGACGGCGCAGCGGCACCTCCTCATAGGCCTTGGGAATGCGGTAGGAGGGGGAAGCCAAAAGCGGGAAGCCGATCGGGGTGAAGCGTCGCGAAATGCGCCTTAGCCAATTCGCGCCAACGCCTGAACCTCCGGTGAAACAAATTGCGTGCCCCGGCGGCCGTGCTAGCCTGTGCGCTAAGTGGGGAAGGAGGCCACCGGTGAGCGACTTCGAATATATGGTCGGCTTTTACGGCCTGCTGCTCGGTTTGGCGGTTGCCAATGTGGCGACCGGCTTCGCCGACATGTGGCGCGACCGCGAGAAGCAGGCCGCTGGCTGGTGCGCGCCATTGCTCGCCGGGACCGTCCTGCTCGGCGCGATGAACACCTGGCTATCGATGTGGAAGGTTCACGACGAGGTTGTTGTCGACGCCTGGCAGATGATCGCCGCGCTCGGCATTTGCCTGCCCTACGTGTTCGTCAGCCGCGCCATGACTCCCCCGGAGGATTCGCGCATCGGGCTGGAGGATCATTATCTGAAGTCGCGGGTGCCGATCCTGATCGCGCTGGCGCTGCCGCCGATCTTCTCGGTCTGGTCGAAGATCCGGCTCGACCATTTCCACTATGACGGGCTGGAGGATTTGTGGTTGCTGGGGCGGATCGCACTGCCCGCGGTGATGGCGCTATCCGGCCGCCGCGCCGTTCACGCAGTCGGGCTGGCCGCGCTCGACCTCTTCCTGATTGGCGGATTGTTTTTGTAGGGGCCCGCGCGGCGATCACGCGCGCGGGGTCCCGGAACGGCTAGGCCGGTTTAGAGGCCAGCGCGGTCGTCGGTGGTGGAATAAGAGGATTCCTTCATTGTCGTGTCGATGCCGGCGATCTTGTAAATGAGGCAGCGCGACAGCAACGCCGACAGCAGCAGCAGGACGGCGATCACGCCGACGATGGTTGCCGCGGTGCCGGTGATCTGGCCGAGGTAGATCAAGCAGCCGAGCACAATCGCGATAATGATCCGCACGATCCGGTCACCGGATCCAACATTCTTTTCCATCAAACTTGCCCTCCACTGGAATTACAGGTCGCCAGCCTAGCCCGAAATGCGCGCCGAAACCAACACCCATTGGTCATTCTTTTGCAGCGGCGAGCGGCGGCAGAGTGGCGGCAGAGCGGGGCGCACCGAGCGCCGCCCTTACATTTGGCGGGCGAATGTGCGATAAGCGGCGCGCTACTAGTCGCATACTGACGGTCGACGGCGCTTTGCGGCTCCATTCTCCTTCTCTTTGTTGCTCCTAGCCGAAGCGGTTCGATTACTTCGGACCCGCCATTGATGAGGACAATGAAATGATCACCGGAACCGTGAAATTCTTTAACGAGCATAAGGGCTACGGCTTCATTGCGCCCGATGGCGGCGGTAATGACGCGTTCGTGCATATCAGTGCAGTCGAGCGTGCCGGCATGCGCAGCCTGCGCGAAAACCAGCGCATCAGCTACGAGCTGCAGCAGGATCAGCGCGGCAAGACCAGCGCCGTCAATCTGCAGACCGCCGATGACGCTGCTCCGGCTCCCGCCACCGCCTCCGCCGCCGCCGACGACGCCCCCCAGGGCGATGACGACGGCCAGCAGGGCGAATAAGCCCAGTGGCAACGCATCAGCTAGAATTCTATCGCGCGCGGGCTGACGAAGCTCGGGCCGACGCCGATGCAGCAACGCTGGCGCATGTGCGCGAGCGTTGTGAGCGTTCGCTGGCGGCTTGGACCGCACTTGCCGACCGTGCCGAGCACGCCGGCCAGATGCGGGTCAAGGAAGAGGAGCGCAAGGCTGCGGTAAAGGCCGACGAGGCCGCGCTCGTCGCCGATTATGACGCCGGAGCGACCGCGGTTTCCTTGGCCGACTAACCGCGCCAGGGGTGCTCGAGCGCCGCACCTTCACCGCAATATATTGTCAATGTCGCCGCGTTAGTTAGACTGGGTTGTTACTCGGTTGCGTAATGCGGGGTGGGCATGATTCGCGGTATCTGGTCAGTGGGCGTGCTCGTCGCCCTCGGTTTTGCAGTCGGCAGCGCGCCGGGACTCGCCGCCGTCAAGAAGAAGCCGCGCGCCAAACCGGCCGCGACCGCCCCGGCCTCGCCGGCCGTCGCGGCCCCGGTGCCACCGGCACCGCCACCCTTGGTCATCGATCCGCGCTGGGGCGTGCTGGGGGAAGTCGCCGAGCGCGATTTCGTCACCCGCAACTTGTTCACCTTCGGCACCGCGGTTCCGATCGCGTTCGCTGGGTCGTTCCCAATCGCGAAATGCTGCTCACCTATCTCGGTCCGCAAAAGGGCGAACACCGGCTCAAGCTCGACCCCGCGACGGGCGAAATCGAGCGGTCGTGGAAAAACCTCTTCGGCATGACCAAGGAGATGCTCCAGGCCGATCCGGTGGGAAATGTGATCATCGGCGGCACCAACGACATGATGTTCCTGCGCAAGAACAGCGACGGCACCTATTGGCTGCGCTGGAGCGTCGATAACAAGTAGACGCTGACCCCGCTGACGACGCGCACCCCCAAGATCGAGCAGGCCTTCGTCGCGGCCGGGATCCAGCCGGGCAGGCCGGGCCTGAGCCGGGCGGTTGATGCGGCGGCTTTGGCCGCGCTTGGTGGTTCGCCTCAAACTTCGATGACGGTCGCGAACGCGGCAATGGGTTCGGAACCTGCGTTCGAATTCCTCGAGAACGGTGATTACGCCAACGGAACGATATCGACGCCGCGCGCGGTAGCCTGCTATTATTTCGAAACCTCGCCGGGACAAAAAATTCAGGCGGGCGCCGCCGGAAGCAAAGGTTTAGACCCCATCGTGACGGTCGGCGCGGGATCAACGTGCGGCCCGAAGCTTCGGGTTTACGGCCGTAACGACGATGCCGGAGGAGGCACTCGTGACGCCGTCGTCCCATTTGTCGCCGGGGGCGGGACTTATGTCGTGCAAGTCTCCAGTGCTTCGAACACGACCGGAGACTTTATCGTACGCGTCCGCGACAATGCGGCCGCCAGTCGCAAATTCCCGGTGGGCCTGCCCATTCGGCGGGTGATCCAGCCTCAATTCGCCGACGGAGTGACCGCCTCGACTGCGCCGCCCAACGGGCGCCCCGTTCCGCGGGCCGGGTCGGCGTTCAGGGATTGCGCCGATTGTCCCCTATTGGTGGTGGTCAAGGCTGGCAGTTTCTTCATGGGATCGAGCGCCGAGGAAGAAGGACGAGTAGCCAATGAAGGCCCGCGCCACCGGGTGACGATCAACCAGCCCTTCGCCATCGGCAAATATGAAGTGACCTTCGACGAATGGGATGCCTGCGTGAAGGACAAGGGCTGCGGCAACGCCGGCAACGACAATGGCTGGGGCCGTAGCCGCCGCCCGGTGATCTCCATCAGTTGGAACGACGCCATGCAATATGTCCGCTGGCTGCGGCGCAAGACCGGGCAGAATTATTACCTGCCGTCCGAAGCCGAGTGGGAATATGCCGCGCGCGCCGGCACGACGACGCCGTGGAACACGGGATCGGCGATTATCACCGACGACGCCAATATCCTCAACGCGCTGGGCCGCACGGTCCCAGTCGGCGGGTATCCAGCCAACGCCTTCGGACTCCACGACACCCACGGCAACGTCGCCGAATGGGTCGCCGATTGCTACGAAATTGGCTATTTCGGTACGCCGAATAGCGGTGCCGCTATGGCCGCCAAGGGCTGCCAAGGCCGAATTTACCGGGGCGAGAGCTATTTCGAACAACCATTCAACCAGCGCCTGGCGCGCCGATCAGGGCCGCATGCGCCCGCAAGCGTAGGCATCGGCCTGGGCTTTAGAATTGCGAGGTCGATGTGATGATTGTCCGTAAGCTTCTGATTTCCGTCGCTACCTTCGGACTGATCGCCGCCACTCCGGCGCTTGCCAGCTCGCCGACGCCGCTTGGTGCATCGGGCGGGCGGGGCGGCTCGCTGAGCAAGAATTCGGACACCGCCGAGGATGGCGCGAAGTTCGATTGCTATGCGGTCGAGACCAAGCCCGGCGAGGATGTCGAGCTGACCGTCAAATCGTCGAGCTTCACCCCCGAAGTGTGGGTCGCGCGCGGCGCCACGTGCGAATCGATGGCGGTCCAGGCGCAGAGCGAACCGGGAAAATCGGGCGAAGCCTCGGTCAAGTTCAAGGCCGCGGGCGGGCGCTATCTGGTGATGACCCGCGCGAGCGGCGCCAAACAAAGCGGCACCTATCGCATCGTCGTTATGCACGCGTCCGAGTTCAAGGCCCAAGCCGCCGAAGCGGGAACGCCGGCCGACGGCGGGAGGACGGCCGATGGAGACTCCGCCACGTCCGGCGGCGACCGCCGCGTCGCACTGATGAAGAAGCAAGTCGCGGTGCGTCAGATGCAATTGGCCGAGGACGCACGGATCGCGGCGGCGGCTGCGGCGGCGGAGCGCAAACGCCAGCAAGCGCTGGCCGAACAGCGCCGGCGCCAGGCCGAGGCCGAGGCCCAGCAATCCGAGGAAGGCGGCATTTTCGGTCGGGCGCTCGGCGGCTTTTTGATGGGTGCGATGCTCGGCGGCGGCGGCGAAGGGTCGATGGATATGGCAATCGCCGGAGCCCAGGCGGCTGCCCAGGGCGGCAATGCCCTGGAAGTGATCAATTCGATTGGTTCGGCGGTGCCCGGCGGCGGCGGCGGCGGTGCCGGTGCGACGGGCGGATCGATGGCGTCGTCGATGAGCACCGCGCCGGTCATGCCCAACACCATCGGTGGATCGTGCCCGGGGATGAACGAGGGGAATTACCGCCAGGTCGCGGTGGCTGGCGGCGGCGACACGCAGATGAAGTCGATGTGCGGCCTCGCCTACGAGCATTACAACAGTTACAAGAATTCGGTCGCGCAGGGCTATAGCGCCGCCGACCAGCAATTGGCCTATGACGTCTATCAGAAATCGAACCAGGCGCTGCAGCAGTTCCAGAGCGAGGCCGGCAGCAGCAGCGGCGGCATTCAACAGGATACGCATGGCTATCAGGCGCCGGCTCCGGTCCAGTCGACCAACGCCGGAGACACCACGGTCGACACCTGCGATCATAGCGGCCCCGGTTCGTGCGTGACTCCGCAATGAGGGCTGCGGCGGCAGCGCTCGCGCTCCTTCTGCTCGCCGCGATCACCGGCCTGTCGTTCAGCGGCCGCGCCGACGCCGCCGAGCCGCGCTTGTTCTTCTGCTACGTGTCCAATCCGCCGAGCAGCACGATCTACGTCTCCGACGTCCATCCGGTCGGCCCGGTCGCCGAGCGCGCGGCCTATGGTGCCGAGTTCGCCCGCTACCTCGAGCGCCGTGGGCGGGTCGAGGCGGGCGTCACCGGCCGTTGCGTAATGCGCGCCACCAACCATGAAATCGACGACAGCCGAACCAATCTGTCGCGCATGGAAGGAGCATGCATGGGCTGCGCCGGGCTGACCCAGACCGAGGACGTGCTGTGGCCGCGAAGCACCAAGAGCATCGCCTCGGTCCTCGCCGGAACGCAGGTCAAAACCAAGCCCGATCCCAAGGACGCCAAGGCGGCGGGCAAGGGCCAGGTGCCGCCCGGCGAAGGCGCGTGGCTGATGGCGCGCAAGGACGATACCGACGTCGTCTACATCGCCAACCAGCCCAATGGCGGCACCTTGGTGCGGGTCAAGGCGGACTTGCGGCCCGGCACATGGGCCTATCTGCTGCAGAACAACCGCTGCCCGGGATGGATCGGCATTGCCTTCGCCACCGACGGCAAGGAGCGATCCTATTTCACCGCCACCGGCCGCGAAGATGCGGCGCAGGCCAAGTTAGCGGCCTTGTCCGGCGCAGAGCAGCTGGCCGCCACCAAGCAGGGGCCGGACTGGCGGACGGGTATCCTCGACGCATTCGAGAACCGCTTCGAGAAGGAGCCGGTCACACTTGCCGGCGCGATCGAGGAGGGGCCGATCGGAGCGGCCAAGGGGGTCATCCGTTCGCGCTTTGTCAGCGGGTGCGAGACGATCAAGATCGACCGCTATGCGACATTCGGAGATCGCGGCTGATCAGGCCAGGCCGCCGCTTGGCGAGCCTCCACAGATGAAGCCGCCGCGATTTGGCGATCCGCTCGGCCGCGCCTAGCATCGGCGCGGGGGAGATCATCGATGCGACTACCGACACTCATGCTTCTGGCCATGCTCGCGGCGACCGCGCCCGCCGATACCCAACCCGCCACGGCCCAACCCGCCACCGCTCAACTGGCGCCCGCGCCGGCGCCAAGCGCCCAGGCGATGCCGATCACGGTCGAATCCTATTACCGCGTGAAGTGGGGCGCGATGGACGAGTTCAAGCGGCTCTACGAGCGCAATGAAGTGACCTTGCTCAAGGAGATGCAGCGCCAGGGCCTGGTCACCGCTTTGGCCTTCGAGGAGCCGTTCACCCATTTGGCAGCGGGCCCGCGGTGGGATTTTCGCGCCCGCATCACCTATCGCGAGGCCGCCGCCGCGGTCGAGACCGGCGGCAGCTACGACAAGGCCTTCGCCGCCGCCCAGGCGCGCCTGCTTCCCGACAAGGCCCGCTTCGACGCCGAACAGGCCAAGCGCATGGGGCTGCTCGATGACCATTGGGACGTGGTCGTCGCAGTGGTCGAGTTCGGCGGGAAATAGCGCCAAGCAGACGACGCCAACTCGCGCCGCCCGATCCGCCAGTGCCCCAATGTTCCCAAAGTTCGCGGTGACGGGGTGGGAAGGCGAGGGGGCGGGGCTCGGCAGTGTCAGGCTCGAACGGACCCCGCCTGTAGTGCGCGACGCTGCGCCGGGCGGGGCAGGGCAGCGCAGCGCGAGCGGCGAAGCGGGGAGAGAGGCGGCGACGACTCATGCTGGAGCTTAGATCATGAACTGGGGGGTGTAGGAAAATGGTGTGTTGGTAGTGGGGGCGTGAATTGGTATTGTGTCACCGGAATTTTGGTGTCCCACCCCCGGCCCCTCCCGCGTGCGGGAGGGGAGGATGGTTATTGGTCGAGGAAGGAGCGCATTTTCCTGCTCCGCGACGGATGCTTCAGCTTCCGCAGCGCCTTCGCCTCGATCTGCCTGATCCGCTCCCTCGTCACGCTGAATTGCTGACCGACCTCTTCCAGCGTGTGATCGGTGTTCATCCCAATGCCGAAGCGCATGCGCAGGACTCGTTCTTCGCGCGGGGTTAGGCTCGCCAACACCCTGGTGACGGTTTCCTTGAGGTTGGCCTGGATCGCGGCGTCGACCGGGATGACCGCGTTCTTGTCCTCGATGAAGTCGCCGAGGTGGCTGTCTTCTTCGTCGCCGATGGGGGTTTCGAGGCTGATCGGTTCCTTGGCGATCTTGAGGACCTTGCGGACCTTTTCGAGCGGCATGGAGAGGCGCTCGGCGAGCTCCTC
>JBDSEL010000002.1:0-3485 GCA_039920065.1 Sphingomicrobium sp. | reverse complement strand
CTTTGGCCCGGCCCGGACGAACGATCGTGATTTCGGTCTTGCTGCCGGGGTCGCCGCGCATCTTGGCCACGGCCTCGTCGAGCGTCAGGCCGTAGAGCAGCTCATGATCGATGTGGGTGATGTAATCGCCGGCCTTGATCCCGGCGCGATCGGCCGGCGTGTCCTCGGTCGGGGCGAGAACTTTGACCGTTCCATCCTCGACCACGACGGTGATCCCGAGACCGCCGTAATTGCCGTCGGTGGTGGTCTTGAGAGTCTCGAAATCGCTTTCCTCGGCATAGTTGGAATGCGGGTCGAGCGCTGCCAGCATGCCGTCGATCGCGCCTTTGATCAGGGTCTTGTCGTCAACCTTGTCGACGTAGCTCGTCTTGACCCGTTCATAGACGCTCATGAACTTTTCGAGCTGTTTGTAATCGGTGGTTTCGACCGCCGCCTGGGCCGCACTGGCCGGAATTAAGGCCAGCGCGCCAGCAAGCGCGAGCGGGGGCAGAGCAATGCGCATGAATTTCATCGGCTCGAGTCCTCTCGTTCGCGGCGTTTAACCGCGATCAGCGCCCTTTGAACAGGGCGTTTGATGAACCTGCGATTATGGCCGGGGAAACGTGTCGCCCATTTCGGGACAGTTCAACGTCGATCGGTCCCAGCGCCCGGCCCAGCACTTCACCGCGCACGACCCGCTGGCCGGGCGTTATTGTGGTCGCCAGGTTGACGATCAGGCTGATCCAGCCGCCGCCATGCTCGATGATCGCGATTCCGTCGAATTCCTCGAACGGGCCGGCGAAGCGGACGACGCCGTCGGCCGGCACAATAAGCGCCGCGCCGCGAGCAGTGCCAAGCGTAATCCCGCGCGACCGCACCCCGCCGCGATCGATTTCGGCCAGGCCACGAACGACCGGCGCATCGGCCGGAAGCGTAAAGGCGAAAGGGGTCACGGCGAGAGGCTGGAGATTGCCTCCCTGGCGCATGGGCACCGGATCCTCGGCCAGCAATTCCGCGGCCATCCGCCGCGCTGTCGCCGACCTTTGGCCCGCCGCGGCATCCAGTGCGTCGCGCCCGGCCAGCACTCGGTCGCCTGCGGTCAGCGCCAGGCCACCGGCGGTAACCGCGGCCCGCGTCGCCTTGTCCTCCAGCGCGATGAAGCCCTTCTGGCGCTCGGAGAGCAACGCGCGGTCGGCGATCAGCGCGGCGCGCGCTCTGGCGGCCTCCCCCTCCAGCTGCTCGCCTTCGCGCACTCGGGCCTGCAGCGCAGCCGAGCGGGCGCGAACGTAAGGCAGCGTCGAATCGAGCAATATCCGCGTCCGTACCAACTGCTCGACCCCGCCGCGATCGGCCAGGGCCAGGATCGGCGGCCGCTCGCCCATCATCGCCAGCCCGGCGAGGAGCGACGACACCGGGCGCTGCACCTCGACCATCGAGCGGCGATAGGCGGCGAGGCGCTGCGAGCGCGCGCGAAGAATGATTTCGGCGGCGGTAATGCGCGCCTCGGCGGCGTCGATCGCGGCGCTGGCCGCGGCGCGATCGCGCGCCAGCTTTTGCGCCGTGCTACCCGCCTCCGCCGCCGCCGCTTCGAGCTTGCCCAGGCGAGTTTCCGCCGACGCTTGCTCGGCTTGGGCGACGGCGAGGTCGTCGCTGAGCGGATCGAGCGCGGCCGCCGCCCCGGCGAGGGGCAAGGCGAGCAACAGGATCAGCGCCCGGCGAACCATCTCAGCCGTCGCGGTGATAGGGATGACCGGCAACGATCGCGGTCGCTCGGAACAACTGCTCGGCAAGCATCGCGCGAACCAGCAAATGCGGCCAAGTCGCCTTGCCGAATGACAGGACAAGATCAGCACGGGTGCGTTCGGCCTGGTCGTGGCCATCGGCGGCACCGATCAGGAAGCGCGCCTCGCGCCGGCCCCCGTCGCGCCACTGCGCGAGCAATCGGGCAAGCTCGACCGAGCTCAAGTCGCGGCCCTTTTCGTCGAGCACGATCAGCGCTGCATCGCGTTCCTCGGGGGGCACCTTGCCGCCGCTGTCGGGCAATTCGGTCAACCGCGTCGGCCAGGCGATGCGCTTCAGATATCGCTCCACCAGTTCGGCCTCGCTCGAACGACCGATTTTCCCGCGGGCGACGATGTGCAGAAGCACTACTGGCCGGACGTTAGCGGCGGCCGGAAATTCCACGTGATAACCGAGCGGAACCCGTCGTAGAGCGTTCGGGCAGCCTCGGCGATGGTGCGCGGGCGGTCGGCGCCGCCGCGGGCAAAGATTGCAAGCGCGACCCGGCGTCCGTCGGGCAGCGAGATGTAGCCGACATCGCTGGTATAGCCGTTGAGCGTGCCGGTCTTGTGCTGGACCTGGGCATCGGCCGGAAGCAGCGCTTTCATCCGGTTCTTGCCGGTTTCGCAGCGGCGCATCATGTCGAACAAGACCGCGCGGCTCGACGGCGACAATATCGCCTCGCGGTCGAGGCGGCGCAGGAACTGCGCCATGGCCAGCGGCGTGCTGCTGTCGCGGCGGTCCCACAGGTCGCGCGGATCCTTGAGCAATTGGGCGATGTTGCGGTCGACGCGCATTCCGCTGACGCGGTGGAAGTCGAGGAAATCCTGGATTGCCTTGGGCCCGCCCAGATTGTGAATCAGGCGATCGGTCGCGGCATTGTCGGAATGGATCATCATCCGCTCAAGTTGGGCCCGAGCGGTCGATTTACCGATCGAATCCCCGAGCGAGCGGCGACCGTGATCGACCTGCGCCAGATAGGAGGCCGCAACCGCAATCTTCATCGTGCTGGCCATTGGAAAGGGAGTGTTGCCCTTGACGTTGATGTTCTCGCCCGTCGCGAGGTCAATGGCGGCGATGCCGACGTCAGCGCTTTTGGTCGAGACCAGGCCCTGGAGCTGCTGTTCGATCGCCTGCAGCGCCGGCGAACTTGCGCCAAGCGCCGGCTGCGCCAAGGCCAGCGCGACCATTGAAACCGGCAGTGTGACCCAGTTAAAACGCATTGACCTCACCCACGCGCCGCTGCGGCGCCACGATCCTCATCATCGCCAAAAGACCACATTCGCTCGAGATTGTAAAAATTCCGTACTTCGGGGCGGAAAATGTGGACGATGATGTCGTCGGCATCGATCAGTACCCAATCGGCCGCAGCAAGCCCCTCGATCCGCGCGATGCGGCCGGTTTCCTGCTTGATCCGGTCGGCCAGCTTATTGGCCATGGACGCCACCTGGCGGGTCGATCGACCGGTCGCGACAACCATGAAATCGGCAATGCTCGACTTGCCGCCAAGCGGGATCGAGACGACCTCCTGGGCCTGGTCGTCGTCAAGCGACTTGAGGACCAGCGCGTGCAATTGCTCGACCGCTTCGGTGAGCGGCGAGGCGGGGGCGGCGGTGTCGGCGGTACGTTCGGTCAAGTCACTTCCTCTTGGCAATGGGCGCGGACTGGCGATGGCCATGCCGTTCAGCGGTTTTCGGCAAGCGATGCCAAAGTGGGTTTGTCGCGCG
>JBDSEL010000001.1:0-24709 GCA_039920065.1 Sphingomicrobium sp. | reverse complement strand
ATCAGCCGCGAAATCTCGTGGCCCGGCGCCAGGGTGACGCGTTCCACGCTCACCGCTTGACGGTCGCCGTAGTCTCGGAGCGATGGAAGCGGCGCTTGCCCATGCGCGTGATGCGCAGGCGTGACGGACAATTCGGATCCGGGCACGCGATTTCGGCGTCGCTGTCCATCCAGTCGCTAGGCTCGGTTTGGCGTTGCTTCGCGGCTAGGAAGGGGAGCACGGCGGCCAGTGAATAGATGGAAAAGCCCTGTCCCGGCGGTAGGTGCAGCAGCTCCCCTCGCAGCTCGAACCAGTCGCCCGCCGCGGCATTGCACCACAGGACGGCGCCCGGCGGGGCGACCACTTCCACCTTCAGGTCATAGAGTTCGAACTCATCGTCCATGACGGCGCTTCTGGACCAGATGCCCAGCGAGGGCCAGCGCGGCACTGGTTGCTACGGCTGAAAATCGGTGGGTCCCGGGTGCGCAACCGAATGTCCGCTTTTCACCCATTGCGGACATTAGCTCACCAACCCGTCGATCGCCTCCGCTAACGCCGCATCCCGTTCGGTCACGCCGCCCGCGTCGTGGCTGGTCAGGCGGAAGTCGACGCGGTTCCACCGCGAAGTGAACTCGGGGTGGTGATCGACTTTCTCGGCGTGGAGCGCGACGCGGGTGAGGAAGGCGAAGGCCTCGGAGAAATCCGTAAAGGTGAAGCGGCGCTCGATCGCCTTGCCGTCGTCGCTTGGGGTCCAACCGGCTGGAATGGTCATAAACACCTCCTCGTCACTGCGCACGGAGCGAAGCAGTCCAGCTGGCTTGCGTCGTCGCTGCGCTCCTCGCAATGACGAAATGCGATTCTCTTGAATTCCACCGTTCTGCGGCGCAGAGCGTCGGCGACTGAAGGAGTGCGCATATGGCTACCACCGCCGATCCCAAGACCGGCACCGATCTCGGCCCGCTCGGCCTCGAAAATCCGATGGGCACCGACGGCTTTGAATTTGTCGAATATACCGCGCCGGATATCGAGCCGCTGCGCGATCTGTTCGCCAAAATGGGCTTTCCCGAAGTCGCTCGCCACAAAAGTAAGAACGTCACCTTGCACCGCCAGGGCGACTGCAATTTCATCATCAATGCCGAGCCCGGCAGCTATGCCGAGGATTATGCGCGCGATCACGGGCCAAGCGCCTGCGCCATGGCATTTCGATTCAAGGATGCGCAGGTGGCTCATGCCCGCGCTCTGTCCTTGGGTGCAACCGACATCCATGTCGCCAAGGGCGATGGCGAGCTGGATATTCCGGCGATCGAAGGCATTGGCGGATCGCGCCTGTTCTTCGTCGATACCTATGCCGACAAAGGCACGATTTACGACGCCGATTTCCAGTTTCACGATGACTGGAAAGAGCGTGAGACGAGCGCCTACAGCAATCTGACTTACGTCGATCACCTGACCCACAACGTCAATCGCGGCAATATGGCAACCTGGGCCGGCTTCTACGAGAAGCTCTTCAACTTTCGCGAAATCCGCTATTTCGACATCGAGGGCAAGGTCACCGGCCTGTTCTCCAAGGCGATGACTTCGCCCTGCGGCAAGATCCGCATTCCGTTGAACGAAAGTCAGGACGACAAGAGCCAGATCGAGGAATTCCTGCGCGAATATAAGGGCGAGGGTATCCAGCATATCGCGCTTGGATCGTCCGACATCTATGCCTCGGTCGACACGTTGCGCGCTCGCGGCATTCCCTTCCAGGATACGCCCGACACCTATTACGAAATGCTGCCGCAACGCATCGAGGGGCACGACGAAGACCTCGCCGAACTCGAAAAGCGCAATATCCTGATGGACGGTGCGCCGACCGAGGGCCAGGGACTGCTGCTGCAGATCTTCACCCAGAACGTCATCGGCCCGATCTTCTTCGAGATCATCCAGCGCAAAGGCAACGAAGGCTTTGGCGAAGGCAATTTCAAAGCGCTGTTCGAATCGATCGAGCTCGACCAGATGCGGCGGGGCGTGATTTAATGCGTCCTTTGCGACGCGTCTTCGACTTCGCTCAGCATAGCGAGCTGAAGGCTTGTCTCGAAGGAGCAAAATGACCGACGCCTTTATCTGTGACGCTGTCCGCACCCCGATCGGCCGCTACGGTGGGGCCTTGTCGAGCGTCCGCGCCGACGACCTCGCCGCGATCCCGCTGGCCGCGCTCAAGGCACGCAATCCGGACGTCCACTGGGCCCATGTCGACGACGTCATCCTGGGCTGTGCCAATCAGGCGGGCGAGGACAATCGCAATGTTGCGCGGATGGCGGCCTTGCTCGCCGGCCTCGGCACTGCGGTCCCCGGAACGACCGTCAATCGCCTGTGCGGTTCGGGCCTGGATGCGGTCGCCATGGCGGCGCGGGCGATCAAGGCGGGGGAGGCCGAACTGATGATCGCCGGCGGCGTCGAAAGCATGAGCCGAGCGCCGTTCGTCATGCCCAAGGCCGACAGCGCCTTCAGCCGCGCCAATGCGATCTATGACACGACGATCGGCTGGCGATTCGTCAACGCCAAGCTCAAGGCCGAGTTCGGAATCGATTCAATGCCCGAGACGGCCGAGAATGTCGCCCAGCAGTTCGGCGTTTCGCGCGAGGACCAGGATCGCTTTGCCGCCGAAAGCCAGCGCCGCGCCGCCGCTGCCCAGGCCAATGGCCGCTTCGCCGCCGAGATTGTCGCGGTGACCATCGCGCAACGCAAGGGCGATGCGATCATCGTCGATCGCGACGAGCACCCGCGCGAAGTAACGGCCGAAAAACTGGCTCAATTGAAGCCGATCACCCGCCGCGACGGCACCATCACCGCTGGCAACGCCTCGGGCGTCAACGATGGCGCGGCCGCAATCATCGTCGCCAGCCAGGCCGCGGTCGACAAATTTGGCTTGACCCCGCGCGCCCGGGTCCTCGGTGCGGCGAGTGCCGGGGTCGAGCCCAGGATTATGGGCATCGGCCCGGCGCCGGCCAGCGAGAAGCTGCTCGCCCGCCTCGGCCTGGGCATCGGCGACATCGACATCGTTGAGTTGAACGAGGCTTTCGCTGCTCAGGGGTTGCAGGTGATGCGCATGCTCGGCCTGGCCGACGATGCCGCCCACGTGAACCCCAATGGCGGGGCCATCGCGCTCGGCCACCCGCTCGGCATGTCGGGCGCACGGCTGGTTCTGACCGCGACCGAGGAGCTGCAGCGCTCGGGCGGCCGCCATGCGCTGGCGACCATGTGCATCGGCGTTGGCCAGGGCATCGCGCTGATCCTCGAACGGGTGTAGTTTGTCGCCGTGAGCACCACGGTACTTCTCGACACAGCCGCCATCATGGCCGTGCTGGACCAGGTTCCAGACCCCGAAATCCCGGTCATCTCGATCGTGGATCTGGGCATTGTGCGCGGCATCGCCGACAATCCGCCGCGCGTGCTGGTCAGCCCGACCTACACCGGTTGTCCGGCGACCATTGCGATTGAACAAGACATCCGCCGTGCGCTCGACGCGGCCGGCTTCGGCGACATCCTGATCGAGCGCGTGCTATTCCCGCCGTGGACGACAGCGTGGATCAGCGAGCGCGGCCGCGCGCAGCTCCACGACTATGGCATTGCCCCGCCCAGCGAAGCCGCGACCGCCACCTGTCCGCAATGCCAATCGAGCGATACCGAGGAAGTTAGCCGCTTCGGCGCCACTCCGTGCAAGGCGCAATGGCGCTGCCGCGCCTGCCTCGAGCCGTTCGAACGGTTCAAGTGCCACTGATTGGGAAAAGCCTTGAGCGCACTCGCTTCACAGGCGTAATGATGCCCGTCGCGTGGACGCGGCGTGTTGGGGGCGAGTCGGGCAAATGAACATCGACGTGCACGAGGCGAGAGATATCGCCGCCGCCTTTGCCGGCAACCGGTTGCTTGCGACCTTTTCCGATGAGGCGCGCGACCTGGTCCTGCCGCACGGGACGCTGGTTGAATTGAAGCCCAGCAATGTCGTTCTCAAGCGCGGCAACCAGGTCGAATCGACCATCTTCCCGATCGGCGAGACGATGATTTCCATGGGGGTCGAGCTGGCTGGCGGGCGCTCGATCGAAGTCGCCTCGATCGGCCGTGAAGGCGCGGTTGGCGGAATCATCAGCTGCGGCCATGCGCCGGTCTTCGCGCGCGCCGTAGCGCTGACCGGTGGCCCGGCTATTCGCGTGCCGATGCGCGCGCTTGAGGAAGCCAAGCGACGCTCGGGCTTCATCGCCAACATCTTCTGCCGCTTTTCCGATTTCCTGTTGTCGCAGATCATGCAGTCGGTAGCCTGCAATGCCTTTCATTCGATCCCTGAGCGTGCCGCGCGCTGGTTGCTCCATGCGCAGGACCGCGCCGGCGACCGCATCGAACTGACCCAGGAAGCGTTCGCCGATTTGCTCGGCGTTCAGCGCACCACCGTCAACACAGTGATCCGCTCGCTGATCGACGAGGGGCTGATCACTACCGGCCGCGGCGTGATGCAAGTGGTCGATCGCGACGGGCTCAAGCGGCGTAGCTGCGAATGCTATTCCAAGCTCGAGGACCATTTCGCTGAAGTCATCGGCACCACCGGCTTCGGCCCCGGCAACTAGGCCTTCAGCGACCAGTCCAGGGTTTCGCCGGCACCGAACGGCACCAGCCCGTCGATCTCGGCCGGAACGGCGGCGGCGCGCCGCTCGAGCGTCACCATCCCTTCATTGACCGGTAATCCGTAGAAGCGCGCGCCATTGATTGATGCGAAGGCCTCGAACCGGCTCAGCGCCCCCTCTTCGTCGAACACCTGGGCATAATGTTCGAGCGCGTAAGGCGCGTTAAAAATGCCGGCGCAGCCGCAGGCGCTTTCCTTGGCGCTGCGGGCGTGCGGCGCACTGTCGCTGCCGAGGAAGAATTTGGCGCTGCCCGAGGTTGCCGCCGCGCGCACCGCCAGCCGGTGGGCCTCGCGCTTGGCAACCGGCAGGCAATACAGATGCGGGCGAATGCCCCCGACCAGCATTGCGTTGCGGTTGATGATCAGATGCTGCGGGGTGACCGTCGCCGCGACCGTGTCCGCGCTGTCCATCACGAAGTCGGCAGCGTCGGCAGTGGTGATATGTTCGAACACGATCTTGAGCGCTGGGAAATCGTCAACGATCCCGCGCAGAATCCGCTCGATGAACACCGCCTCGCGATCGAACACGTCGACTGCGGGATCGGTGACCTCGCCGTGGACGCACAGCACCATGCCGATCTTTTCCATCCGCTCCAGCACCGCGCGGATGGCTGCGACTTCGGTTACGCCGCTGTCGCTGTTGGTGGTCGCGCCGGCGGGAGAGAGCTTGGCGCTAACCCATACGCCGTCGCGAAAGCCGCGCTCGACCTCGTTGGGATCGCTGCGGTCGGTCAGGTAACAGGTCATCAACGGCGTGAAGCCCGGTCCCGCCGCGGCCACGATCCGCTCCCGATAGGCGCTTGCCGCAGCGACGCTCGTCACCGGCGGGACCAGGTTCGGCATGATGATCGCCCGGGCGAACTGGCGCGCGGTAAACGGCGCGACTTTTTCAAGCATGTCGCCGTCGCGCAAATGGACGTGCCAGTCGTCGGGTCGGCGGATGGTGATTGTGTCGGTCACTGCGCCTCCCTAGCTAATGGCAATGGCCCAATCCACCCTCACCGACCGCGCGCTCCTGCGGCTGAGCGGCGACGATGTGCGCGGCTTCCTCCAGGGCTTGGTCACCAGCGATGTCGCCGGCCCGTTGCCAATTTGGACCGCGCTGCTGACTCCGCAAGGCAAATGTATGTTCGATTTCATGGTGTGGGCGGATGGCGACGATCTGCTCCTCGATTGCGAAGCCGATGCCGCGGACGACCTCGCCAAGCGCCTTTCGCTCTACCGATTGCGCCGAGCAATCACGATTGCGCGCGACGATGAATTGGCGATCCACTGGTCGAAAGACGGTAGCGAAGGCGTCGACGATCCGCGCTTGCCCGCCGTGGGTCGGCGGTGGATTGGCGCGCCAGGACTCCAAATATCGCAGGAGGACATTTATCGCGAGCACCGCCTTGGCCTCGGCGTGTGCGAAGGCCGGGCCGAGCTTGGCGACCTGCTCTGGCTCGAATGCAATGCGGCCGAGCTCAGCGGCGTCAGCTTCACCAAGGGCTGCTTCGTCGGCCAGGAAAATACCGCTCGCATGAACTGGCGCTCGAAGATCAACCGGCGCCTGTTCGTGGTTGCGGGGCAAGTCCCCGGCGCCCGCGCTTGCTACCCCGATCTGGGCCTGTCCGTGGTTCACGCCCGGCTCGACGCCATCCCGGACGGCGCGATCCTGCCCGACTGGCTCGGGCCAAGCCTGGGCTAATTTCTCGGCGCAGGGACCGAGCTGTCGGCGGGTGTACCGACCGTTGCCGTCGCACCCTGGGGCGAGCGGGTCCAGCCTTGAACCGCAAAGCCACGCTCCTGAAGACAGCCGCCCATTGCCGCCTTTATCGCTTTCTCTTTTCGCGCCCGTTTCATCTTGGACATGCCGATCGCGCCGCCGACAATGGCGAAGGGCAGCAGGACGATCGTTGCCGACGCCACCGCCAGGCCGCCATATCCGGCCACGGCGGCGGCGGTCGCGCCGCCCGCGACCACGGTCGTCGCCCCGACACCCGCAGCGGCTCCGGCCGACGCCAGGCGCCCGTTGCTGTCGAGCTTGCCAGCGACGAACAGCGCCTGACAATCGGCGATGGCGCGGTCGAGCGCGGCTTGGTCGGCAGGCGGTGCCGACAGGGTCGGTGCGAACGAGCGCGGGCGCGACGAGCAGCCAGACAAAGCCACCGAGATCACCGCGGTCACGGCCAACAGATTTCGGATTTGCAACGGCTTACTCCCCCTCACGCGCACTAGCAGCCTTGAAATCGCTTATTTTCAGAGCCCGATCAAGGCGTAAGCACGAACCGGGAAGGTCCCCATGCCCTTCACCTTGGGCGGCACCGCTGCAAAGCGGAAACCCGAATCGGGCAGTGCCGCCAGGTTGGTGAGATGCTCGCCGATCGGGATCCCGGCGCCCAGCAGCGTGGTGTGGACGGGGCGCGAGCGCGTGCGAGTATCGTCGATATTGTGGCTGTCGATGCCAACGAACGCGGCGCCTTCCTGGACCAGCCACTCGGCCGCCGCCGCGGTCAGGAACGGATGGTCGCTATAATAGGGCTCGCTGCGCCAGTGGCGGTCCCAGCCAGTCGCGACCAGCACCGCTTTGCCGGCGACATCCATGCCCGCGAGTGCAGCGACATCGACCGCCAGCCCATTTTCGAACGGCGCGCGCACTACCAGCCCGTCGAGGTCGGCAAGCGATTCCAGCGTAAGCTCGCTCAAGTCCTGGCCATCAGCGAAGCGGTGGAAGGGCGCATCGACGTAGGTGCCGGTGTTGGCGACCATGTCGATGCGCCCGATCTGGAAGGTCGAGCCATCGTCGTAATTGCCCGCCGACGCCGCGCGCGACCAGAAGTCGCAGAGGTGCGGTCCGGGCAAGCCCTTGAAGGTAACCATGCCCTCTTCGATGACGTGGCTCAGATCGACGATTTGGTGCGCTTGGCGATGTTCCATAAGGCCACGATCCCGATTCCCATCCAGACGACGTTGAGCGTGGTCGATGGCAAAGCGCGATGCGCCCAGCCATTGACGATGAAGCCTGCGGCTCCGGCGACATTCATCCACTGATAAGCGCGCGACTGGCCGGTAAGCTTGCCCGCGGAAAGCAGCAAATAGGCGAGCAGGATAAGCAATGCTCCGGCCCAGCCGACAACTTCGATGGCAAGATCGGTCGCGTTCATAAGGGCCAGCTGCGCCCGTCGACTGCGCGCACCTCGACGTCGGCGAAAAGACTGGGGTCGAACAGCCGGGCATTGATCCCGATCCGCTCGTGCGGCGGGTCGGTCAGCGGCGTCCAGTGGGTCGCGATACCGCATTGGCGGCAGCGGTGCTGGGCGATGCAGGCGGGGTTCGAATCGGCGCGGACGTAATCGTCGACCTCGCCGTTGATCGAGACGGCGTCGGACGGGTAATAAATCCCCTGGAAGCCAGTCTTGCTGCACAGGCTGCAATTGCAGTGCGTGATCTGATCGGGCTTGCCGGGAATGGAGATCCGCACCCGTCCGCAGTGGCAAGAGCCGACCAGCGCGCCTTCGGTCATTGCGCCGCCAGCTTTCTCAACACGTACTGCAGGATCCCGCCCGAGCGGTAATATTCAAGTTCGTTATAGGTATCGATGCGGCAGCGTGCGGTGATGTGGAAGCTGGAGCCGTCGGGCCGGGTCACTTCGACCGCAATGTCCTGGCGCGGCTCGATGTCCTCGACCCCGACGATGGTGAAGCTCTCGCTCCCGTCGAGGTTGAAGCAAGCCGCATTCTCGCCGTCCTGGAACTGCAGCGGAAGCACGCCCATGCCGACCAGATTGGAGCGGTGGATGCGCTCGAAGCTCTCGGCCAGAACCGCCTTGACTCCGAGCAGCACCGTGCCCTTTGCCGCCCAGTCGCGCGAGCTGCCTGTGCCATATTCCTTGCCGGCGATGATCACCAACGGCGTGCTGTCGTGGCGATAGGCCATGGCGGCGTCGTAAATTGCCATCTGCTCGCCGCGCTCGACGCCCGGGCCGCAATATCTCGTAAAGCCGCCTTCGACTCCGTCGAGCATGAGGTTCTTGATCCGGATGTTGGCGAAGGTGCCGCGCATCATCACCTCGTGATTGCCGCGCCGCGCGCCATAGCTGTTGAATTCGGCCCGAGTCACCTGATTCTCGAGCAGATAGCGACCGGCCGGACTGTCGGGCTTGATCGCGCCGGCGGGCGAAATGTGGTCGGTGGTGATCGAATCGCCGAACAGCGCCAGCGCCCGCGCCTTGACGATATCGCCGGGCGCCACCGCGGTCATCGTTATGCCGGTGAAATAGGGCGGATTGGCGATGTAGGTCGAACCCGCAGGCCAGCCATAAGTCGCGCCGGCCTTGACCTCGATCGAGCGCCATTTGTCGTCGCCGCGATAGACGTCGGCATAGCGCGTGCGGAACATTTCGGAATGAACATGCTGGTCGATCATCGCGCGGATTTCCGCGTTCGACGGCCAGATGTCTTTGAGGAACACCGGCTGCCCATCGCTGCCGATTCCGATCGGTTCGTTGACCATGTCGGTGCGCACCGTGCCCTTGAGCGCGAACGCCACCACCAGCGGCGGCGAGGCGAGGTAGTTGGCGCGGCAGTCGGGAGATACGCGGCCCTCGAAATTGCGGTTGCCCGAGAGAACGCTGGCGGCGACCAGATCGTGATCGCTGATGGCCTTGCTAATCGCCTCGGGAAGCGGCCCGGAATTGCCGATGCAGGTCGTGCAGCCATAGCCGACGAGGTCGAAGCCGAGCGCATTCAAATCTTCGCTCAGGCCGCTGGCGTTGAGATAGTCGGTCACTACCTGACTGCCTGGGGCAAGACTGGTCTTGACCCACGGCTGGACCTTGAGGCCCTTGGCGCGGGCCTTGCGGGCGACGAGCCCGGCACCGATCAGCACCGAGGGATTGGAGGTGTTGGTGCAGCTGGTGATCGCGGCGATGACGACGTCGCCATTGCCAAGGTCATGATCCATGCCCTCGACCGGCACTCGCGGGTCGCTGTCTTTCTTGTAGACGTTGCGCAGCTCGCCGTTGAACTGTTCGTCGACATCGCCCAGCACGACCCGGTCCTGCGGCCGCTTGGGCCCGGCCAGCGAAGGCTGGATCGAGGCCATGTCGAGCTCGAGCGTGTCGGTGAAGGCGGGGTCGGGGGCGGCCGCGTCGCGCCACAAGCCCTGCGCCTTGGCATAGGCCTCGACCAGTGCCACGCGCTCCTCGTCGCGGCCGGTCAGGCGCAGATATTCAAGTGTCCGCCCGTCGATCGGGAAGAAGCCGCAGGTCGCTCCATATTCGGGCGCCATGTTGGCGATGGTCGCGCGGTCGGCGAGGCTGAGGTGGTCGAGCCCGGGGCCGTAAAATTCGACGAAGCGGCCGACCACACCCTTGGCGCGCAGCAGCTGGGTGACCGTCAGCACTAGATCGGTCGCGGTAATGCCTTCGTTGAGTTCGCCATCGAGGCGGAAGCCGACAACTTCTGGGATCAGCATGCTGACCGGTTGGCCGAGCATCGCCGCCTCGGCCTCGATTCCGCCGACGCCCCAGCCGAGCACACCCAGGCCATTGACCATGGTCGTGTGGCTATCGGTCCCGACCAACGTATCGGGATAGGCGACATCGACGCCCGACTGGTCGGGGCTCGACCATACGGTTTGCGCGATATGCTCCAGATTGACCTGGTGGCAAATGCCGGTGCCGGGCGGCACGACGTTGAAATTGTCGAACGCCTGGGTCGCCCATTTGAGGAATTCATAGCGCTCGCCATTGCGGGCATATTCCAGCTCGACATTGCGGCCGAACGCTTGCGGAGTGCCGAATTCGTCGACCATCACGCTGTGGTCGATGACCAGGTGAACCGGGACCAGCGGATTGATCTTCTGGGCATCGCCGCCAAGACTTTTCATCGCATCGCGCATCGCCGCCAGATCGACCACCGCGGGCACGCCGGTAAAGTCCTGCATCAACACCCGCGCCGGACGATATTGAATCTCGCGACTGACCCGGCGCTCTTTCAGCCAGTCGACCATCGCCTGCAAATCGTCGCGGGTAACCGTCACCCCATCCTCGAAGCGCAGCAGATTTTCCAGCAGGACCTTCATCGAAAACGGCAGCCGGTCGATATCGCCGAGGGTCGCGGCCGCCTTGCTCAGCGAATAATAGGCATAGCTCTTGCCATTGACGTCGAGGGTCGAGCGGGTGTCGAGGCTGTCCTGGCCGGTCGGGATCACTGGGCGTTCCTTGTTAGCGCAGATGGCGCGAAAGACTGTGGCCGCGCCTTAGCAACCGACTGTTCGCCCCGCAAACCGAGCGCTTGTCTCAAGGGACTCAGATCCAGCGCCGCCACTTGAAATAGGCATAGGGCAGGATCGCGCTGCCGATCATGATGATTAGCCCGGCATGCGATCCGGGCGCCCAGGCCAGCGCCGGGAAATAATGGAAATTCATTCCGAAAAAGCCCGCCACCACGCTCGGCGGAAGGAACACCGCGGCCACCCAGGAGAATAATTTCATCGCTGCATTCTGCTCGATACTGATGAGGCCCAGCGTCGCGTCGAGCAAAAAGGTCAGGCTGTCGGTCAGGAAGCTGGCATGTTCGGTTAACGCGCGGGCGTCGACCGCAATGCTTTCAAGGTGATTGCGCTGGGCGCGATGCTTGCCCTCCGACCACATGCCCGACCCGAGCAGGAAGCTGAGCATTCGCCCCGTCGTCACCGCCGAATAGCGTGCCCGCGCGACCAGGGTCTGGGTACGCCCGACCTGGGTCAGCCGCTGAGTCAGCTCGTCGGCCTTGATCCGCCGCGCTTCGAGCTTGCGCGCGAAGACCGAGGTCGAAATTACCTCCATCTCCGCAGCCGCGACCTCAAGCTCGTCGGCCAGGCGATCGACCAATGCATCGAGCAGACGTAGCAAGGCCGTCGGCCCGTCCTTGACCAGGTCCGGTTCGCGCTGGGCATGATCGAGGAATGCAAGAATTGGCTTCGGCGTCGCATGGCGCACGGTGACCAGGCGCTTACCGGCCAGCACAAACCCGATCGGGACGGTGGTCGGCTCCCCTTCGGTCACTCCAGTCAGCGCGCTGATCGTCATGAACAAGGCGCCGTCACGCTCGTACAATCGGCTCGACGGCTCGATCTCGGCCAGTTCGGCGTGGGTCGGAATGTCGATGCCGAGGCAGCGTTCAACCAGCGCCTCCTCGGCCTCGGTCGGCTCCTCAAGGTCTATCCAGCTGGCCTTGGCGGGAATTTTCTCCCGGGTGGCGTCGATGATTTTGCCGCCGCAGCCGGGGCCGAAAACGCGTAGCATTGGGGCGGTGTCCGCCGAAGCGCCCGACTTTGCAAGACGCGATGCGTCGGCCATCACCCTGACGATGCAAACCTCGCGCCGCCCCTATGCCATCGCCGCAGCGATTGTCGCCGTCGCACTCGCAGCCCTGCTCGCCCTGGGTCGCTCGCCGATTTGCACCTGCGGCACCATCGCTTTGTGGGTCAACGCGCGCGATTCGGCGACGACGAGCCAGATGATCGCCGACTGGTACAGCCTCAGTCATGTCGTCCACGGGCTCTTGTTTTACGGCGTCTTGTGGCTCGCCGCGCGCCGGCTTCCGATTGGCTGGCGCTTCGCCCTCGCGACCTTGATCGAGGCCGTCTGGGAAGTGCTTGAGAACACGCCGCTGATCATCGACCGCTATCGCGAGGCGACCGCCGCGCTCGGTTATTCGGGCGACAGTGTTCTCAATTCGATGGCCGACATCGCCATGATGGCGCTTGGATTCCTTGCTGCGCGACGCCTGCCATTGTGGGCTTCGGTCACTTTGGTGCTGGCGCTCGAACTGGTTCCGTTGGTGGTCATCCGCGACAATCTGACGCTCAACCTGTGGATGCTGTTGTGGCCCAGCGATGCGCTCAAGGCATGGCAGGCAGGCGCTTGATATTGCTTGGAGAAACCGCTTTAGCGAGCGCTAGTCCAATTCAGGGAAGCTTTCGATGCACCACTCGCTCACCCTCGCAGCGGCCGCGGCCGCGCTCGCCTTTACCGTCGCTGCGCCTGCTCAGGCCGCCGAAGTCTTCGCCGGGGCCTATATCCATGACGTCGACACCCCGCTTACTTTCTCCGGCGTGGAAAAGGGCGTCGACGTCCAGGCCGGGGTGCGCGGTGGGCGGATTGGTGCAACGCCACTCCAGCCCTACGCCTTTATCGCGGTCAACACCTCGGGTGCTACCAGTTACGGGGCGGTCGGCCTGTCGGCGCGCTTCGGCCACCGCCTCTATGTCCGCCCGGGCCTAGGCCTGGCGCTGCACAACGGCTCGACGCGCAACTTCAACCTGCCCGGCAACGGCAAGATCGAGTTCGGCAGCCGAATCCTGTTCGAGCCCGAGCTAGCGGTCGGCATGGAGATCGCGCCGCGAACCTCGATCGAAGCGAGCTGGGTGCACATGAGCCACGCTACCCTGTTCAGTCGGCAGAACCCGGGGATCGATAATTTCGGGCTGCGGCTGAATTTCGCGCTGTAAACGTCTAGCGACCGAGCATGGTTTCGGGCTTGACCACCCGGTCGAAGGTTTCCTCGTCGACGAGGTCGAGCGCTTGGCCCGCTTGCTTGAGCGTCAGGCCGTGCTTGTGAGCATGTTTGGCGATCGCCGCGGCATTGTCATAGCCGATTTCCGGCGCCAGCGCGGTGACGAGCATCAGCGAGCGGTTCATCAATTCGGCAATCCGCGCCTCATCGGGCTCGGCGCCATCGAGCATCCGGGTGGTGAAGCTTTCCATGCCGATCGACAACAGATTGATCGAACGGATGACGTTGGCACCGATCAGCGGCTTGAACACGTTGAGCTCGAGGTGGCCCTGGAGCCCGCCGATGGTTACGGCGACGTGATTGCCCATGACTTGGGCCGCGACCATGGTCAGCATCTCGGCCTGGGTCGGGTTGACCTTGCCCGGCATGATCGAGCTGCCAGGCTCGTTTTCGGGCAGCTTGAGTTCGCCCAGGCCACAGCGCGGGCCGGAGCCCAATAGCCGGATGTCGTTGGCGATCTTGGTCAGTGCGACGGCGATGGTGTTGAGCACGCCTGACAACTCGACCAACGTATCGTGCGCGGCGAGTTCGGCGAACTTATTGGGTGCCGAGGTAAACGGCAGCCGGGTGAGGTTGGCCATTTCCTTGGCGAAGGCCGCGCCAAACCCGGCCGGTGCATTCAGCCCGGTGCCGACCGCGGTACCGCCCTGGGCTAGGCGAAAGACGCGCGGCATCACACCGTCGATCCGCGCCAGGCAATCCTCGATCTGCGCGGCATAGCCGGAAAATTCCTGGCCCAATGTCAACGGCGTCGCATCCTGCAAATGGGTCCGGCCGATCTTGACCAGATGGTCCCAGCGGGTCGCTTGCTCGGCCAGCCGCGCGTGCATCATGGTGAGCGCGGGAATGAGCCGCAAGCGCACCGCTCGAGCGGCGGCGACGTGCATTGCAGTGGGGAAGCTGTCGTTCGACGACTGGCCCTTGTTGACATGGTCATTGGGGTGGACCGGGTCCTTGCCGCCGCGAGCCCCGCTGAGGATTTCATTGGCGCGGCCAGCGATGACTTCATTGGCGTTCATGTTCGACTGGGTGCCCGACCCGGTCTGCCAGATGACCAGCGGAAACTGGTTGTCGAGATCGCCACGGGCGACTTCACCGGCGGCCTGTTGGATGACTTCGGCAAGCTTGGGGTCGAGGCCGCCGATGCGCGCATTGACGCGCGCCGCAGCCTGTTTGACGAAGCCCAGCGCGTGGACAATTTCCAGCGGCATCTGCTCGTGCGATCCGAACGGGAAGTTGAGCACCGAGCGTTCGGTCTGCGCGCCATAATAAGCGTCCGCCGGGACCTCGATCGGGCCGAAGCTGTCATATTCGGTGCGGGTGTTGGTCATGGTTCCGATCCGTCATGCTGAATATTGTCCAGCAGCCAATGCTGAGGCTTGCCGCAGTGCTCGAAAACCGACCCCGAAACAAGTTGGTGGCGGCGGCCCAGGCTATTTCTTGCGCGTGAAATCGACCGACACGACGTTCGATCCGTCGTCGGCCGGCGCCTCGATGGGGGCGTCTTCGGGCTCATCATTCTGCGCCTTTTCGTCCTCGATCGGCGCTTCGACGATATTGGTCTGGAAGGTCAGGACGAACTCGACCGCGGGGTCATGGAATTGGGTTACCGCCGCGAACGGCACAACCAGCGTCGAAGGCACGCCGCCGAACGACAGGCCGACGGTAAAGCCCTCGTCGCTGACCTTGAGGTCCCAGAAGCGGTGCTGGATGACGATCGTCATCTCGTCCGGGAAGCGTTCGAGCAAATGCTTGGGGATCGCCACGCCCGGCAAGCGCGTCTTGAAGGTGATGTAGAAATGATGCTCGCCCGGAAGTGTCCCGGTGGCGCCGACTTCGCTGAGCACGCGCCCGACCACCGCGCGCAGTGCATCCTGCACAATCTCGTCGTATGGAATGAGGCTTTCGGGCGTATCTTCGCTCATGGCCTTTGTCCCTAGCGGCGCGGTCCGCCCGGTCAAGCGGAGTCGAATTGATGTCTGTCGATGCCACCCAAGCCTATGATGACCAGAATATCTTCGCCCGAATCCTGCGTCGCGAAATCCCTTGCACGGTGATCCACGAGGATGAGCATTCGCTCGCGTTTCATGACATCAAACCGCAGGCTCCGACCCACGTGCTGGTCATCCCCAAGGGCGCCTATGTCTCGTGGGACGACTTTTCGGCGCGGGCGAGCGATGCGGAAATCGGCGGTTATGTTCGCGCAATCGGCAAGATCGCGCGGAATTTGGGCCTTCCCGCCAGGGGCTATCGGCTGCTCGCCAATGCTGGCGGCGATGCCGGGCAGGAGGTGCCCCATTTGCACATCCACCTGTTCGGCGGCCGTCCGCTCGGCCCGATGCTAGCCTGATAAAGGCGCCAGAGTCGCAGAAACGGGATTGTCACCGTCTGTCGAACCGCTAGGCTCGGCGCGGACAGGCTTTTGCCAAGGGGAATATTGTGGCTACTCAAGCAAGTAATTCGGGACTGCTAGGGCGCGTTAAGTCCCTCGATGCAATCCTCGCGACGGCCGAAAAGAAGGGGCTTCATCGCTCGCTCGGCGCCTTCCAGCTGACCATGCTGGGCATTGGCGCGGTCATCGGCACCGGCATTTTCGTGCTGACCAGCGAAGCGGCGCAAAAGGCCGGCCCGGCGATGCTCATCAGCTTCGTCATCGCCGGCTCCGTCTGCGCGGTCGCAGCGCTCTGCTATTCCGAACTGGCCTCAATGGTGCCGGTATCAGGCTCAGCTTACACTTACACCTATGCGGTGATGGGCGAATTGCTCGCCTGGACGGTCGGCTGGGCGCTGATTCTCGAATATGCCGTGGGCGCAAGCGCGGTTGCGGTCGGCTGGTCGGGCTATTTCGTCGGCCTGCTTAAATCCTGGGACATTATCTGGCCTATGCAATTTGCGGTTGGGCCAAGCCAGGGGGGGATGATCAACCTGCCCGCGGTCATTATTTCGCTCTTGGTCACCGGCCTTTTGATCCTTGGCACCAAGGAAAGCGCGCGCTTCACTTCGGCGCTGGTGCTGGTCAAGGTAGTCGCCTTGACGGTGTTCGTCGCACTGACGCTACCGGTTCTCAACGGTGCTCATTTCGAGCCGTTCATTCCCAATGGCTGGGGCACTTATGGCGTGGTCGGCGCTGCGGCCTCGATCTTCTTCGCCTATGTCGGCTTCGACGCTGTCTCGACCGCCGCCGAAGAAACTATCAACCCGCAGCGCAACGTGCCGATCGGCCTGATCGGCTCGCTGTTGTTCTGCACCATTTTCTACCTGCTGGTCGCGGCCGGCGCGATTGGCGCGATCGGCGCCGATCCGGTGCGCAGTGCGACCGGCGCAGTGCTTGCGCCGGGCTCGGCCGACATGGCGGCGCAGTGCAAGTCGATCGTGGCCAGCGGAATTGGCGAACCTTTGGTCTGCTCCAAAGAAGCGCTGGCCCATGTCCTGCGCTCGATCGGCTATGAGCGGTTGGGCGACCTGATGGGCGTCGCGGCGTTCATCGCGCTGCCGTCGGTGGTCTTGATGATGATGTTCGGCCAGACCCGCATCTTCTTTGTCATGGCGCGCGATGGCCTGCTTCCGGAAAAGCTCGCCTCGGTCCATCCCAAGTTCAAGACCCCGCACATCGTTACCGCCTTCACCGGCATCGTAGTGACCTTGGCGGCCGCCTTTCTGCCGGTTGGCAAGCTGGCGGATTATTCCAATTCCGGGACCTTGTTCGCGTTCGCCATGGTGGCGCTCGCGGTGCTTGTCCTGCGTAAGAAGGATCCGGACCGCAAGCGTCCCTTCCGCACCCCGGCGGTGGGCATTATCGCGCCGCTGGCCATCATTGGCTGCGTCGGCCTTTACCTCAACCTGCCGTTCATCGCTCAGATGGTGCTGGTTGGTTGGGGCGCGATCGGGCTGCTGGTCTACTTCGGCTACTCGCGCGGCCACAGCCACGTCGGGCGCGGGATCATCGACGTTCCCGAACTCGACCCCAATGCGCCGCCGACGTCGGTTCCGCCGATGCCGGGCGCAACGCCCCCGGGCGCTGACCGCTAAGGGGCGCTTCGACAAAGAATTGGAGAAGGGGAGGTTTCGGCCTCCCCTTTTTCGCTAGGCCAGCAGCGCGCCGGCAAGCGCCTTGAGGTCGGCTTCGGGCCGTGCGCCATAATGCTGGATGACTTCGGCGGCGGCGATCGCCCCCAGCCGTAGCGAGGTGTCGAGGCCAAGGCCGCGCGCCTCGCCGCTGAGGAAGCCCGCGGCGAACAGGTCGCCGGCGCCGGTCGTGTCGACCAATCGCTTGATCGGCTCGGCCGCGACAAGGGCGCGCTGCTGGCCACGGATCGCAATCGCGCCCTGCTCGCTGCGCGTCACCACGGCGGTCCCGACGCGCCCGGCGAGGGCCGCGATCGCGCGTTCGAAATTGCTCGCTCCCGTCAGTGTCAGCGCCTCGACCTCATTGGCGAACAGGATGTCGATCAGGCGATCGTCCATCAGTGCTTCGATATCGGCGCGATGGCGCTCGACCACAAACATGTCGGATAAGGTGAAGGCGACCCGCGTGCCGGCGGCTCGGGCGACGTCGATCGCCTTGCGCATCGCCGCGCGCGGCTCGTCGGGGTCCCACAAATAGCCTTCGAGGTAGAGGATCGCGGCATCGGTGATCGCGGCTTCGTCGACCGCGGCCGGCGACAGTCGCTGGGCGGCGCCAAGAAAGGTGTTCATCGTCCGTTGGGCGTCGGGCGTGACGAGGATCAGGCAGCGGGCGGTGGCGCCGATGCCGCCGAGCGCCGGCGTTTGGAACTCGACCCCGAGACTGCGAATATCGTGGCTGAAGATCTGCCCCAGCTGGTCATCGCCGAGCTGACCGATGAACCCGGCCCGGCCGCCCAGGGCCGCGACCCCGGCTACGGTGTTGGCGGCTGAGCCGCCGCTGGTTTCGCGCGCCGGCGCCATTGCCGCGTAGAGGCGGTCGGCCTCGGCTTCGTCGATCAAGCGCATCGCGCCCTTGGCCATGCCGGCGGCGGCAAGAAAGGCGTCGTCGGAATCGGCGATGACATCGACGATGGCATTGCCGATGGCGATCACATCGAGGCGGCGGTCGGTCATTGAAGCTCCGGGGATAAGGGAAAGCGAGTGGCCCCGGCGCCTAGCCGAGCGGGCGGGCGCTTCGCAACCTTGCGCATCGCAGCGGGGATGGGCATCGTCGCCCGATGCGCCGTATCATACTCAGCCTCGCCTCATCGCTTGTCCTGTCGCTCGCCGGTTGCGCGTCCGCGCCCCAACCGACCCCCGAACACGTAGCGCCGGCGGTTCGGCCGACCGGGCTGATCGGGCTCACCGGACAGGAAATCGCCAATCGCCTGGGCGTTGTCCCGACCTTGCAAATCCGCGAGGGCAATGGGACCAAATTGCAATTCCGCAAAGCCGGCTGCGTGCTCGACGCCTATCTCTATCCGCCGGCGCGCGGCGGAGCCCCGCTGGTCGAGCATGTCGATACCCGCACGACCTCGGGCGCCGACCGGCCCGAAGCCACCTGCCTCGCCGATTTTCAGGCAGCGCGCAGCTGATCGAGCGCCCAGTCCGCGGCTTCGGCTACCACCGGATTGGAATCCCCAGTCAGCAGTTCGACCACCGCGGTCAGTGACGGCTCGCCGCTATTGCCGGCTGCAATCAGGCAATTGCGGACCATTCGGTCGCGCCCGATGCGCTTGATCGGCGATCCCGCGAACAATGCGCGAAACGCGGCATCGTCGAGCTGGAGGAGGTCGGCCAGTCGCGGCGCCGCAAGCTCGGCCCGCGGCAGGAACGCGCGGTTGGCGCTGGCCGCCTCGGCGAAGCGGTTCCACGGGCACACCGCCAGGCAGTCGTCGCAGCCGTAAATGCGATTGCCCATCGCGGCCCGATATTCGAGCGGGATCGGGCCCGAATGCTCGATCGTGAGATAGGAAATGCAGCGCCGCGCGTCGATCCGGTGGGGGCCGTCGAAGGCGTCGGTCGGGCAGGCCTCAAGACAGCGCCGGCACGATCCGCAATGCTGGCCCTCGCTGGCCGGCGGGTCGGGGGTGAGCTCGAGGCTGGTCAGGATGATCCCGAGGAACAGCCAATTGCCATGATCGCGCGACAACAAATTGGTGTGCTTGCCCTGCCAGCCGATACCCGCCGCCTGGGCCAGCGGTTTTTCCATTACCGGCGCGGTATCGACGAACACTTTGAGCTGCCCGCCGCCGCCATCGACGATGAACCGGGCCAGCGCTTTCAGCCCCTTCTTGACCCATTTGTGATAGTCGCCTCCTTGGGCATAGGCGGAAATTCGCCCGACCTCGCGTTCCTCCGCGAGCGCCAGCGGATCGCCTTTCGGCGCATAGCTCATTGCCAAAGCGATGACGCTGCGTGCCTCGGGCCATAATGCGGTCGGCGACTGGCGCTGGCCGGCGCGCTCTTCCATCCAGCCCATCTCGCCGTGGCGCCCGGCCTCGAGCCAATCATAGAGGCCTGCGCCCATCGCGTCATGGCCGCGGGCATCGGCAAAGCCGCACGCGACGAACCCAAGCCGTTCGGCCTCATCACGGATCTGTTGCTGGAAATCGGCGCTCACCGGCACCTGCTAGCACAGCGGCGGCTGCGCTGGCTCTAGGCGATCGGCATGCCCATCAGCAGCCGCACGACCTTGGCCGAGTTGATCGACGAATTGGGCCGGTTTTGCCGCGCCAGCGAAAAGCCCTTGAACACCGTGATGAGCGCGGTTGCGAGGTCCGCAATCGGCATCAGTGGGCGCCGGTCGACCAATGCGTAATAGCGCTCCAGAAATGCGCACAGCGCCGCCTCATGCTTGGCGATCATGGCCTGATGGATGGCGCGGAAACTGGGGTCGCGGCGAGCCTCGATTTCCAGTTCAACGCCGAATTGGGGGAGTGTCTCGCGTTCATCGATGCCGTCGATCCAGCTTGCCAGCCGCGCCTCGGCACTAGGGCCGTCGGAGGTCGCGTCGGCAAGCGATGCAAGGACCTTCATATTCTGGGCGATTGAATCGCTGACTAGCGCCATGAACAGCGCCTGCTTGTTGGGGAAATGCCAGTAGAGCGCGCCTTTGGTATAACCCGCCTTGGCGGCGATATCGTCGAGCGTTGCGCCCTGGTAGCCAACGCTCGTAAACACTCCCCGCGCGGCATCGAGCAGTCGCTGCCGGGTTTCGACCTTGGTCGCGGCCCGGCTCTTTCGCACAATCGGGTTCGGATCAGTCATCGACGATTCCTGCTCCATTGAAACGAACTGGACCGTCGGCTCAACCCGGAGCGTGATGTAAATACTGCGCTAGCCTTGCGCAACATCACCTTTCGCTTCGGAAGATACCACTGTTAATTGGCCAACCAGTTGTTCGGCAAGGTCCGAAATCGCGGAATCTTCTTCAATTCGGTCGATCGTGAACACTTTCAGCTCATCATTTTCAATCGCGCGGGCGAGTCCTTCAGAAAGTCGGCTGAAGGCAATCCTCGAGCCGGCATATTCAAATCCGACGGTGCCTGGATCGGACTGGGCGGCGAGATTTACGATGAAAGCGCGCTCGGTCCGCGGGCGGCGGGCGAATTCGCGGCTCGCGCGCAGCACGCCGAGGGTACGGATATAGCCGTTGCCGGCGGCATTGATGAGCAAATCGACATGGCCCAAAACTTCCTCGGCAACCGTGAACAGATTGCCGACCGAGCGCTCATCAAGAATGTCACAGCGCACCGCCGTCGCGCCGATTTCAGGGCGCAGGCGGGCGAGCGCCACCTCGTCGCAATCGGCAATGACCAGCGACGCACCGCGCGCTGAAAGTGCGCGCGCGAAAGCCGCACCGTTGCCGTTGGCGGCACCGGTGACAATCGCGCAAAGCGGGCGGTCGACGCGCCGGTACAGGGCGGGGTCGATCATCATTATCCAATCGTTTATTTGGTGGGCAGAAACGGATTCGCGCCTACATACTCAAAAGTATGCGTTTTGAAATGCAATCGATCAACATTATCGGTGAGCCGAAGTTTCGTAGCGGCGAAACGACTTTAGGTCGGGAACTTTTCTCCAGGCGATCTGACTAGACGAACTTCCAACTCTTGTCACACGATTGCAACAAAAGCGTCACATAGGCGCGAAGGTCGAGTGGGTAGAGGTGACTCGAAATCCTCCCGACATTTGAAAGGACATTTTCGAACATGAACAAGGTCATGCTCATTCTTCCCGCCGTAGCACTGCTGGCGGCCTGCGGCTCGAACTCGGGTGGCGGCACGACCGGCGACATCCGCGTGGTCGGCTCATCGACCGTCTATCCGTTCACCAAGGCGGTGGCGGAAGATTTCATGCGCACCAATGGCGGAACCGGCGTGACCGTCGAATCGACCGGCACGGGTGCCGGCATGAAGCTATTCTGCGCCGGCGTCGGGACTAAATTCCCCGATGCGGTCAATGCTTCGCGCCCAATGAAGAAGAGTGAATATGAGGCTTGCGCCACGGCCGGCGTCAAGAACATCATCGAAGTTCCGATCGGCATCGATGGCTTGACCGTCATCGAGGGCAAGAGCGGCCCGGCGATGAACCTGACCCAGGCCGACATCTACAAGGCACTGGCCGCTGATCCGTTCGGCAAGGGCCCGAACAAGACCCAGACCTGGCAGGACGTCAACCCGTCGCTGCCGCCGATTAAGATCCGAGTCCTCGGCCCGCCGCCGACCAGCGGCACCCGCGACAGCCTCGTTGACCTTTACCTCGAAAAGGGCTGCAACAGCGATCCGGCGATGGCCGCGCTTAAGAAGTCTGACGAGGCCAAGCACAAGCAGATCTGCACCAAGGTGCGCGAGGATGGTGCCTTCGTCGAAGCCGGCGAAAACGACAATCTGCTGGTCCAGAAGGTGGCCAGCGATCCAGGCACGCTTGGCATCCTCGGCTTCTCTTACCTCGAACAGAATGCTGATAAGATCCGCGCCGTGTCGATCGCCGGTATCGCGCCGACCGAACAGACGATCGCCGACCTCAGCTACCCGGGCGCGCGCAAGCTCTACATCTACGTCAAGGGTGAGCACCTTGTCGCCAAGCCCAAGCTGCGCGACCTCATCGCTTCATTCGCTAAGATGTGGGGCACCGGCGGTGCGCTGCAGAAGAAGGGCCTAGTGCCGTTCCTTGGCGCCGATGCGGCCGGTGCGACGAAGCAGGCGAGCGAGCTCGCGCCGCTCGACCCGACGACGCTCAACTAGGCCCGTCGGGGGGTTAGAAACCGGTCATGAACCTGGGCATCGCACTGATTGCGATCCTGATGATTGCGGCATTGGCGGGATTGCTGGCGTTTCGCCGCGCCCGCCACATGCGCATCAACGGCCGGCTCCACTCGCTGCCGACCTATCACGGCGCTTATGCTTTGCTGTGGGCGCTGCTTCCGGCGCTGCTCATTCTAACGATGTGGGCGCCGGTCCAGTCGCGGCTGGTCGACCAAGCCGTTCTTGCAAGCCCCGAGGGCCGAGCGCTGCCCGATTTCGACATGCAGCGCCAGGCGATCCTGTCCGAAGCGCGCGAGATCGCGCACGGCGACCGCGAGCAGGGCTTTAACCCGGAAAGCGTTGCACTGGCCCCGCGGTTCGCGGCTGCCGAGGGGCGCTATGGAATGCTCGCGGTGGCGCTGTCGGTGCTTGCAGCGCTCGCCGGCGGTGCGATTGCGCTGCGCCGCAGCACGCCCACCTTCCGCGCTCGTACCGGGGTTGAGCGCTGGCTCATGGGGCTGCTTGTCGGAGCATCCCTGATTGCGATCCTGACAACTCTCGGGATCCTGCTCTCGCTGATGTTCGAGAGCCTGCGCTTTTTCCGCCTCTATCCGGTCGGCGACTTTCTGTTCGGGACCGAATGGAGCCCGCAGACCGCCTTGCGCGCCGACCAAGCTGGCTCGTCCGGCGCGTTCGGATCGATTCCATTGATGTGGGGCACCTTCTTCATCGGCGCGATCATCGCCATGATCGTGGCGGTGCCGCTGGGCCTGATGAGCGCCATCTACCTCACTCAATATGCAGCCCCGCGCGTGCGCACCTGGCTCAAGCCGATCCTCGAGATTCTCGCCGGGGTGCCGACGGTGGTCTATGGCTATTTCGCCGCTTTGACCGTGGCCCCGGTGGTGCGTGATTTCGGCTTTGCGATCGGGATCAGCTCGGCCTCGAGCGAAAGTGCGCTCGCGGCCGGCCTGGTGATGGGCATCATGATCATCCCGTTCATCAGCTCGATGGCCGACGACAGTATCGCCGCAGTACCTCAGGCGATGCGCGACGGCAGTTTTGCAATGGGCGCGACTCGTTCCGAAACCATCCTCAAGGTGGTCCTGCCAGCGGCGCTCCCGGGGGTGATTGGCGGCGTCCTGCTCGCCGTCAGCCGAGCGATCGGTGAGACGATGATCGTCGTCATGGCCGCTGGCCTTGCCGCCAACCTCACCGCCAATCCGTTTGCAAGCGTCACCACCGTGACCACCCAGATCGTCCAATTGCTGACCGGTGACCAGGAATTTGACAGCGCCAAGACGCTTGCCGCCTTTGCCCTCGGCCTGACCCTGTTCCTCATCACCTTCGTGCTCAATCTCATCGCGCTCGGCGTCGTGCGCAAGTATCGGGAACAATATGAGTAGGTCGGCCGATCGCCACTGGTCTTCGCCGGGCATGACGACCCGCGTTCGCCGCCGCTATGCGGCCGAGCGGCGCTTTCGGCTGCTTGGTCTGATGGCGGTCGGCGCCTCGCTGCTGTTCCTCGCCTTCCTGCTGGTGACGATGGCGGCCAAGGGGTTGGGCGGCTTTGTTCAATATGAGGCCCGGCTGCCGATCGATTTCGCGCGCAGCGACCTGTTCCTCGACGCCGCAACGCTTGCCGGACCCGACGCCCGCCAGGCCGTACTCTCGGCCGATTTGGCGAGCACGATCAGCGCCGCCGCGACCAGCGCTTATGGCCCGGCCGGGACCGACATGTTCGGCGACGGCGCGGTCAGCGCGCTGACCGAGGACATCCTGGATGATCCGGAGATGCTCTCGGGCCGGCGCGACTTGTGGTTGCCGGTGTCGAGCAAGGTCGATGTCGCGGCCAAGCACGATGGCGATGCAGCGAGCGAGCGAACCGTCGCCTTGCTCAAGGCCAAGGACGGGCTGCGCCCGGCGTTCAACGCCAATTTCCTCGGCGCATCGGATTCGACCGATCCGTCTTCGGTCGGTGTGTGGGGCGCGCTCAAGGGCAGCTTCCTGACCATCCTGGTGACCATGGCCCTGGCTTTCCCGATCGGGGTGCTGGCGGCGGTCTATTTGGAAGAATTCGCGGCTCGTAATCGCTGGACCGACGCGATCGAGGTGAGCATCAACAACCTTGCCGCGGTGCCGTCGATCATCTTCGGCCTGCTTGGCCTGGCGGTGTTCCTCAACGTCATGAACCTGCCGCGTTCGGCGCCGCTGGTCGGCGGGCTGACGCTGGCGCTGATGACCATGCCGGTGATCGTCATCGCCGGGCGCAACGCCATCAAGTCGGTGCCGCCCTCGATCCGCGATGCGGCGCTTGGCGTCGGTGCATCGAAGATGCA